>UQGS01000098.1 GCA_900540685.1 uncultured Catenibacterium sp. | reverse complement strand
CATGCAGGAAAAGGGCGAGATAGGAACCGCCAAGCCTTCAAAGAAGGCAAAGAAAAGCAAGAAGAGTAAGTAACGTACCGCTCACCTCCCTGCGCCGAAGGCGTGGGGAGGTACTTAAAAGTTTCTCAATAACGATTTTCAAAAAACTGATAGGTGTAATTACTTGTAATATAGTTGTGACACAGTATTGGTGATATACGCAGTTTTTTAGTGAATGTAAAGATATGAAATGTAAATTTGAAAATTCAGTTAATGTGATATTGTTTATTATGTTTAGTTCAGTTCTTGTGACGATTTTATTTAGTGATTGTATGGGAGGTTGTTGTAATTCTAATGATAAATCAAATCTTGAACAAACAGAAAAAGATACAATAAATACTGATTCTATTCATAATTAAACATTAGTAATATGAGTGATACAGAGAATACCCAGAATGGTAAGCAAGATGTTGCCGCATCTCAGCTTGAAGAAACTTCCGATTCTACAGTTACAGATTCTACTCAAACAGCTAAGACGAATTCTGCTGAGACACCTGATGTTCCTGATACGCATACTGGGGGTGATGTTAGTGAAGAAGATGAAAAGCCAGAACATAGAGAACATACTAGGAGTAAAATGGCTTTGCTCTTTGTATTAGGCTTTTTTTCTATACTTTTCTTATGTATAGCTTATGCTATAAAAGTAAAGGCATCTATTAATGAATTGAAAGATATTCTTGTAGCAATTATTGGTGCATTATCTGGTACGTTAGGATTCATTGTAGGTTTTTATTATAAATCGATTAAGGAACAATGAAGATTTTTTTGATAATATTCCAATCTGATGAGGAAGATGTTCGTAATCAGTTAATTGGACGTATTAAGGGATTTGGCTCATGGGCACGAATAAGTAATACAGCCTGGTGTATAAAGTCAGATTGTAAAAATACCGTTGATATTCGGGATTCGTTAAAAGGTTTGTTGACCAATAATAGTGAGCGATTACTAGTTTTAAATATAAGTGATTCTGCATGGGCATCATGTTATATTCCTAAAGAGGTAACTTCATGGTTAAAAGAAACAAACTAGACATGCCAAATCTTAAGATTCGAGAACAAAGATAATAAGTTTGTGTGTAATGGAAAATCCAAAAGTATTTATTTCATATAGCTGGCATCCAGAGAAAAATAAGATTTGGGTGCAGAGACTGGCTGAGCGTTTGATACAAGATGGAGTGAATGTTAAACTTGATGTCTGGGATTTAAAACATGGCCATGATAAATATGTCTTCATGGAACAGATGGTGAAAGATCCAGATATAAAAAAGGTACTCGTAATTTGCAATGAAGATTATGCTCGAAAAGCGGATGATAGGACAGGAGGTGTAGGAACGGAAAGCACTATAATGTCTAGTGATATCTATTCGTTGGCAGAACAGACTAAGTTCATTCCCATTTTAGAGGAGAAGAAGAATGGTGAACCATGTTTGCCTACATTCTTGAAGTCTCGCATGTATATAGATATGAGTAGCAATGACATCTATGAGTTAGGTTACGATCAGTTGCTCAGAGATATTTATGAAAAGCCTCTTCTTCGAAAGCCTGCATTGGGTAAGATGCCTTCTTATTTAGAAGCAGATGAGCCTGTATTGTTAAGTACGGCACAAGAACAACGAATTCTTAAAGAAAAGGTCGCTGAGAGTACCAATCTGCAGACTTGGATAGCAAAGTATTGTGATAAGCTTATTGAGTCTTTAGATCAATTCAAGGTTACATTCAGAGGTGGCAAGACATGCGATTTGATAGAGATGATAGAAAAGAGCATCGCTTCGATGCAAGTTGTTAACAACGACTTTATGACTTTTGTTGAAACCGTGGCTTCTAATTCGGAATGTAATGGCGAGCAATTTGTCGATTTCTTTGAGAAACTTCTTCAGTATTATGAAGATAAAGATATAGAGTTGGCTTCCTCTACAGATTCATGGCATTTATGCAATGATAATTATCGCTTCTTTAATTATGA
>UQGS01000097.1 GCA_900540685.1 uncultured Catenibacterium sp. | reverse complement strand
ATCTTTGTGCTAAGAATAAAATTGCAAACAACTATGGCAGACATAAAATTACTCCTGGTGGAAGATGATAAGAATCTTGCCTTTATGGAGAAGAACACGTTAGAAGATATTGTTGGCGGTTATGAAATCGTAACCGCAAGCAATGGTAAAGATGGTATCAAGGCATGGGAATCATTCAAGCCAGATGTTATCATTTCAGATATTGATATGCCTATTATGAACGGCATTGATATGGTAAAGTATATTCGCGAACTGGATGGTGAAACCATCATTATGTTCACGACTAACTTTACTGCACCATCCAAACTGAAAGAAGGATACGAAGCCGGGGTAGATGAATATATCAAGAAACCATTTGTTCCAGAGGAACTTGATTGTCACATCAAGGCTCTACTGAAACTCAAAGGAGGTCTAATGAGGCGTAATGTTTCAAATTGCATTAAGATTGGCAAGCATACCTTAGACCCAGAACATTCTTGCCTAAAAGACGAAGCTGGAATCATCTGTTTAAAACTGAACAAACAAGAAACCAAGACCTTGGAGCTGCTTGCCAAGAATAAAAATATGATCATCAAACGAGAGATTATACAAAACACGCTTTGGGGAAGTATTGAGAAAGATTTCTATCTTGCCCGGCGTCTAGATGTTATCATAACGAGCCTTCGTAAATACCTGCAAATAGACCCTTTCGTCCAGATAGAAACTACACGTGGGGTAGGCTTTTCATTGATAGAATCCATCTAATTCTTCTTCGTCTTCCCATAACTATCATTCTGATCAGGTAAGAATATTGTGAACTCGGTATATTTACCGAGTTCGCTATCTACTGAAACCATACCACCATGAGCTTCTATAACATGAAGTACATAGTTTAAACCTAATCCAAATCCTGGAGCTCCTCCTTTAGAGAATGTGCGTTTAGAGGCGGAAGCTCGCTCAAATTTATCAAAGATAATCTGTTGGTCTTCTTTGGATATACCTATACCATTATCCTTCACACGAATATTTACTCCTTTTTCTACTCTGTAAGAAAATATTTCAATATGGACTGAATTACTTGAATATTTTATTGAGTTATCTATTAGATTATAAAAAACTTCACCTAAATATTCTTTATCAGCAAACACCAGCAATTCATTTATAAAATTTTTGAATGTAACTTCTTTTTTTGTGTGTACTTCAAAATTACCTTCTATATTTTTTAAGAGCTGTTCTAAGTTAAAAATCGTCTTATTTAGCATAAGTTTGCCAGATTCGAACTTAGAAATAGTAAGGATTCTGTTTATTAATTGATATAAATGTTTATTCTCATTTCTTATAACTGTTAGATATTTTGTTCTCAACTGTTCATTTTCTCCAACAGTAGGAACGGTAAGTGCATTAATACCCATACTAATAGTTGCCAATGGAGTTTTCATATCATGTATCATTGCATAACTAAAATCCTTTTGTATTCTTGCATTTTCTTCTTGGGTTCGAATAATTGCTACTTGTTTCATAACGCATACAAATGCCAAAAAACAAAGAATGAAACTGATTAAAACGAGAAGTCCTAGTTCATGAAAATACAAAGCAAAAGGGTTTACAAATTCTATTTGAATGCCTTGTGCACCATTTATCCTTGTTGGGATAATTTCAGATTTTATAGCTCCTATCAAATTGGCATGAAAACTTTGATCTTTATAGACTATCATTTTTCTCTTGTTAGTTACTTTATATAGTACATAGGTATTAGGCATCTTACTTTGCTTGATATTTTTATTAAGTATCTTTGCTAATTGTTGAAGATCAACATCCTTATGGCATAAATTATATATGCCATTATTAATGTATTCATAATTATCGTATTTGGGATTCGATTTATTAGAACCTTGTATTTGAGTATCTGGGGGTATATTCGTAAATCTGCTGTCTAACTCCTCAAAGAGACATTGAATAAAGAAATCATTTACTTCTGTTGTCAACTTATTTACAGCCACACTAAAAGAATTATACAACCATATAGTTTGCAATAAAAATACTGCAAATATAGTAGCAATCGTAAGATTTTTATATCCATTAACTTTCATAATATGCAAAAGTACGAATAAAAACTAACATAAACCTAACATACAACTAACATTTAACGTTTTTAAAACTTTGTACCTT
>UQGS01000096.1 GCA_900540685.1 uncultured Catenibacterium sp. | reverse complement strand
TCTTCTACAGCAGCCTGAAACCCAGAAGGGCATCTATTCTTTATAGACCTGCCAAAACGTTTTTTCTTATTAAACTTACCCTTATGCTTAACTCAAGTAAAAATTATGTAGCTTTCATCCCATAGGCAAGCCTATGGGTTTTTCGCCACTAATTTATAACATCTAGAATATCATAGGTTGCCTTCAACATCTTTGGATGGAAGTCCCCTTCTCCTGATTCATCCACAACTCTTTGAAGTTCTTTAGTAATCTCAATAAAGTCATCTTTTAGGAAAGGACCTCTTGTACATAATAAATCAAATGTCTGATTCCAATAGAATAAATGATACCCACTAGAACGGTAGCCATGACTTGCATAAAACCTAGTACGTCTTAAACGCTGTTCATAGTTATCTGCTTGATCATCTAAAGGTTCCATATCCAACACAATCTGTCTTTGATAGAGATCATCCATCAACTTTAAAGTACGTCCTCCATACCCACGAGAACGAAGTGATGAACGGATTGCGAGATAGAATAAATAAACACATGTAGCAGATGTCATTGTCATAAAGAATCCAACAAATGTGTCTTCATCATAGACACCATAAAGATCGGATATACCTGTTTGAGATAAATCAATCATTCTTTCAATAGAGACACGTTCTTCTTTAGGGAATGCTTCATTATTAAGATCTTCTAATTCCTTAAAACTCTCTGTAATTCTTTTAGCCGTTAATGCCATAGATTATCCTCCATTAATATGACTATTCTATGCTGTTTTCTTCTTTTTTTCAAATGATTACGCTATAATGGTTAGAAAAGAAAGGATGAATTTATGCTTACATATAGTTTTGATGAAAATAACCATAAATCTCTCTACCAACAATTATATACATTTATCAAAAATGATATTCTAGAGGGACATCTGATAGCAGATGAGAAGTTACCTTCTAAGCGTACATTTGCGAAAAATCTAGGTATTAGTATTATCACAATAGAGAATGCTTATGCGCAGTTAATGGCCGAAGGATATATTTATTCTTTACCTAAGAAAGGCTTTTATGTATCTCCTATTAATAATAAGACACCTCTTATTCCTGCCAAGATGATTCATAAACCTTCTATTAAGAAAGAATCCTATTGGTGTGATTTCTCTTCTAATCAGACACCAGCCCATTTGTTTCCTTTCACAACCTGGTCAAAACTTATGAAGGACGTATTAAATGAACACCAATCAGAACTAATGGTTAATCCTCCAGTAGGTGGTATTTATGAATTAAGAGAAGCGATTTCTCATCATTTAAAAGAATTCAGAAATATGGATGTTGAACCAGAAAGAATTATTATCGGTGCAGGAACTGAATATTTATATGGATTACTCGTACAATTATTAGGTTTAGATCTTGTCTATGCCGTAGAGAATCCTGGTTATAATAAAATATTAGATGTTTATTCTAGTTTGGGAGCAAAATGTGTTCCTATAGATATGGATGAGCAGGGAATACTAGTCAACCAATTAGAAGATTTAGATGTAGATATTGCACATATCTCTCCTTCTCATCATTTCCCAACTGGTATTATTATGCCTGTATCTCGACGTTATGAATTACTTGGATGGGCAAATAAGAAGGAACATCGCTATATTATAGAAGATGATTATGACAGTGAATTACGTTTAAGTGGACAGCCTATTCCTGCCCTGCAAAGTATTGATTTAAGTGAAAAGGTTATTTATATGAATACCTTTACTAAGACTCTTGCCTCTACAATTCGCATTAGCTATATGGTGCTTCCTCACCATTTATTAGAACGCTATAATAAGAAGCTCTCTTTTTATGCCTGTACAGTCTCTAACTTCGAACAATATACTCTTGCATCATTTATTAATGAACATTATTTTGATAAGCATATTACTAAATTACGTAACCATTATCATAATAAGCGTGATGCGATTGTAAAAATGTTAGAAGAAAGTAGTTTAAAGGATATGATTACTATTTCCAAGGAAGATGCAGGTCTTCATTTCCTTATCACGATTCATACACATATGTCTGATGAAACACTTATCAATAAATTAAAAGAAGAAGGAATCCATCTAAGAGCTATTTCTCATTACTATCTTAAGAATATACCTCATACATCACATACCTTCATTATGAACTACTCTTCTATCGATTTAGATAAATTACCTCAGGCTATAGAAATATTAGAAAAAATACTATAGAAATACGCTCAGTTTAAGAAAAATGTTGCTATTCGATCATTAAATTTAGCTTAACGCCTGATTTTCTACTTTATAGCACTCTAACTCAAG
>UQGS01000095.1 GCA_900540685.1 uncultured Catenibacterium sp. | reverse complement strand
ATTATAAGTCTCATAGTTATGTATAAAAAGTTTTTTTAATGCACGAAAAGTAGTATTCTATCTTTAATTTATTCAAAAGGATAAATCATACCCCATTGTTTTCTGATTTTAGTAAGTATTTTCATGACATCACTTGTATATTCTAATGTTTTACTATATTTTTGTGTTACATATGCCTCCATATCCTCAATTTCATAGATTAAAGCGTCTTTTGTATCACCATTTTCAATGGTTTCAGTATGTCCATCATATGTATAAGTGATTACTGCCTTGTCTCCTCTAGGATAGTTATATATTTCTATATAGCCATTTTCACAGGCGATAAGTCCTCGTTTTGGCTGTTTAGCACGCATTGTAAGAGAGATAACAGCCATTTCCTTAGAGTTATTAAGAATAATACCTGATGTTTCATCTACACCTGTTTCAAAGAGATTCACTGTAGATAAAACCTGTTCAGGATATTCTGACATAAAGTAACGCGCAAAACTTACTGCATAGACACCAATATCAAGCAATGCACCACCTGCAAGATCCTTAGAGAAGAAACGATTGTTGATATCATATTCCTTACAGCTTCCAAAGTTCACTTGAATCATCTTAACAGGTCCTAGTGTCCCACCTTCTACAATCTCCTTTACTTCCTTAAAGACTGGCATATGGAAGAGTGTCACACCATCCATAATAACTAAACCCTTCTCTTGTGCTAAAGACACAGCTTCTTCTAACTGCTTATCATTGACAGTAATAGACTTTTCTACAAAGACATGTTTACCTGCATCGAGTGCTTTCATCATCTCTTCATAATGAAGGTTATGTGGTGTCGCAATATAAACAATATCAATATTTGAATCTTCTAACATCTCATCTATTGTATGATAGATATGTTTTACATCAAATTCTTTCTGATAAGACAATGCATTTTCATAACGTCCTGAAACAACACCATAAATACCATGATTACTTCTATTTAATGCTTCACCCATTTCATGGGCAATCCATCCAGTTCCAATAATACCCCAATTATACATACTATTTTCCTCCCATTCTGTATGTTTCTTCTTTATTAGAAATAATAAGATCAGTGACTAATCCAACAAATAGAGAAGTCGCAATAAGTCCCTCAATGCTGTTTAACTTGTTATTTAACTCATTTATATCATCTATTATATCAAAATGTACATCTACAATAAAATGTCCATCATCACTTATAACTGGTCCTGCTTTACTCTTATTAGGTCTTAAAACAAGTTCTCCACCCATTTCTTTAATTCTTCTTGAGACATAGCTATAAGCATCCTTCAATACTTCACATGTAATATCATGATTAAATGGTAAAGTAATAAAATACTTTGATTCATCAATCAATAAGATATAACGATCACTCATAGACGCAATCAACTTCTCTCTTGTATGAATCGCTCCACCTGATTTTAAGGCATTCATATGCTGATCTACTTCATCACAGCCATCAAAAGACAAGTCTACATGATCTACTGACCAAAGTGGTAATAGATCAAGTCCTGCTTTAACACATGCCTGTTCTGTCGCAAACGAAGGGGTCACAACCTTAATATCTTTATGAGATTCACTTAAATACTCCACAAGATAACAAATTGTTTCTCCTCCACCTAGACCTACAATCATACCATCTTCAATAAGTTCTAAAGCGGCTTTTGCACTTCTTCTCTTCATTTTCACCCATCTCCTATTCATGAAATTATCTTACACGAATAGATTATCACTTAAATTTATTTTCGTCAATAAAAGAGGTGAAGAAAATATTATTCTCCACCTCTGTCATATCTTATAAATCTTGTACCTTTATACGTTAATATACCTATTTCTCCTTCTTTTAAAGACATATAAGCATAATAATCTATAGGAAATTTCTTCATCTGTCCATCTTCTAATCCAAAACAGGCAT
The DNA here is from genome assembly GCA_900540685.1 of uncultured Catenibacterium sp. Classification (GTDB taxonomy): domain Bacteria; phylum Bacillota_I; class Bacilli_A; order Erysipelotrichales; family Coprobacillaceae; genus Catenibacterium. Next base: position 966 of record UQGS01000095.1, on the reverse strand, counting down.
AATACTTATGACCATTCACTTCTGTTGTCAGTACATTAGCTCTTATAGAATGAACAGGTGCACGATTATTCTTTAACCAACACATAATACTTTCATCAAACATATATTTCCCCACCAATAAATAACTAATAGTTATTCATCTTCATCTACTGTATTAAAAAAGCTTTCTAAAAATACGAACAAACAATCCATTTCTATCACCTCAATGGTTAATAGTATAGTATAAGGATATGTAATTGTTATGGAGTCTATGTGTTTTTTGTATGTATTTTTTGTAAAGAAAGGGACTTCGATTGAAGTCCCTAATGTGGACCCCATGTCAAGGACATTAAATAAAAAAGTACTTAAAATCAATTAGAAATAAAGATATCCTCTAGGTGTAAATAACCAGGAGGATATTTTTATGTGTAAACTATGTAAATATGTAATCATTAAAGATGGAGTTTTATGTGTATTGGAAACAGATAGAATGAAGGAAGTCATAAGAAATGAGCTTGGTGTATTTGACTACCGAGATTATATATTTGATGATGATCCATCAGTCTATCTTCTTGTAAAGGATTTAAGTGTATTTGATGCTAATCACACCATTACTTACATATCTGATCCAGATGATGTTGATGGCTATTTTAATGGTACTGTAATATTCACTAAGATGGATGATTTTGGCTTTGCATCATTAAGTAATAATGATATAGATATAATCAGAAGCCATCTACACAGATTACCTAGTGGACTGTTTGAAATGTATTATTCTTTGAAGGATAGCTACTAATTTCTCAAGCGTTGAGTTTCTATCCAGATTATTTCTTACCTGTCTGAATTTTTCCTTATATTCATCAGGCTCTTTTGCGACATGATTCAGTGGGTACTCACCAGTCATATAATATTCAAAGTACTCATTTGGTGACAGCTTGGCCAGATTGTACTGATAACGATCATTGTTGTAATAAACCATATAGGAAT
>UQGS01000094.1 GCA_900540685.1 uncultured Catenibacterium sp. | reverse complement strand
AGCATCATAACGGCGACGATAGTGTGAAGACGCGACAATAGCAAGCTGCCAGGTCGCAATTTAAAAATGCGATGAGCCGATGAGTCAAGTACCGCTTGACTCATTTTTTTTATTCTTTTTCTTGTCTCCTATATCTATAAATGATATAGTAGTTGGGAACTGGTTCGAGAGCCAAACCCAGTATAAAAAACTAAGAACATATGAATATAATTCATGATGTTTGGCTTCTAACTGTTCTTTAGAAGAAGGAGAAAATCGAATATGAAAAAACTAGACGTTAAAACGATTGCATTAAACGCAGTCATCGCTGCAGTCTACGCAGCACTTACTATTGGCTTAGCGCCAATTTCTTATGGTCAGGTGCAGATGAGAATCTCAGAAGTAATGATCTTCCTTGCATTCTACAATAAGAAATACATCCCAGGATTAGTATTAGGATGCTTCATTGCGAACGTTCCATCATCTCTTGGTGCTTATGACATGGTATTTGGTACATTTGCGACTTTACTTGCAGTTATCGCTATGCACAAAGTATCTAACCGTTATGTTGGTGGTATCTTAGGTGGTTTAATCAACGGTATCATCGTAGGTATCGAATTAACACTTGCATTCCATACACCATTCCTATTAAATGCAGTTTATGTATTTGTAGGTGAAGTTATTGTATTAGAAATTGGTGCATTCTTATTTGGATTATTAGAAAAGAATGAACCTGTATTAAAAGTTATTAAAGCGTAAAAGAACCTTTGGGTTCTTTTTTTTATGAACTATAAGTTCTCTCTTATAAAAGTTATTCACATCTAATTCGTACTTTTTTTACGATTCCATTGTGAATACTTGTAATTAATCTATAAATAATAAAGAATAGTAATGAAGAAGAGAGGAACATATATGACACTTACAATTGGATTCATTGGAAATGGTAAAAGCACGAATCGTTACCATATGCCATTTGTACTCACTAGAAAAGATAAAATAAAAGTAAAAACAATCTATAATCGTTCTATTCATTTTGATACATGGAAGAAAATAGAAGGTATTCACTACACAGATAATCTAGACGAATTACTCTTTGATAAAGATATTCAGGTTATTGTAGTTACATTAAAATCTAGCTTACATTATGAATATGCAAAGAAGGTATTAGAAGCGGGAAAACATTGTGTAGTAGAAAAACCATTCGCATCAAGTTATGCACAGGCAAAAGAACTATTTGACTTAGCTGAATCTAAAGGACTCATGCTTCAATGTTATCAAAATAGAAGATTTGACAGTGACTTCTTGACTGTTCAGAAGGTCATCGAATCAGGCAAACTTGGTGATTTATTAGAATTAGAAATGCATTTTGATTACTATCGACCAGAAGTACCAGAAAACATTCATGAATTCTCAGTAATCGATTCTTATCTCTATGGTCATGCTTGTCATACCTTAGATCAGGTGATCTCTTATTTTGGTAAACCAGATCATGCCCATTATGATGTACGTCAGTTATTAGGTACAGGACGTATGAATGATTACTTTGATCTAGATCTCTATTATGGTACTTTAAAGGTCTCAGTTAAATCATCATATTTCCGCATTAAAGAGCGTCCTAGCTTTGTTTTATATGGTAAGAAGGGAATGTTTACAAAAGCACAAAAAGACCGTCAGGAAGCAGATTTAAAACGTTTCTATATGCCTTATGAACATGATGACTTTGGTTTAGATACACCAGCTGATTACGGTACTCTTATTTATGATGAAGAGGGGCATTATCATGAAGAAAACGTAGAGACAGTCAAAGGTGATTATGGTTATTATTATGATGCACTCTATGAAACAATCATCAATCATCAGCCACAGTTAGTCACTAAGGAACAGACATTATTACAGATGAAGATATTAGAAGATGCAATCAAAGGATTAAAGTAGGAGGATATATTATGAAACTTGGTATTGTAGGATCAGGAATGATCGTAAAAGACTTTTTAAAGATGTTTAATGAATTAAGTGGTATTGAACTATTAGGTATTTCAGCACGTAATGAAGAGAACTTAAAGAATCTTTGTGCTCAGTATCCTATTGAACGTTATTATTTAAATTATGAAGAAATGTTGGAGAATAAGGATATTGATACTATCTATGTTGCTGTACCAAATGATCTACATTTCATTATGTCTAAAAAAGCGCTTATCGCAGGTAAAAACGTAATATGTGAAAAACCATTCACAACTAACTTGAAAGAGGCCTTAGAACTCAAAGAAATCGCAAAGAAAGAGAATCTATTCCTTTTGGAAGCTATTCCTAACCGCTTCTTCCCTAACACTTATTTATTAAAAGAAAAGGTAAAGGAATTAGGTAATATTCGTGTGATTAACTTTAACTTCTCACAATATTCATCAAGATATGATCGTTTTAAAAAGGGAGATATTGCGCCAGCATTTGATCCAAATCATTCAGGTGGTTCTTTAATGGATTTAGGTGTGTATAATATCAATCTTATTATGGAACTGTTTGGTAAACCAGAAAATGTAGAGTATTACCCTAATATTGAAAGAGGTATTGATACATCTGGTGTACTTGTTATGGATTATGGTTATATGAAAGCAGTCTGTGTTGCTGCAAAGGATTGTCAGGCACCACTTTCTTCTACTATTCAGGGCGATGAAGGTTATATTGTCATGAGAAGTCCATCAAGTCAGATTACTGAATTCCAGATGGCTTTTAATAAGCAGGAAGAAGTAACTTATAATGAAAATGGACCACATAACCGTATGTATTATGAATTTGTGGAATTAAAGAATATTATTGAAAAAAATGATAAAGATAAGATGGAAACACTTCTACAAAACACATTAGATGTGATGGAAGTGCTCACTAAGGCAAGAAAAAAAGCAGGGGTTATTTTCCCTGCTGACTAAGAGATGTTCAACATCTCTTTTTTATATTTTTAAATCTTTATGAACTATTCCAACAAAA
>UQGS01000093.1 GCA_900540685.1 uncultured Catenibacterium sp. | reverse complement strand
GGTGATGTTGCAGAGCGCTTTATAGAGATTGCAGAGAGTAGTAGAAATACTGCCACAACTGTGATTCCTGAAGGTGCACAAGATGCAATCCGTCGTATGATGGAACGCTCAAAAAATGTAAAGATTAAACTTCCTCTTTAATTAAATTGGCTGGTGAATAATTATCAATTTGATATTATGGAAAGATGCGACTTCATGCCTTTGACCGCAGAACTTACATCTTTGCCTTTTTGTTGTGGTGAAACAGAAGGAGATAAAGACTTGGAAGACTTCTTTCATCACAATGCCTTGTTGTATGCTCAAGAGCGACTTGGTAAGACTTATTGCTTTGTCAACAATGAAGGTGAGTTCTCTGAAATCGTTGCATTCTTTACTGTATCAAATGATAGTGTAAAGACAACTTTTATTCCGAAACCTTCTGCTAACAAGGTTCAACGAACTATACCAGGTCAAAAACATCTTCGTACTTATCCTGCCGTATTATTGGGAAGACTAGGGGTTAATAAGAAATATCAAGGACGAAATTTCTTAGTTGGTCAACAAGTGATGAACTTTATCAAGACGTGGTTTGTACAGGAGGATAACAAAACAGGATGTAGATTCTTGGTTGTTGATGCATATAATCAGCCAAAAGTTCTTAGCTTTTATGAGCGCAACAAGTTCAAGTATCTATATGCCACAGAGGAATTAGAAAGAGCAGAACTGCATTTTCCGGAAACTTCTCCGGTTTATACCAGGCTCATGTTCTTGGATTTATTGCATACTCAGATATTGGAATGTCCTATGGCTTAGATGATTGTTGATGGCATTTCCTTCATCATAAATATTAGTATAATAGAGAATGAATATGTGTAGTGAAATAGAAAAGAAATATGAACTAGTATCATGTTCTTTAGAACTTAATCCGTTTATCTATATAGATCGTGAACTTTTGGGGGCGCATTTCTGTGTTAGAATCCAAGATAATGTATATCTTCGTGTAAATTTCCCTCAATGTGCTACTCTTGACGAAAATAATTGGCATCGCTATTTTCTAACGCCAGCGGGAGAAAACTATTATAAAGAAGGTTTTTGGGGTGAAGGATATTTTGGTGGTAATAGGGAAATGTTGATTTTGCATGCTGTAGAGTGCAAGTTCTTTTACCTTAATGGTATGGATAGTGACATTCATCTCATTAAAGAAAAAATAATACCGCTTTTTAATGCATTTTTAAAACGAATCAATATTGTTTTTCCAGATGCCATGACTTATCACTCGAAGTCTGAAGATTATTGTGATACTCGTTCTGGATTTTCTGTTCATGCTTCCAATAAATCTTGTCTCAGGGCTGTATCTAATACGATTCGTTTACAGAGGAGAAACATCGTATATCTAAAGCGATGCCATATTCTCAATCTTCTTAGAAGATTTAGTTATTCAGTAAATGTAACATATGATTTGCTGTCTTCTGCAAGGAATGATTATCATCGTGAAATTTATAGATCTGTCATCCTTAATTGTAGTACAATTGTTGAGATTATTCTTAACAAACGATTAAGGTCTTATTTACAATCGAATATCAAAGATAATAAAATTGTAGATTATATTTTTAAAAAACTGAATGGATTTAATGCAATTGTAGAGGCTTGCAAGAAAGTCGGTTTACAACTTTCTATTGATTCTGGAACGATGAAAGAATTAGGGGCAATGGCGATATTGAGAAATCATATTATACATGGTGGATATACCCCTTTGGAAAAGGAAGCTAAAACAGCACTTGATACTACATCAAAATTTATGAAATTAAGTCAAGAAGAAATTTATAATTGTTAAATACCCATATCAGAAAAACACAGAAGAATTAGATTTAATATTATATACGATAAGATGGGCAGGGCTTTAAATTTAGCTCTGCCTATCTAATTGGCTTATTGCCTTTTTACTGGTAATAGGCTGTTTCTAACTTATTATTATCAACATATGAATACTTTTAAGAACATTAAAGTTGCCGTGACCGGAACGGGCTACGTGGGACTGAGTATTGCCACTTTGTTGGCACAACATCATCAGGTGACTGCTGTAGATGTGGTACCTGAGAAGGTGGAGAAACTGAATAACAAGATTTTTACTACCTAATTGTATCACTCAAATGATACCGGTAAAAAAAGTGGTTACAGGCGTCGCCTACTACGAAAGCTGGAGACACCTGCTGTAATGATATCTTATAGTTCGTTGTCTAAGATTTCCATCATTTCTGCAGCTGTAATCACTTGCGGTTCTTTTGGGAAGTGTTTGAGATTACCTGTTACTAAGAAGGAATCTTCCTTGCTAAGGCAGACTTCATAGAAGACTCGGTCGTCCTCATCTGGCATTTCGCCATCATAAGGAAAACGGGACGAATCAATTCCGTTTTGTTTTACAAGTTCTATAACTGTGCAGATTTGGTCGTCTGACAACTTGAATTTTGCACGATGAAGTACTTCTTCGTATTCTTTTATAATGTCATCATTATATAAAGGTATAATACGATGAAGGAGCAAATTTTCTAGAACTCTAGCTGTTGAAGCATTTGAGTTGTGAGTGATAAGGGCTGATACAAATATGTTCGTATCAATGACTGCATATACCATTGCGTTCTTTTCTTAATCGTCTGACTTCTCTGATTTCTTCATTGATTTCATCAAGCGTGAGCTCTGGGGTTTCACCTCTTTCTGCTTTAGCTCTAAGTTGCTTGAACGCAGCCTTAGCTTTCGCAGTCACTTCATCTTCTTCTTCATTCTTTGCCTGAATGGAGAATGGAATGCTCTTACTGCGAATTACTGCCTTTACAAAGATGTTAATGGCGGTATTCGCACTCATACCGAACTGTTCGCAGAGTTTATCAAACTGTGCTTTCTGCTGGTTGTCCATACGGACTGTCATTGCTGTCTGTGCCATAAGCCGATAATTATAAAGTTATACATTCTGACTGCAAATATACATCATAATGGCGTAAAATGGTGCAAG
>UQGS01000092.1 GCA_900540685.1 uncultured Catenibacterium sp. | reverse complement strand
TATATAGGGTAATATAATTTGCAGTCATCAGATGGGTAGAGTTTGCGGTTTAACAGTTATTTTATTGATTTTATATTTCATGTATTGTTTGCTTATGCGTTATGAATCGAGAACTTTATGGAGTGGTGTCGGTTTCTTTGGCCTATCACTCATGACTATTATTACAGCTTTCTTTTATGCCTTCTATTATTCCGAAACATTAACCAAGTATCCACTTTTGATGGATATAGGGGTTCTATTAGTCGCTGCTGCAGTACTTGTTATCCTCTTTTTCCCATTTGCGACTATTATTATGTTTTTTATAGAGGGAATTAAAGTCATTAAACATGAAGGATTGAAATTCACTAACCTTCTATCTCTAGGTTTTGCGATAGGATTATTTGTCTATCTATTTATAGGACCACTCTTTGTGAAGTCATCTAATAAAGTAATGACTGATCTCTATGCAATCATATCATTTACGGTTCTCTATTTCTTATCCGTTCTTGCAAGCTATTGCTTATCTGCTTTCCTAAATACGTTCCACTTATTTAAATCTAGAAAACTGGATTATATAATAGTATTAGGTGCAGGCATCAAAGGAGAACAGGTGACACCATTACTAGCAAGTAGAATTGATAAAGGAATAGAAATCTTTAAAAAGAATCCAAAAGCCTTACTTATCATGTCTGGAGGTCAAGGCAGAGGAGAAGATATTCCTGAAGGAGAAGCCATGGCACGCTATGCCATCAATAAAGGTATTGATGAGAGTAAGATACTCATTGAAAACAAATCTACGAATACAAAAGAAAACCTCTTATTCTCATCAAAACTCATGACAAAAGTTTCTCCTCGAGTAGGAATCGTTACAACATCCTATCACGTTTTTAGAGCCTTGATTCTTGCAAAAAACTTAGGTATCAGATGTATTGGCTTTGGTTCAGTTACAAAATGGTATTTCACACTCAATGCCTTGATTAGAGAATTCATTGGATACTTAAGCATGACATGGAAGAAGCATACAATTGTGATATGTCTCTATGCTATCGTTGTTATTATTGTTTCAATCGTGAGGTAAATAATTATGGGTGCAATAAGTGTACTTTTTCTAATGGGTATATTATCTACGCTATTTCTTATATTTGTATCTCTCTTTGTAGGTATACTATGTACTTATGTAGTAGGCTATCTTTTTGAAGGATTCCTTGTCTCTTCATTATTAGATACTAAAACCTATCGTGGATGGATTCCTTTCTATAATAAGTATCTACTAGGAAATATGACAGGGGATCATATACTAGGCATTATATCCTCTATCTGTGCTTTACCTGTATTAATTATTGGATATGTCTTATTTGCGATGGATGAATTAAACTATTGCTTATTTGCGGTATTCCTCATTATATTGATTATCGGCTTTATTGTAGATCATATTATTGCTTATCACTTCTTATCTCGAAGATGTAAATATGCTTCATGGCTTATTGTGTTAAGTGTTATTACATGTGGATTCCTTCGTCCCATTATCTTATTTGTAACCAAAGATTATAATCATGTAAGTAAATCTTAATATTTTTGTAAGGAAATTGAGATGTTTCTTTTCAACATTTCACGATATAACTATTGTGAGGTGAAAAGAAATGCGACTATTCAAGAAATGTTTCATAGTTATAGGAATACTATTACTCATATTATCGGGATATATTATATTTCGTTCAGATACTTTTGTAGAGGATGCTTCCACAAATAATGGCTGGAATCTAGTACTTGTGAATCATACAAGTAAAATACCAGATAACTATAAAGTGATTCTTACAAAGTTAAATAATGGAAAAGAAGTGGATTCACGTATCGTACCTGAACTATCACAAATGTTTAGAGATGCAAGAAAAGATGATATTTATATGCAGGTGAATGAAGGGTATCGTTCATCTCGTTCACAACAGAAGATCTTAGATAATCGTACGAATTACTATAAGAATAAAGGGTTATTTACGCTTCTTGCAAGAAGATATGCATTAAATTATGTATCAGCTCCAGGTACAAGTGAACATCAACTAGGGCTTGCAGTGGATATAATAGGGGACAACCGCTATACAACCAATCAATCTGCTTATAGATGGCTAGAAAGAAATGCTTATAAATATGGTTTTATAAAACGTTATCCTAAGAATAAAACAGCTATTACACATATTAAGCATGAACCATGGCATTATCGTTATGTAGGTAAGAAAGCAGCCTTAAAGATGCATCAAAAAAATATCTGTTTAGAAGAGTATGTAGAGAGTCTCTAGTAGACTCTCTTTTATTTGTGGTATAGACTAATATCTGGAGGTGTTTATATGGATTATATCAAATTACTTGTTGAAGATATTCATTCTGTGACTATGGCAACTATTAATAATGAAGGAAGACCAATCACAAGAATCATCGATTTAATGTTGTATGATGAAGAAGGTATTTATTTCTTAACTGCAAGAGGTAAGAGCTTCTATCAGGAACTGATGGAACAGGAGTATATTTCCTTAACAGGACTTAAAGGAAAAGTATCTTTTAGTTTAAGTGGTAAGGTTAAGAATATTGGGGCAAATAAACTTGATGAGATATTCTTAAAGAATACTTATATGCAGTCTATTTATCCAGAAGATACAAGAAAAGCATTAGATGTATTCTGTTTATATGAAGCATCTGGTGAATATTTTGATATCAGTGACCCAGCACATATCAAAAGAGCACCTATTACTATTAATAGTAAAGAGCATGGTGCTTATTATACAATTACTGATCGATGCATTCATTGTGGTAAATGTGAGACTATTTGTCCCCAGCGTTGTATACATAATGAAGTCATTGATGTTTCACAATGTTTACACTGTGGTGCCTGCTTAGAGATATGTCCAGTAAAGGCCATTGAATTTAAAGGTATAAAGAAACGCCGCATGGAAGATGTCTGTTTGATGAATATGTGTATGATTGAAGACGATGAAGGACATGTCTTAGTACAGAATAAAGTCAATGATTCCTATACTGGTATTACTTTCCCTGGTGGTCATGTAGAAAAAGAAGAAATATTCAAAGATGCTATGATCAGAGAAGTGAGAGAAGAAACAGGTCTTACAATTAAGAATCCATATCTATGTGGTTTGTATCATTGGTATAAGCATTCTATTCATAATATTATTCTAGTTTATAAGGCAAATGAGTATGAAGGAACACTTCATTCAAGTGATGAAGGAGATGTATATTGGATCAATAAAGAAGATTTCCTCAAACAGCCTCTTGCGACAGGTATGGAATATGTCTTGGATATTGTCCATCACCAACATCAGGAATGTATTATGTCTAATATGGGAGAACATAAAAGAGGAGATTTGTTTTAAGAGAATAAGTTCCTATAATTTTTATTTGATATCGCTCTTTTTAAGTAAATTGTTGCTTTAGGTTATCTTATTCAGCAAAAATACCAT
>UQGS01000091.1 GCA_900540685.1 uncultured Catenibacterium sp. | reverse complement strand
GCATCTTGCTTTGTACACGAAAAGGCAAGAAAATGGTGGAGTATGCATTGGCTGGTATGGATAACCAATTGTTTGTTTCCACTTATATGCTTCAGTTGCCCGACAAGAAAACATTGGAGGATTTCTTGTTGAAGCAGTTAGATAAAAACAAGTAAGTATAACGATTAGGTTAGGCTTCGGCTGTAGTGATTACAGTCGGGGCTTTTCTGTTTGCCTTATGCTGAAATTTTATCCGAAATGTTTGGCGGTTACGATAAATAATCGTACCTTTGCTGCGGTTAATGATTTAAGTATAATTGTATGGATAAAGAAAAATATATCAACCAGTTGTCACCTGTATTGTTTTGGGATGTAGATAGATCCCAACTTGATATGGATACATATCCTTCATTCTTTGTACAAAGAGTCTTGGAGTATGGTCAATGGAGTGATTGGAACATTATCTTAAAATATTATGGATTAGAAAAAATAGCGGACGTATGCAAGAATATACGTACGTTAGATCCTGTATGTTTATCATACATTTGCGCAATTACTAATACAAAAAAGGAGGATTACAGATGTTATCATACGACACAATTGAATTCCACACTTTGGAACAGAAGATAATAGCAGAAGTCAAAAGAATAAAATAATAAAGGAGGTAGGGTATATGACAGAATTAAGAGATAAATCCGTACTTCATGAAGCCCAGACTCACTTAGAAGCATATAAGCGAGGTGAAGAATGGGCAAAGAAAGACGTATTTGATAATGTGGATGATTTAATGGCTGATTTAATGAAGGATTGAAACTGATTCTTTATCCAAGTAAGTTTAAGAAAGAAGTTCAAAATATACTTATATGGCAACAGCAATAAAAGCAATTCCAACCTTGTTTGGTGAAGAGGCTGTGAATTTCAAAAAACGTGCAGATGAGGTAGAACGTAAGTTCAAGGCTCAGCCTGCAATAGATTGGAATAAGAATCCAGGTGTATTAGCTGCACGTAAAATGTGGGCAGAAATGATAAAGTAATTATGGGATTCTTAGAAGATAATTGTAAACTTAGTGTTCTTACAGAAAAGATACATTCAAATGATAATTATTCTTAATTATTGATGCTTTAGTAGCTGATTTTCAGCAGTATTTCTTATCTTTGTTCCGAAAATCTGTGCAACTGCACAAAAAATCGGAATACAATGATTATAACTCGGCAGAAATATTTGGATATGTTGGTAGCTACCGAATTCCGTGGAAGAGGACAGGAAATAAGAATTTGGCCGTTGTCGTTTTCTGAATATTATGGTGCTGTGGGGGGAGAACGCTCGCAAGCGTGGAAAGACTACTATACTTTTGGAGGACTTCCCCAGATTTTGTCTTTAGGTACAGAAAGAGCCAAACGTAGCTATCTTAGGGATATTTATGAAGTGACATATATTAAGGATATTGTAGAGCGTAATAAAATTAAAGTGCCAGAGGGGTTACGTGAACTTGTGCGTATTTTAGCATCAGGAATAGGCTCTTCTACTAATCCGACCAGGATTTGTAATACCTTTCAATCTGTAAGTCAATTACAAATAACTGATAAGACAATTAATGAATACATCTCAGACATACAGGATGCTTTTCTTATAGAAGAGGCTCTCAGGTATGATGTTAAAGGTAGAAAGTATATTGGTACAGAGACTAAATATTATTTTTGTGATTTGGGATTAAGAAATATAGTATTGAATCTCAGACAACAAGAAGAAACACATATTATGGAAAATGTCATTTATAATGAACTAAGAATGCGAGGTTACTTGGTTGATGTCGGTTTAGTTGAATGTTGGACAACGAACGAGAATGGAAAAAGAAAACGTAGTAAACTAGAAGTTGATTTTGTAGTAAATAATGGTCCCGAACGTGTGTATATTCAGTCGGCTTTTAATATGCCAACTAAGGATAAAGAGAAACAGGAGCGTCGTTCTCTTATAAATATCGCTGACAATTTTAGAAAAGTAATTGTTGTGAAAGATGATATTAAGAGAAAGATTGATGATGATGGTGTCGTCACGATTGGACTCTTCGACTTTTTGTTAGATGAGCAGAGTATAGAGAGATAACTAGTTTTGGTAACGAAATTCTTAAAGTAAAACTTAAATGATAGAGATATGGAAATGTTAACTATTATATTTGCCCTGGCTAGCGCTATTGGTGCAGGGCTAGTTGTTTGGTCTAAGACGAAAGCTGGTCAGAAGTGGCTTGAAAGTCTTTAGTAAATGAGTAAGTTTGATAATCGTCATGATTATCATATCAATAAGGCTAACCCCCGGCTGCCATTCTGCAGTCGTTTTTTTTTTGATATACTGAATGCTGTTCTTATTTGTCTGTTTTAACCTGCTGTGAATTGGTAAAAAACAGGCTGTTTAATACAGACAGTTAACTGGCAAACCACAGACAGCCTACTGGCGCTTTAGCTGCTAGTGGGCTGTTTGCCTAGAACAGCCATCCCAAATGGCTTTGTTTCGTTTTTATACAAGGCTTACGAAGAAATACTCTTCACTCTTCACCTTTCGCTCGGAATCCCCTGTGTTTATCGGCATTCCGAGTGGTGAAGAGTATTCGGGCACTCTTCACCTACTCTTCACCACTCTTCACATTTCTTCACCTCTTTGTTTCGGCGGTTTTGCGTTTCTTCTTATGTCTCGAAGCCTTGTGCGTAGGTGAAGAGTGGTGAAGAGTGGGTGAAGAGTCGCCAATAACTCTTCACCCCTTGAAACGCCCTGTTTATGGGCATTTCAGGGCATAAGGTGAAGAGTGAAGAGTTTTCCTATCTTTTCGTAGCATTATGTTAGCAGGATTTGACCTTTTTTGCTTTTCTTCCGTACTTTCTTGTATAATTGCAGAAAAAATTTGGTGTTTACGAGTTTTTATTGTACTTTTGTATGTGTATAAAGAAACTTCTGATACACGTCCATAAACCAATATGGAACTGTAAGTAAACAACGATGATAAACATTAAACCTAAGAGTATAATGAAGAAATTGATTTTATTGATGGTTATCGCTCTGATGACCGTTACGAGTATGGTAGTAATGGCAGGTTGTAAGTCTGCCGAAAAGGGAAATTGCCGTATCCATGGTACGATGGAATCGAACCGATGGGATGGCAAGAAGATTTTCCTTGTGCCTATGTTTGGACTGCAGGATGCTGCCCATGTAGACTCAGTTGTCATCAAGGACGGCAAGTTTGAATTTGTTGCCGACACTACTGAGATGAAGGTGATTCGCGTAGATTATCACTATCGTGATGGTGTGCAGGACTTGCTGGTTGTTTCCGAACCTGGTGATATCAAAGTTACGGTCGGTGCCAACAGTATTTCCGGTGGAACTCCTCAGAACGATTCTCTCCAGGTATGGAAAGATCAGATGATGAAGTTTAACAGTGCCTACAACCAGCTTCGTATGCAAGCCCGCCAGGAAGGCTCAGACCAGTTGCTGATGACCAAGGGCAAGGAGATTCAGAACCAGTTGAAGGAATATAACATC
>UQGS01000090.1 GCA_900540685.1 uncultured Catenibacterium sp. | reverse complement strand
TTAAGGATATTATACAAAAATTAGTAGCGTGGTTTAGGTCTGGTAAAAGAAGTCTTTCTACATTTATAGATTCGGTGAAACTTGCAATAAAGTCTTTCTTGTCAAATATGAAGACGCATTTGCTTAATGCCGGAAATACATTGATTACAACAATTTTTACAGCAATCTTTGGTCCTGTAATTGGAATGATAAAGAAAGCATGGATATTTTTAAAGCAAGGTTACAAATCTGTAAAGGAAGCGATTGAGTTCTTCAAGAATCCTGCGAATAAGATTATGCCATTTAGTATTAAAATGATGGAGGTTGGTAAAATCATTGTAACTGGTGCAACTGCTGGTGGTGCAATCTTGCTTGGTGAAACTATAGAGAAGGGACTGATGACTATTCCGGTGTTTGCTTTTCAGATTCCTCTGTTGGGAAGTCTTGCTAGTTTGTTGGGAATGTTCTTTGGGGCATTAATTAGTGGTCTCATTGGAGCTCTTGCTTTGAATTTGATAGATAAGATGATAGCAAAAAAACAACGGAGTATCAATCAGAGCCAGCAAATTAATAAGAAAAATGATATAATTAATAGTCAAGAGCAAATTTTGGTTGTTACGGCAGCTCATGCTGCGAATGACAAAAAAGACACAGCGCAGAATGTAATGAATCGCCATCAGGAAGCAAATGATATAATAGAGAAATCCACTAGTTCTGTTGACGAGAACTTGAATGCCGTAAATGACAATGAGAAAAAGTCTGAAGAAATTCAGACTCGAAATACAAGTGCATTGGATGAAATTGATGATATATTGAATAATTTATAAAAGAATAATTATGAATGATGCTATAATACAGAAACATAATTTTAGTAAGGCAAAGAATCAGATTCAGGAATTCTCAAGGAGGCTTCCTGCTAATCCTCGTTTTGAAGAAGTTGAGGAAGATGGTGGCTTGTTTGGATGGTTTGACCATAATGTCACAGGAAAAGAAATGAACAAATTTATGGGGAAGGTTCAAGATAAATTGATTTCTGTAAATAGTTCTTTACGTGGTGTCATAAAAGAGTTTGGGGAGATATATAAAGCCTTAGATTATTTAGATAATGATTATATTAAAGGTATTCTTAAGGCTATAGATAATGCAGAAAAGGCTAGTGAACAGGCTGTTTCAGCAAGTAAGCAAGCTTTGAAGGCACAAGATGATAATAATAAAACGATAGAGGCACTAAGAAAAACAGTGCAAGCAATAAAGGATTCTAAAACGATAATCCCAGGATTAGGCGAGAAAGTCAAGGAGTGGGATTCGGTAAAAAAGCGATTGGAATCAATTAATCATCTTGATGATATGGATGTTGCTTGGAATCAGATACAAGAAGTGAATCTAAGATTAGACACCTTGATTACTGAGACTAATTCGTTTAAAAGGTTAATATTACCAGAATTAGATGATGCTAAGAAAAAGATAGAGGATGTTTGTAATCAATTGGCTTTGATAGAGCATTTAGGTGATATTGATGGGATTTGGATTCAGCAAAATCTTCAAGCTGAAACTATTGATAGATTATTGGGAGATGCGAAAGACCTTTTGGGAAAAATAAATAGCCTCTCTGCAAAGCAGGATGATGATGTAAGAAAATTGAATTCTGATATTCAGTCTTTACAGACTTACATTAATCATGTTAAGTCTTTTGAACATCTTGGAGATATTGATTCTATTTGGAATAGTGTAGAAGAAGCAAAGATTTTTTTAGAACAGTTTGGTAAGCAACTGAAATGTTTGGAAAAACAGCAAGATATTACAACTAAAGAATTGGAGGATAAAATCAAAGTATTGGCTGATTTCCAAAGTCATTTGTCTTCTTTTGAACATATTGACGACATTGATAATATTTGGGTAGATTTACATAATCAAAGCAAGAGTTTAGTTTCTTTGAGTTCGCATTTTACAGAAATGCAAGATGCCTTCTTTGGTTTTAAGACAGAAGTGACAAAGTCTTTAGAATCAATCATAAGCCAACAAGAAGCAATGAATCTGTCTCTTAGAAAGAAACTGAAATATGCTTATTGTATTGGTGGTGGAGCTATATTGTTGTCTGTTTTAAGTGTTTTGTTGCAACATTGTGGTGTGCTATGAATTATAATAAATATGAGCAGTCTCTGTTAGAGGCTGCTTCTTCATTAGATGTTCTGATTCAATCAGATATTTGTTTTAAGCAAAATGTTTTGGATATATTTAGCAATGGAGATGATACTTCCATTGCTAAATTGTGTGTGAATATGTCTGCTGTTGTCAATGAATGTAGTTCTTCTGCGAAAATAGCGATAGCTTTATTGAAGGATAAGTTGGTTTCCTATGTTGGGTATTGTGAACTATGCAAAATAAGCTCTAGTCATAAAGCTGATGAAAATGATCAGTCTTTAGAAGAACTTTTAGATGAACTTGGAAACTTGATAGGATTAAGTAAGGTCAAGGATAAGGTTTACGATTTAATCGCATATCAGAAGGTTCAAAAAATGAGAAGTGAACATGGGCTTAACGTGCCCAAACATACGCTTCACTTGGCTTTTATGGGAAATCCTGGTACGGGGAAAACTACAGTTGCAAGAATCATTGGGCATCTGTATTACAAGCTCGGTTTACTTTCCAAAGGGCATTTTGTTGAGGTTTCTCGAACAGACTTGATTGCTGGTTATCAAGGTCAGACTGCATTGAAAGTGAAAAAGGTGATAGAGAAAGCTTTAGGAGGTGTACTGTTTATAGATGAGGCATATAGTATTACTGAAAATGAAAATTCAGACTCTTATGGCAGAGAGTGTTTAACTGAGTTGACAAAAGCATTGGAAGATTATCGAGATAATTTGGTCGTTATTGTTGCTGGATATACAGAACCCATGAAGCAATTCTTTGAATCTAATCCTGGATTGAAATCAAGGTTTAATACTTTTATTACATTTGAAGATTATAATGGCGATGAGTTGTTTAAAATATTCGAGAAAATGTGCAAAGAGGATGATTACGAAATGTCTTCTGAAATTGTTGTTGGTTTGAAGGAGATTTTTAATGAAAGAGCTAATTTGCATATGCAGAATTTTTCTAATGGTCGTTTTGTACGTAATCTTTATGAAAATATGGTTATGAATCATGCTAGAAGAGTTATGTGTATAGTTGATCCGACTTTAAATCAATTAAGGTTATTTGAAAAGGAGGATGTTCCAACAAGAAATACTTTATAAACATAATGATTCTAGTTATTATGTAAGTGTAGAACATATTTAGAATATTTGGCAATGGATTATAATAACAAAGAAGATGAGCTGTTTCAGAAATGGGCTAGTTTTTTAGGAGTAACGATGGATGAGTTTGTTTCCGATGGATTGTTGTTTCATGCTGGATTAAAATTTGATGGTTTAAACTATGTAAGGACAACCTCTGGGGATAATTCTTTTAATTGGGATTCTTCTAAACGTCGTTTACTGATAATTACTCGTGATCAACCAAGTGATGACGGCAATGTTTGGGATGTTCGTG
>UQGS01000089.1 GCA_900540685.1 uncultured Catenibacterium sp. | reverse complement strand
TTTAGAATTAATCCAGCTTAAGAAGATCGAAGAATAGGCATGCAATATGCATGTCTTTTTTTGTGCTTGAAGATAAAATTGGTATCACTTACAATGTTATTAGGAGGTTGTATGTATGGATGCATTTATCGAATTAAAGAATGTTGTAAAAAGCTATACGATGGGTGATGTCACTATTTATGCGAATAATGGTGTAAATTTTAAAGTGAATAAAGGTGAATTCACAGTCATTGTAGGTGCTTCAGGTGCAGGTAAAACAACTATATTAAATATGCTAGGTGGTATGGATACACCTACAAGTGGGACTATTCTTGTAGATGGTCATAATATTGCGACTTATGATGATAAACAGTTAACAGATTATAGAAGAGATGATATTGGCTTTGTCTTCCAGTTCTATAACCTTGTACAGAATTTAACAGCCTTAGAAAATGTAGAACTCGCATCTCAGATTTCTAAGGATCCTCTCAATTCAGCAGATATTCTAGAACGTGTAGGACTAGGAGAACGTAAAGATAACTTCCCAGCCCAGTTATCAGGTGGAGAACAACAGCGTGTCGCCATAGCTCGTGCTATCGCAAAAAATCCTAAACTATTATTATGTGATGAACCAACAGGTGCTCTTGATTATCAGACAGGTAAATCAATTCTTGGATTACTTAGAAGCATGTGTGATAACTATGGAATGACTGTAATCGTTATTACACATAACTCAGCCCTTGCCCCTATGGCTGATCAGGTCATACATCTTAAGAATGGAAAAGTGGAAAGACAGGAATATAATGAACATCCTGAATCCATCGATAATATTGAATGGTAAAGAAGAAGTTCTATTGGAAAACCGTCTTTAAGAACATCAGTCAGTCTAAAGGACGTTTCTTTTCTATCTTCATGATTATCTTCTTAGGGGCTTCTGTCTTCTCAGGACTAAGAAATACCCCTTATACAATGGGCGTAAGTGTAGATACCTATCTCAATAATCATAATTATGCAGATCTCACTTATATTGCGACTCTTGGCTTTTCTGATGAAGATGTCGCTAAGGTCAGAAGTCTTAAGGGTGTAAAGAAGGTTGTACCATGTTATCAGTTTGATGCTTTATTTTCACATAAAGAAGGTAAATCAGGTGTCACTGTTTATTCACAGGAGAAGTATGAGAAATCAATGTTGGATCGTCCTGAACTATTAAAGGGACGTTTCCCTCAAAAAGAGGATGAATGTGTTGTTGATGTCAATCTAGGTAAATACAATTATAAGCTAGGACATACAATTGAACTCTCTAATGATAATGGGACAAAGACATATAAGATTGTCGGTATTGTGAATGATCCCCGTTATATCAGTAATGTAGATAGAGGTACAAATACACTAGGTGATGGAACTAATAGTGGATTTGTAGAAGTACTCAATGAGGGGGCAAGAGAATTAGGTCTTAATAGTAAGGTCGCTCAGTTAAGAAATAATGATCATCTTTATACTTCTTTACTTGTAGATGTAGAGGGTGCTGAGAAATATGATATGTTCAGTTCTGATTATGATGATTATGTTGAAACAGTGAATACGCGTATCAAGAGTACATTATCTGAAGAAATCAGTGATCAATATGATCAAATTACAGGAGATATGCAATCTCAGTTAGATGATGCCAAGAAGCAGTATGAAGAAGGCTATCAGGAATATAAACGTAATCTAGATTCTTTTAATTCACAGATTTCTGAAGGAAAAGTGAAACTGGCTGAAGCACGTATTCAGTTCTACGAACAAAAGAAAGTCTATTTAAAGAAAGCTTCACAGGTCACTCAAGCTACTCAGCAGGCTTACAATGAAACAAAGAAAATAGACAAAGAAATTAAAACACTTCAGGATTCTATTAAAGATACATTGGGTAATATTAAGGATAAAGAGTCTGCAGAAGATGCTTATACTAAGATACTCACTGAAATGAATGAGAGCTTAGGTCAGTTTAATAAGAAGCTTCAAGGTGTTGGACAATTACTAGAAGGACGTATCCAGTTAGAAAAAGCACAATCACAGCTAGATGAAGCAGAAGCAGAGCTCAATATCCAGCAAAGTAAGCTCGAAGTCACTGAGAATAATGCGAAGGTACAGCTTAATCAAGCTAAGGAGCAGTTAGACCAAGCAAAAGCACAGATTGATAAAGCACAGTCACAATTAAATCAGATTCCAAAAGGTATGCTTTATTCACTCACTAAGAATGAAAATGTCGGTATTGCGACTTATGATTCCTATAAAGAAGCGATAGCCTCTATTGCGGAAGTATTCCCACTGATCTTCTTTTTAGTTGCTGCTTTAGTCTCGCTTACTACTATGACACGTATGATAGAAGAACAAAGAGGTTATTGTGGAACACTTAGAGCACTTGGCTATAGTAAGCAGGATGTTATCATGCAATATGTTGTCTATGCCTTCTTAGCCACTTTCTTTGCCTGTATTCTAGGTATATTAGTAGGTAACCAGGCTTTCCCTCGTATCATCTATTTCTTATTCACATATCTCATGTATGGTATCAATCAGTCCGCTGTATTAGTACAGAAGTGGTCTATTTCTTTCGTTACAGTACTTATTTCAGTTGGTGTGACATTACTTGCGACACTGAGTGTCTGCTTACAGGAACTCGTTTCTACACCTTCTGTCTTAATGAGACCTAAAGCCCCTAAGGCAGGTAAGAGAATACTTATGGAACGTATTCCGTTTATCTGGAAACGTCTCAACTTCAATCAGAAGGTCACTATGAGAAACTTATTCCGCTATAAGAAGCGTTTCTTTATGTCAGTGATTGGTATTGCAGGATGTACAGCTTTAATCATGTTAGGCTTTGGTGTCAAGAACAGTTGTTCAGAGATTATTCCTTCACAATATGTAGAAGTATATAAATATGATGCGCTCATTAAACTGAATAGTCATGTAGAAGATACAAAGAAAATTGAAAACAAGATCAAACGATTAGAAGGTGTGCATAACTTAACAGGCGCTTATCGTCAGAATATTACAGTACTTGGTAATAGTGAAGACTATTATAGTACGATGATTGTTTATGATAATGCGGATGAGATTAAGAGCTTTATTCACTTTAAAGACTATAAGACTAAAAAGAATATCATCTTAAATGATGATGGTGTAGTCATCTCACAGAAGCTTGCAGAAAAGCTTGGTGTAAAAAAAGGAGAAACTCTCTCTTTTACATTAAGTAACACAAAATATAACGTCAAGGTGGCAGATATCGTTGAACATTATGTCAATCATCAGGTTTATATGAGTAAGACGTTCTATGAAAATCTGACTGGTATGAAATCAGCTGCTTCTATACTTTATGTAGATATGAATACAAAGAAGTCAAATATCAACGCTTTGAAGAACTATCTTGATCATCAGGATATTGGCAGCATGGAAAGACTCACAGCTACACTTGATGAATTCCAGCAAAGAATGTCATCGTTGAATATTATTGTCGCAATTTTGTCAGGATGTGCAGCATTACTATGCTTTATCGTTCTATATAACTTAACTAATATCAACATTGGTGAACGTAAAGGTGAAATAGCGACAATCAAGGTATTAGGATTCCGACGTAAAGAATATTGTGACTATATCTTTAGAGAAAATATCATTCTTTCTCTGATTGGTGCATCCCTTGGTATGTTCTTTGGCTATTTCCTTCATCGATTTGTCGTTTTAACAGTAGAGATGGATAATATGTTATTTATTCGTACAATGCCGCTCTATATCTATTTAATCGCTTTTGGTATGACAGTGGGCTTTACGATTATTATCAATCTTGCGATGCGCCATATTCTAGATCAAGTGAATATGGTTGAGTCTTTAAAATCAATTGAGTAAAAAAAGTCAAAAAAAAT
>UQGS01000088.1 GCA_900540685.1 uncultured Catenibacterium sp. | reverse complement strand
AGATGAAAAAGCAAGCGGTAAATTTGGCTCAGAAGCTGAACAAAGGCGGGTTCCTTCAAGACTCTTTTCGCTCGTTATAATATTGCAGATATAAACTTAGTATTCAGCAAGTTAGAGGAGCTGTAATCTTAAAAACATATAAAACTGACACTTCACAAGCAAGTTTTGTACACTCAGTACATTTCTTCTAAAAAGACAAAGATATGATTCATATAGCTTGTAACATAGATGATAATTACATCATGCAATGTTGTACTACTTTAGTTTCTGTCATGTACAATAACAGAAATGAACAGATAACATTCCATATCATTGCTGAGAAACTCAGCAATGAGGCTAAAAGTATGCTTACTGAAGAAGTAGAAAAATACAATCAGCAAATACACTTTTATGCTTACAATCTAAACATGAATCTTTCATCGTTCAAAAGTGCCCACATATCGCTTGCAGCTTACTTGCGTCTTTTCGTGGCAGATATTCTACCTGTAGAGATACATAAAATACTATATTTGGACTGCGATCTCATCATAAACGATTCTATAAAAGATTTGTGGGAGACAGATGTTACATCATACGCCGTAGCTGCAGTAGAAGACATGTGGAGCGGAAAAGCAAACAACTACACCCGCCTCGAATACCCTCAGGAAGATACCTATTTCAACTCGGGAGTACTCATCATCAATTTGGATTACTGGAGAAATGCCCATCTGAGTAAAGCCAGTTTGGAATTTGCAGAAAAATATGCAGAAAAGTTAATCTTCAACGATCAGGACATACTCAACGGACTTCTGCATGATAGAAAACTCCTGATTCCCTTCAGATGGAACATACAAGACGGCTTTCTAAGAAAAAGAAGACATCTTCGCCAGCAAGCCATACCGGAACTTGTAGAGGAATTAAAACATCCTGTCATCATACATTTCACAGGCCACAGAAAACCATGGCTCCATATATGCCAAAGTCCGTATCAGAAGCTATTCTTCAAATACCAGGACATGACAAGATGGAAGGGTATCCGACCTCAGACACCATGGTCGTGGAAGTTCAAGACACTTATCGATAGTATATTATATGCAATGCACTTAAAAGTTCAAAAATACGATTATAAAAATATTCAAGCATTATGAATTGTGAATTAAGCATTATTGTTCCCGTTTACAATACAGCACAATATTTACCTCAATGCATAGAGTCTATTCTAAAGCAATCATTCAAGAACTGGGAACTGATTCTTATAGATGACGGCTCAACAGACGGCTCGGCTGAAATATGTGAAGAATGGGCTCAAAAGGATGCTAGAATCAAAGTCATCCACAAAGTTAATTCCGGACAGGCAGATAGCAGAAACCAAGCTCTTGAAATCTGTCAGGGAGCCTATATTGGCTTTGTTGACAGCGATGATTGGATTGAAGAATCTATGTATGAAGTCTTGATGGATGATTTAAAGACTACCAATTCAGACATCGCTATCTGTAATCATTACGACGAAAGCAAGAACAAGACTCTTTGCAAAAATGCTTCAGATAAGAGATATATCTTAAAGAACCAAGAAATACAGGAGCTTGTCATTAAGGATAAAATCAAGAGCTATATCTGGCAAATGCTCTTCAAACGAGAGTTGCTCAACAAGCCGATGCCTACCTCAAAAAATTACGAGGATTATAGCATTCTGCCACATTGGTTCGAAAATGCCAAACAGGTGGTCTATACTTACCAGCCGCTGTATCATTACCGGCTTCGAAAAAGCAGCATCGTCCACGATTTATCTCTCAACAGATATTATGAATTCTTTCAGGCTGAAATATCAAGATATAATTATTACAAGCGCTCTCCTTTCCGCAAGATTGCCAAAAGAATGGTCGTAAAGCGAGGTATCAAAGCGGCTAAATACGTATCAAGAAACCAGACTTCTCTATCGAAGCAGAAAGAAATCAGGGCCATGGTAAGCAGAATATCCAAGGATCTCAAGGCCTTTTCTCTAATCGGTATAGAGAAAAAGAGTTTCAAGGAACGTGTTTTGCTTTATCTCTTGTTAAAACACCCTAATAAATTCATTTTGTATCAACGAATGATGGACAAGCTGATGTTCTACAAACATTCTAATTTAGATTTATACGAATAATGAAAAAGAAAGTCTCTGTCATAACTGTCAACTATAATAATCTGAAGGGATTGGAAAGAACAATCTCTTCAGTGCTTTCGCAATCATTCAGCGATTTTGAATACATCATCGTTGATGGTGGTTCAACTGATGGCAGCAAGGAATACATAGAATCCAAGCAAGAATATATCAATCAATGGGTCAGCGAAAAAGATCATGGGGTATATAATGCCATGAATAAAGCCATAAGAATGGCACAAGGCGAATATTGTATCTTCATGAATTCGGGCGATCATTTCTTTTCTTCACAATCTTTGGAGAATGCTGCCAAGATGCTCAATGGCTCAGACTACTACGTGGGAGAAACCATTATTATAGACAGCAAACTGGCTTCACTCTGCCTTCCACCACAGAACATGTCGTTCCGATTTATCAGAGATAAAGTTCTGCAGCATCAATCTACATTTACAAGGACTCAGTTGCTAAAGGAGCACCCCTACAATGAAAATCTGAAAATCGTATCAGATTGGGCACACTTCCTGGAAAACTGGTATTTCAAAAAATGTTCATACCAAGCTATTAACACTATTGTTGCTGTATATTATACTGATGGCATCTCTTTTACAAATGGTGACTTATTGAAAAAGGAAAGAAAAGAGGTGTTCTCCGAGTTATTTGGAAGCATCAGCAAGTTGCCTCACATAAAAGAGACTGCAGAAGAAAAAAAAGAACGCATCAATGATGATTTTGCATTCAAACTGAAAAAAGCTCTGAAGATGAAACCAGTATCACGCGACTGGAAAATCCTACGTACAGGCTTTAAATTTTTGTGGAAAGATTTGTCTATTAAATCAAAGTAAGATGAAAGTATTATATGACAGTCAAGCCTTCGATATGCAAACGCATGGAGGCGTATCACGTTGTTTTGCCGAATTATATTCCCACTTGCCTCAAGACATTGAAGCAAGCCTCAGCGTCATGGAATCTGCCAATGTTTACCTCAAAACATTAGGAATTAAACCAGATGGAGAATTATATCATAACTTCCTCTGGAAGAAAGATTCTGCAATAAAGAAAATGCTATATAAGTTCTATTATAATGCAAAATTCGGAGAATATTCACGATTAGATCGTACTCCAAGAATCAATAGATACAAGTCTGTCTGCGACATCAAGTCTAAGGATTTCGATTTGTTTCATCCAACTTTCTTTGACCCTTACTTCCTCAAGTACATAGGCAGTAAGCCTTATGTAGTCACGGTACATGATATGATACCCGAACTGTACAATCAGTATTATGACCATAATGACTATCAGATTCTGCAAAAACATCTTGTCATACCAAAAGCAAATCACATCATTGCAGTCAGCCAACAGACAAAAAGGGATTTATGCCGTATCATGAATATCAAGGAAGAGCAGGTGAGCGTAGTTTATCATGGAGCAGACGAAACTCCTTATACGCCAAACGAAAACAACAGACATCCATTTGAATATATACTTTTCGTTGGCGAACGTCACTTTTATAAAAACTTTGATTTCTTTGCCAAGCAATGTGTACCTATTTTAAAAAGACACAAGGAACTGAAGGTAGTATGCACAGGAAAGCCTTTCAATGAGACTGAAAAAAGTATGTTTAAATCATGGGAAATGGAAGATAGATTCATACATGAGTTTATCAAAACAGATCAAGAAATGCTAGACTTATACCACTATGCCCTGGCATTCGTTTACCCATCATCATACGAAGGGTTCGGGCTCCCGATTCTTGAGGCTTACAAAGCTGAATGCCCAGTTTTACTCAATCATGCCAGTTGTTTTCCGGAAATCGCAGAAGACGCAGCAGTTTACTTCCACATGGATGAAAAGAGAACTGATTTCGAAGAACAGTTTGAAACTTTCTACTATCTAGACGGGATAGAGAAAAAGAAACTCATAGAAAAGCAGAATGAAAGACTAAAACATTTTTCATGGAAAAAATCTGCGTTGGAATTGGCTAATATTTATAAACATATCAATTAGCGAGTATGAAGAAATATGATTATCTTATAGTTGGCTCCGGACTCTTCGGAGCCACAT
>UQGS01000087.1 GCA_900540685.1 uncultured Catenibacterium sp. | reverse complement strand
TGAGCAAGATAGAAGTTATAGATAAATCTGCAAGTACCTATTGTTTTACGAATCTGGACTTTCTGGTCCTCAGTTGGATTTATTTCCGTTTTGAAGCTCTTCAGCAATTTCCTCATCCCTTTCTATCTGTTTTTATACTTCAGCCCGCATGAGAACACATGGAGTATTGAAACAATATTCTGCATGTATTCTCCATCTGATTTCTAATCTAATTATAGTACAAATGGAAAATTCACGCATTCAGTTCAGCTTCATGAACGCCGTTTAATAGGCGTTAAAAAATAAATTTTCACTAACCTGTGGTTTGTGGGTATTCAAATTATGCTTTTGATTTTTTGTTCCATTACTTCATCTAATAAATCGTTACACTGTTTACATAATCTTCAGTACACTGGTCTACAATAATTCTTTTGCATTACAGAACTATCTTAAAAATGCAACTTGATATGGTAAATGCTGATTATAAGTATAATAATGCCTATTAGTTTGGGGTCAGTTTGCCTATAAATATCCTTCTCTAGCTCAACGTTATAATATCTTAACAAATACGCTTAAAAGTTCAGCAAAATCCTTTGGTTTATAATTTGTGATATTTGATGTGTTTATTTTAACACTCTCCTTTGAGGGGATTTGAACACATTTTGTCATATTAGTCAATATATTTAGTTACTTATATTTTCCTCCTTAATCTATTGGCCTATTCTAACAGATAAAAGT
This sequence comes from uncultured Catenibacterium sp., assembly GCA_900540685.1. Taxonomy (GTDB): domain Bacteria; phylum Bacillota_I; class Bacilli_A; order Erysipelotrichales; family Coprobacillaceae; genus Catenibacterium. The sequence goes on along the minus strand of UQGS01000087.1, from coordinate 3,552 downwards.
GTATTAAATGTGTACTTTCACCTTAAATTTTTCTTAAATAACAGATATAATAAACATATCTTTCAATGAAAGGGGTTGTATTTATTATGAAGGAATTATATATGATGCGCCATGGACAAACTCTGTTTAATGTACGAAGAAGAATCCAGGGTTCATGTGATTCACCACTAACTGAACTAGGAATTAAGCAGGCAATTGCTGCTAGAGAGTTAATCAAGGATATTCCTTTTGATCATTATTATTCTAGTACAGCTGAAAGAGCGTCTGATACATTAGAAATAGTGACTGAAGGTAAAGTACCTTATACAAGACTTAAGGGACTTAAGGAAAGAGGTTTTGGGCTATTTGAAGGAGAAAGTGAAGATCTCAATCCTCATTTTGATGATTTTAAATATGATGACTTATTCCCTCATTATGGTGGAGAAACAACAGAAGAAGTAAGAGAAAGACTTGTAAAGACACTTACTGAAGTGATGAATAAAGAAGATCATGAAGTTGTTCTTGCAGTCAGTCATGCTGGCGCTTCTAAGTGTTTCTTTAGTGCTTTTAATGATCCAGAGATTATTTTTAGTTCTGGAGGATTTACTAACTGCTGTATTGTTCATTATACATATGATGGTAATGCGTTTAAATTTGTAGAAATATTAAGACCAGAGGTTAAATAAGTATATGAAAGAGAAAGTATTATTTTTTGATATTGATGGTACTCTTGTAGATAATGCCTATGGTGTACCCGATGTGCCTGAAGGTGTAAAAAGAGAACTTAAAAGAATCCAAAATGATGGTCATAAGTTATTTATCTGCAGCGGTCGTCCAAAAGCCATGATTAACCAGCAGTTTCTCGATTTAGGGTTTGATGGTTATGTTTTATATAACGGTGGTTATATAGAAATTGATGGTGAATCTATTTTTGAAGAAAGAATGGATACAGAACTTGCGACTCAGACAGTGGATATGCTTGAAGAGCTCCATTGTGATTATATGATTGAGACAGCACATCATATATATATTGATAAGCGTTATAAAGAGCTGTATACGTTCTTTAAGGATTTAGGCATGGAAGAGATGTTCTCTATGGATTTCGACCGTGATGATGTCTTAAAACGTGCTATAAAAGTAGAAGCCAATGTCACTAATAAAGATAAACAGAAAGTCAGTGATTATTTAGATGGTAAGTTTGGTACTACTATCAGTTTTGATCAGCATGGCAGTGATAATTCATTTGAATTCTTTTCTCCTACAATGAGTAAAGCCATTGGTATTAAGAAAGTCCTCGAACATTATGGTTTAGATATCAAAGATACCTATGCATTTGGTGATGGTCTTAATGATATTGAAATGATTCAGCTATGTCAGATAGGTGTAGCTATGGGTAATGCCGTAGATGAATTAAAGGCACAAGCCGATATTATCTGTAAATCTATCGATAAAAATGGATTAGAAGATATTCTTAAGGCATTATTTCCACAATAAACATCTGATTTTCATATAGATATGTTATACTCTAGTCGAGGTGATATGTCATGAAGAAAGACAACGATAAATTCGCATATTATTTACCAATTGGAATAAGTCTAGGTGTTATATTTGGTATTTGTTTTGACAATATAGGTATAGGTATCTGTTTGGGTGGTGGCGTAGCCAGTATCCTCTCATTGTTTACTGTAAAAAAATAATCCTCCGCAAGGAGGATTATTTCATTATTCGATTGTAATCACACGATTATCTTTTCGTGGTGCAGCTTCTGGAAGAGCTCCATCCGCAAATCCTACAATAACATTACCGATACCTTCATAATCTTCATCAATACCCCATTCTTTAAGAAGTCTCTGACCTTCTTCACTTTCAAATACTTCTTTAGCACGATGAATCCAGCAAGAACCAAGCCCTAAGCCATGTGCTTCATTGAGCATATTACCAATCGCAAGTGAGCCATCATAAATATATGTTGGATATTCTTTCTTTGATAACACAACAATGACTACAGGTGCACCATAGAAAGGATCTTTATCACTTCCCATAACATCAGCATTCAATTTTGATAAATGATCTCTCATTTCTTTATTTTTTACAACGACAAACTTAACACCCTGTCTACCCATACCGGTAGGTGCATATAAGCCTGCTTCTACAATACGTTCAATGTCTTCATCTCTAGGCATCTCATCTGTATATTTTCTCACACTTCTTCTTGTTTTTAATACATCTAACATAATTAAGCCTCCTTCTTATTTACATTCTCAACAGTCATAATCATCACAATTGTACCTACTGCACTTAGTACCAAGCCTAACAATAATGTTTCATACACACCCATGCTATCTAATAAGATACCACCTAAGAAGCTTGCAAGTACACCTGATACAGTCATACTTGTAGTAACGAGCGCCTGCCCCTTAACGGCATCTTTTGCATCAAATAACTTATCTACATAATAAACAGAGGCTGGAATAAATAATGCATAAGCAAGCATCTGAGTGGCCTGAGCTAAATAGATCATGAACATATTTGTCGCAAAATAAGTGAGTGTATGTTTAAGTGTGAAGAATATTGCGGAAATGATGATTGTATTCTTGATATTAATCTTATTTTTGTACTTTTCAAATAAAGCCATAGTAGGAAGTTCCAGCATGGCAGCTAAGAATACTGCATTACCCATATCTCCAGTATTACCACCAACGTTTTTAATTACATTAATAAAGAAATTGTTGATGATTGTATGATCAAAATAAACTAATACAAAACCAGCTAAAAAGATCATGAATTTAAGATGTTTCTTAATAAAAGCACCTGTACTTTCTTTTTCTACGATTTTCTCTTCAATGACTTCATCTATTTCAGCTTCAGGCATCTTAAATGAGCGAATAAGAGGTAAAATACCTAAGAATATAACAATATAAGCAAGTGGCATTAAAGTAGGACTCACAGCCTTTACAACGTTTCCTAGTACAAGTGATGCAAGTGCATAAGCCACTGATCCGATACCACGTGCTACACCAAACTTGACATCAATGCCCTGCTTCTGGAATGCGAAAGCAAGTGAATTAACTAAAGGCATTGTAGTATAAAGAATAGTGGATACCGCAATAAATAACACTGCAGCTAAGAATGTGACTTTGCTGGCAAGCATAAGTAATACAGATAGAATACTGCATAAACCAAACATGATCATTAAAACTTTCTTCATAGATACGTTTGATTTGTCTACAAAGCTTCCAAGTACTGGCTGTGCAATACTTGTCAAAATGTTGGCGATTGCAAGTACAATCCCAATTAAAGATGAGCTCATGCCAATTGATCCTAGATAGACTGCAGCATAGCCCATGACTGTACAGAAGCCTACAAAGTAGATTCCCTGTAATAACGAGTATTTGATATTAACACTTTTTGACTGTTCCATTATGATTTCTCCCTTACATATGATAAGAATATTATATCAGAACAGGAATAATTCTGTAACCTCTTACATATTCTGAAAATAAAAAACTCAGGATTTCTCCTGAGTAACATTCAATGGCGCAGGTTGAGGGATTCGAACCCCCGCAGGACGTT
>UQGS01000086.1 GCA_900540685.1 uncultured Catenibacterium sp. | reverse complement strand
TCTTTTTGTGTTTAGGAGGATGATGATTATGAGTTTATTAGATAAAGTAAAAGAGTTTGCAGAAAGTGAAGAAATACAAAAGGGTATTCAAAGAGTCAAAGAGAATACAGAAGAAATATTGAGTGAAGAGAACATCAACAAATGTGTTGATCGTGCAAAGGAAGCTGCACATACTGTATCTGAATCAGATGCTTATCAAAAAGCCAAAGATGGTATAAAAAAGGTCACTGAGACAGAAGAATTCAAGGATGGAATGAATGATTTAAAGGACTTTGGTGCTAAGAGTCTCTCTCTTACATCTAAGGGGTTGGATAAACTTTCAAAAAAATTATCTGATACAAAGAAATAAGAATGGCGTTTGTCTTGAAGAATAGATGATAATTTGTTATAGTGAAATAAATTATAGATGAGAATGAATAGAACAAGAAGCTTACAGCGAGGATGAGATGGTGGAAGCATCTAGTGGAAGGTTCTAGGATGCACCCATCTGAGTCTTTTTGAAAGAAAGAACGTTTGACTTGCGTTAAGAGTGAAAAGCTATGGTAAGGTGGATCGTCTTTATCATGAGCTTTTTTTATTTGAGGAGGTTGTTATGAGATTATTTAACACATTAACAAACAAAAAAGAAGAATTTAAACCAATTGAAGAAGGTAAAGTTTCTATCTATATTTGTGGTCCTACAGTTTATAACCATGCGCATATTGGAAATACTCGTCCAATGATCGTATTTGATGTATTAAGACGTACTTTTGAATATCTAGGGAATGATGTGACTTTTGTATCTAACTATACAGATGTAGATGATAAGATCATCAAAGCTGCTAAAGCAGAAGGTATTACAGAAAAGGAATTAACTGATAAATATATCAAAGCATATGAAGATGTGAGAGCAGGATTAAATATTGAAGATCCTACATATAAACCAAGAGTCACTGAAACTATGCCTGAAATCATTAATTTCATCCAGGCATTAATTGATAAAGGTTATGCTTATGAAGTAGATGGAGATGTTTATTTCCGTGTCACTAAAGTCAAAGAATATGGTATGTTATCTGGTATTAAGGTAGAAGATTTGATTGCGGGTGCAAGTGATCGTACCCTATCTGAAGATGATAAGAAAAAAGAAAGTACAACTGACTTCGCATTATGGAAGAAGACAGATGACGGTATTCAGTTTGATACACCTTGGTCAAAAGGTAGACCAGGATGGCATACTGAATGTGTAGTCATGATCAATAAGTTATTCAAGGATGGTAAGATTGATATCCATGGTGGAGGACAAGACTTGAAGTTCCCTCATCATGAAAATGAAATTGCCCAGTCTATGGCTTATAATGGTCATCCTATCGCCAACTATTGGATGCATAACCAGATGATCAATATCGATGGTGAAAAGATGTCTAAGTCTTTAGGTAATGTCTTATGGGCTAAAGATTTAATTGTAGAATTTGGATGCAATGTATTTAAATGGTTGATGTTATCTACTCACTATCGTAACCCATTGAATATGACTGATGATGTTATTGCAGGGGTACGTAAGGAAGTATCTAAGGTAGAAAATGCGACTAAGAACGCCTCTTTATATTTACAGGTGAACCACGTTCCTGCTCATGATTATAAGAAGGAAACAGTGGATGCAATGGTCAATGCATTAGAAGATGATTTAAATACTTCACTTGCTTTAACACAGATTCTCGATCAGGTAAAAGTACTCAATCAGGTGATGCGTGTAAGAGAAAAAGACAATGATGTCATTGCGACTGAATATGCTACACTTGTAAAGATGGGTGATGTTTTAGGCTTCTTATTTGAAGGTGCAAAGTTAAGTGAAGAAGATATCGCTTTATATGAAGAATGGAATGCTTATAAGAAAGAAAAGAACTTTGATGAAGCAGACCGTGTAAGAAAAGTATTAACTGAAAGAGGCATTCTCTAATGCGTCCAGAATTAATGAATGCACTCGCTGTCGCTTATTTAGGTGATGCAGTCTTTGAAGTATATGTCCGTGAATATTTACTCACAGAGAAGGGGATTATGAAGCCTCATGAATTACAGAGAGCTTCTATCAAGTATGTTAGTGCTTATGCCCATGCAGGCTTTATGAAATACGCCCTCTCTAAAAACTTCTTCACTGAAGAAGAAGTACGCTTATTTAAGCGTGGACGTAACTGTAAGGGACACTCAGTCAAGAATAAATCAGTTGTTGTACATAACCAGTCTTCTGGTTTTGAATCAATGATTGGACATCTTTATCTCACTAAGCAGACAGAAAGATTAGATGAAATATTTGAATTATTTAAGAAATATGTGGAAGAAGAGGAAGTGACAAAGTGAAAGAATGGATTTATGGTAAAAACACCGTCAGAGAACTATTAACAGGACCTAGACAGGTTTATGAAGTAATGATTCAGAACCAGTCAAAGAATGATGATATTGTGAAGTTGTGTCGCAAGAATAATATAAAAATGAGGATGACGGATAAGAATGGCTTTATTAAACTTGTAGGGAATGTAAACCATCAGGGTGTTATGGCTTTAATTGATGGTTATGACTATACACCTTTAGAAGATATCGTACGTAACATTCCTGAAGGAAAGCAGCCATTATTATTAATGCTTGATGGTATGGAAGATCCTCACAACCTAGGAGCTATTATTCGTACATGTGATGCAATTGGTGTAGATGGTGTCATTATTGGTAAGAAGCGTTCTGTAGGACTCAATGCGACAGTCGCAAAGGTATCTACAGGGGCTATTGACCATGTACCTGTTGCACAGGTAACAAACCTATCACGTACCCTTGATTCTCTAAAGAAAGAAGGATTCTGGGTTGTAGGATGTGAATTAGATAACTCTACAGATTATCGTGCTGTAGATTACAATATGCCACTAGTTCTTGTGATTGGATCAGAAGGATTTGGTATTTCTCGTTTAGTAAAAGAACATTGTGATATGAATGTCATTCTACCAATGGTAGGTCATGTCAATTCACTCAATGCGTCTGTTGCAACGGCCGTATTACTTTATCAGGTATATAACTCACGTCATCCTCTCTAAGAGGAGGATGATCTATGGATGATCGTATATTAAGGGAATTGATTTATTTAGGAAGAACGAACGATCCTGTCGCGTTACAATGCTTATATGACTATTATGATGCTTTAGTGAAAGCAGTGATGAGAAGGATGAAGTATATTTCATCCATGTCTCTTGAAGCACAGGATTTATTGCAGGTAGGGATGATTACTTTTGATAAGGTCTTCTGGAGCTATCGTGAAGACCAGGAAACGACATTTGAAGTATATGCGAAAAGCTGTATCACTAAGAAGATGCAGTCATTACTCAAGAAGCAATATACTTTCTTTACACGTTATGAAAAGAAATCCATCTCTCTAGATAAGATTGTAAATTCAGATGATTTACGTACTTATGGTGAACTCGTTGCTGATCAAAAAGTGGAATACTCTCCACAAAAGGCACAGGATTTAGAAAAACTCTGGGAACTTGTATATGCGATTATCCAGGAAGAAACCTCAGAAAGGGATCAGAAGATCTTTCATCTTGTATTATTAGGCTATCCTGAAAAAGAGGTTGCACTGATGCTTGATATTTCAATAAAGTGCGTTTATAACAGTGTTTATCGTGTGATGAGTAAATTAAGAGCGCATCCTCTTGGGGAGTTCTTAATTACCAATTGACGATATTGTGTATTTATGATAAATTAATTTAGGTTAAGGAGTGATAAGATGAGAGAAAAAGTAATCTTAGTATGCACGGAATGCTTATCACGTAATTATTCAGTTTATAAGAATAACAGAACAAATGTAAAACGTTTAGAATTACGTAAGTACTGCAAGAAATGCGGTAAGCATACGATACATAGAGAATCAAAATAAGGAGGCTGCATCGATGGACGATAAGGCTAGAAAAGAGAAGCTCAAGCAGGAACGCAAAGAGCTTAGAAAAGCAAAGAAGTTAGAACGTCAGAGACGTTTAGAAGAGCAGGAAGATAAGAATCCATTAAAATTTAAAGAATGGTTTTCATTAAAAGGTATTCGTCAGGAAATCAAGAATGTTCATTGGCTGACAAAGAAAGAATTAGCTCGTGATGCTTTTGTAGTACTTGCATTTACAGTTGTTCTTGGTGTTTATTTCTATGGCGCAGATGCATTAATTGCATTAATTTTAAAGACATTGGGGTTAAGTTAATATGGCAGAAGAATTAGAAACAAAAGTAGAAAATACTGAAGAAACTCATGATTCCAATAATGAAGGAAGACAGTGGTATGTAGTAAATACATATTCAGGTCATGAAAATAAAGTAAAAGAAAACCTTGAAAAACGTGTTGAATCAATGGGACTTCAGAATATCCTTTTCAATATTGTGATTCCAGAACATGTTGAAACAGAAATCAAGAACGGTAAGAAAGTGAACAAGACAGTCAATATGTTCCCTGGTTATGTTCTTGTAGAAATGATCATGACTGATGAAGCTTGGTATATTGTCCGTAATACACCAGGTGTTACAGGATTCATCGGTTCATCAGGTGGAGGAGCTAAACCTTTCCCAGTAAACAAGAGAGAATTAGATCCAATCTTAAAATCAATGGGTGTACAGACTACAGCTGTAGAAATTGATTTTGCGGTAGGAGATTATGTAGAAGTTCTTGCTGGTCCATTCGCAGCTAAGAGCGGTAAGGTAGAATCTATCGATAAAGAAAAAGAAACAGCAACAGTACTTGTTGATTTCTTAGGTAACCTTACTCCTATTGATTTAGAATTAATCCAGCTTAAGAAGATCGAAGAATAGGCATGCAATATGCATGTC
>UQGS01000085.1 GCA_900540685.1 uncultured Catenibacterium sp. | reverse complement strand
ATAAATGGTGCCCTGGGCCGGAATCGAACCGGCACGGAGTTTGAAGTCCGCAGGATTTTAAGTCCTGTGCGTCTACCAGTTTCGCCACCAGGGCACGCTTTGGAGGTTCCAACCGGACTTGAACCGATGATCGAAGAGTTGCAGTCTTCTGCCTTACCAACTTGGCTATGGAACCGTCGCAATCGAGATTGCTTGTATACTATACTATGTATTTTGAGATAATGCAAGGGGTTTTTAGAACTTTTTTCTAAGTGTTTACATTTAGGTCGATAAACACTAGGTTTTTTCAATTAAAAAAATATGACTTTTTTATGAGAAAACCTAAGAGAATGCTTACAAGAAAAGAAAAATGGTGATTCTAGTCTCTAGAATCACCATCATTAATGTTATTTTGCTTTAACTTTTGTCCAGTAGTTACTAAACATTTCTTTAGTCTTAGAATCCTGGTAGTTGAAACATTCATCTTTTGGTCCAACACGCATGCTATAAGCGTTGTTGTTCTTGAATTCTTTCTTTCTTGCTTTTGCAGCTGCTACAGTATTAGTAGTTAAATAACCTACTTCCTGTGTATTTAAGAATGCGTTCTTATCAGAAATCATATAGTTAATGAATTTATTAGCCATATCTGTGTTCTTACAATCCTTAGAGATGACAAATCCATCAAACCAATAGTTAGTACCTTCTTCTGGCATATAGAAGCCCATATCAGGGTTTTCTTTCATGACATCTGCAGCATCACCTGAATACATAACACAGAGTGCTTTTTCACCATTTTTCATGTTATCGATAGAGTCATCTATTGCATATGTAGGATCCATAGTCTTTCTCTGTTCTACTAACCAATTGAAAGCAGCCTGGATTTCATTTTCGTTAGTAGTGTTCATAGAGTATCCTAAAGCCTTTAAAGCAACCATCATAGAGTCTCTTTCAGAGTCATACATATAAAGGTTACCCTTATACTTAGTATTACGTAGGATTTCCCATCCTGCTTTTAAATCTTCTTTTTTAACCTGTGTTTTGTCATAAACGATACCTACGTTACCACAGAAATAAGGTACCCAGTATTCGTTGTTAGGATCGAACTGCTGGTTTAATACTTTAGAATCTAATGACTTCTTATTAGTCATCTTAGACCAGTCAATCTTCTGTAAAAGATTTTCCTTGATCATACGTTCAATCATATAATCAGATGGTACTAATACATCATACTGGTTACCACCTAATAACTTAGTATACATTGATTCATTAGAGTCAAATGTTTCATATACAACCTTACAATCATATTCATCCTGGAATGCCTTAATAACGTCCATATCAGCGTATACACCCCAGTTGAATACTTTTAATGTGTGTTTATAGCTTTTTGACCCACATCCAGTCATTAGGCCGCAGATAACTGCAACGCAAAGTAAGCCTTTAAATAGTTTTTTCATTTTTTACCCCTCTCTTCTTTAAATAAATATATGGTACAAAAGTGCCTAATAATACCCCAATTAAAATAACGACTAGAATAACTGTAGATAATGCATATATACTTGGATCAACACGTTTAGACATGTTGTATACGACAATAGAAATGTTTTCTACACCGTTACCTGATACAAAGTACGAGATGATGAAATCATCAAAACTCATAGTAAATGATAATAAAGCCCCTGCAAAGATACCAGGTTTGATTTGTGGAATGATAACCTTAGTAAGAGTCTGGAAAGGTGTTGCCCCTAAATCCATTGCAGCGTCTGCTAAATTATCATCTAACTGCTTTACTTTGGGATAAACATTCGTAATAACATATGGTGTACAGAATGCAATATGGGCAATCAGCATTGTCATATAACCCTTTTCAAAGTTCACAAAGCTAAATAACAGCATTAAAGAAATAGCTGTAACGATTTCAGGGTTCATGATTGGTAAGTTATTGACCTGCTGTACAAGTGTTCTCACAGTCTTTTTAGACTTTGATAATGCAATGGCAGTGATTGTGCCTAAAACAACTGAACAGATAGTCGCAATAACTGCGATACTCACTGATACAAAGATTGCGTTTAATAGCTGTGTGTTACTAAACAGTTCAACATACCAGCGTCCTGAGAAGCCACCAAAATGTGATAGTGACTTCGCACTATTAAATGAGAATACTGCCATAATAAATATAGGAAAATAGAGGAATGCCATACAAAGTGAGATGATGATCACTTTACTGAGCTTTTTTTCTTTTCGCATTAGTCAGTCCTCCCTGTTCAATTTCATTATTTGTCTTCTTTTCAGCACGATAGATAAGTGCCATAGAAATAATAACAATTACACCTAAGATGAGTGATACAGCACTACCGAAATGCCAGTTACCTACAGTAATGAACTGGTTTTCAATGAAGTTACCAATGAGTGAGTACTGTCCTCCACCTAACATCTTTGGAATAACGAATTCACTGATAGCTGGCAAGAATACCATTGTGATACCAGTTAATACGCCACCAAGTGAAAGCTTAAAAGTGATTTTAAAGAAGGCAGTGACTTTATTTGCCCCTAAATCATAAGCTGCTTCTACGAGTGAAGGATCCATATTTGTTAAAGATGTATGGATTGGTAGAATCATAAATGGGAGGAAGTTATAAATCATCCCGATTGCAACTGCCCCATCAGTATAAAGCATTCTAAATGAGCCTAAGCCTAACATACCTAGAACGTTATTTAAAATACCGTTTCTAGATAAAATAGAAACCCATGCATAAGTACGCATTAAAAGGTTGATCCATGTTGGAATTGTAATCAACATAATAAGAATAGTCTGAGTATGCTGTTTACATTTAGAAATCATATAAGCAACAGGATAACCAATTAATAAACAGATAAATGTAGTCAATAATCCAAGTCCAAATGATTTAATGAGTACCTGGACAAAGATTGGATCAAAGAATTTCGCAAAGTTTGTGAATGTAAATTCAAATGTCTTGATTGCGGATGCTTTTTGTGTAAAAGCATAGAATACAATCAACAACATTGGTAATACAGTTAACAGGAATAGAAATAGGACATAAGGTGTAACGAGTTTCTTATACTGCTTCATTAATAAGTACCCATTGGTTCCATGACATGAATATCTTCAGGCCAGAAATCTAAATCTACTTTCTTTCCTACTTCTGTTAAATCTGTTGTATGAATCTTATAGTCCTGATTTTCTGTACGTACCATAATTTCGTAGTGTACCCCTTTGAAGATGACAGATACGACTTCACCCGCAATCTTACCTCTACCTGGTTCTACAATATCTAAGTCTTCTGGACGTAATACAATATCTACTTCCTGACCTTCTTCAAATCCTTTATCTACACATTCAAACTGCTGACCATGCCATTCAACAAGATAATCCTTGATAAAATGACCTTCTACAATATTAGATTCACCAATGAAGTTCGCAACGAATCTGTTTTCTGGTTCATTATAGATATCTGTAGGAGATCCAATCTGCTGAATCATACCTTCATTCATAACTACAATCTTATCAGACATAGTAAGTGCTTCTTCCTGATCATGAGTAACATAAACGAAAGTAATACCTACCTGCTGCTGAATCTTCTTTAATTCAATCTGCATTGTTTTTCTGAGTTTTAAGTCAAGCGCTCCTAATGGTTCATCAAGAAGAAGTACTTTTGGTTCATTCACAAGAGCTCTCGCAATCGCAACACGCTGCTGCTGACCACCAGATAACTGAGAAATATTTCTTTCTTCAAAGCCCTTTAAACCAACAAGTTCCAGCATTCTTCTTACTTTATGATCAATAATTTCATCAGGCATCTTCTTAATATGTAAACCAAAAGCAACATTATCATAAACATCCATATGTGGGAATAATGCATACTTCTGGAATACTGTATTTAATTCTCTCTTATAAGGTGGTACACCTTCCATGTTCATACCATCAAATAATACAGTACCTGATTCAGGTTCTTCAAACCCTGCCATGATTCTTAGTGTAGTTGTTTTTCCGCATCCACTTGGGCCTAGAAGTGTTACGAATTCATTTTCATAGATGTCTAGGTGAATTCCTTTTAGGATGACCTGGCCATCAAATGATTTAGTCAGATTATCTAATTCAATAATTTTCTTCATAAAACTCTCCTCATCAAAATAATGGTGGTGTAGAAATCCAGATTACTCTTGCCTTTCTTTCCCACTGATTTTCTAAATAATGCGCACGTGTGCCCTTCAAATAAAATGTTTCACCCTTTTTAACAATCTCTTCTCGCATTCCATAATGAAGAACCACTTTACCTTCTAATACATAGCCAAACTCTTCTCCACCATGAGGTTCCATCTTCATTGAACGTTTACCCTTTTCTAATTCAATCAAAATAGGTTCCATTTCATTTTTCTGAGCGTTTGGTACGATATAGTGAATGATATAATCATCCTGTTCATTCACAAAAAAATCCTTCATGCCAAAAACAAGCTGTTCATCCTCCTGCTGATCAAAGAAATCATGAAGATTAGTCCCTAATGCTTCAAGAATATCATCAAGTGTTGCGACAGATGGTGATGTTAGATTTCTTTCAACCTGGGAGAGGAAACCTTTTGATAATTCACTGCGGTTGGCGAGTTCTTCAAGAGTTAAGTCATTCGCAAGACGCAGCTGTTTAATTTTCCTTCCGAGATCCATCTAATCCTCCCTGTTTTATATAATTAACTTTTTGTTCACTTAATCAAACAATGATATTATACACTTATAGAGATTTCTTTCAACCTCTTTTTTAAACTTTTTGTTTTATATATTAAACTTCCACAATAAAAAAAAGATTTGAATACCCACAAACCACAGGTTAGTGAAAATTAAATTCTATAAGCACCGATT
>UQGS01000084.1 GCA_900540685.1 uncultured Catenibacterium sp. | reverse complement strand
GCGATATGGTTGATGACGAAGAATTAATCGACTTAGTAGAAATGGAAGTTCGTGATTTATTATCTGAATACGACTATCCAGGAGATGATACTCCAATTATCCGTGGTTCTGCATTAAAGGCTCTTGAAGGTGATCCACAGTGGACTCCTGCAATCCATGAATTATTAGAAACTATGGATTCTTATATCCCAGATCCAGCTCGTGAAACTGATAAGCCATTCTTAATGCCAGTTGAAGACGTATTCACAATCACTGGTCGTGGTACAGTTGCTACTGGTAGAGTTGAACGTGGTCAGTTAAACCTTAACGATGAACTTGAAATCATCGGTATCCATGAAACTCAGAAGACTGTTGCTACAGGTATCGAAATGTTCAGAAAGTTACTTGACTACGCTCTAGCTGGTGATAACATTGGTGTTCTTTTAAGAGGTATCAACAGAGATCAGATCGAAAGAGGTCAGGTATTAGCTAAACCTGGTTCAGTACATCCACATAAGAAATTCAACGCTCATGTTTATGTATTAACTAAGGATGAAGGTGGACGTCATACTCCATTCTTCGGTAACTATAGACCACAGTTCTATTTCAGAACTACTGATATCACTGGTGTTATCGAATTACCAGAAGGAACTGAAATGGTTATGCCAGGCGATAACGTAGAATTCACTGTAGAATTAATTCACCCAATCGCTATCGAAAACGGTACTAAGTTCTCTATCCGTGAAGGTGGACGTACTGTAGGTGCTGGTAACGTAACTGAAATCATTGAATAATTTTAGTTCATTAGACTGTTGACTTATGTCAGCAGTCTTTTTTTATACATTTATAAAAAAATGATATACGCTTACATACTGCTTTTTTATCAAACTGCCTTATTTGTAAATTGATAAATGACTGACGGTCAACTAAAATGACTACTAGTCATTAGGAAGATGACAGAAAGGAAAGGGTAATATGATTAAAGCAGAATGGAAAAATATTGCGAAGAGTGCATGGCTTAAAATTGTACTTTGTGCAATCATGATCATTCCAATGATTTACGCCTGTGTTTTCTTAGGTTCTATGTGGGATCCATATGGTAAAACAGATCAGCTTCCAGTAGCCGTTGTAAATAACGATAAAGAAGTTGAATATAATGGTTCTACTATGGATGTAGGTAAACAGTTAAGTGATAAGCTTGCAAAGAATGATTCAATGGATTTTAATATTGTTTCTTCAAGTAAAGCAAAGAAAGGTTTAAAAGAAGGAAAGTATTATATGATAATTACTATTCCTGAAAACTTCTCTAAGAATGCGACAACATTGTTGGATGATGATCCACAGACAATGATGCTCACATATACTACAAATCCACAAACAAACTACATTGCAACAAAGATGGATGATTCAGCAATGGCTAAAATTAAAGCTGAAATCTCATCAACAGTGACTAAGACTTATTCAAAGATCTTATTCAAGAATGTAAAAACATTAAGTAAAGGATTTAATACAGCCGCAAAAGGCTCACAGAAATTAAGTGATGGTGTTGCTACAGCAAGTGAAGGTAATAAGACTATCACAGAAAACTTGAATACACTTGCTTCTAGTGCACTTGTATTCAATGATGGTGCTGATTCTTTAGTGAAAGGATTAAGTGCTTATACAGAAGGTGTATCAACTGCAAAAGCAGGTGCTGCGCAGTTAGATAACAACAGTGCTACATTAAATAATGGTGCTGCTCAGTTAAAATCTGGTAGCTCACAGTTATTAAGTGCTGTTAAAGCTGCAGAAAAACAGTTATCTGATGGTCTTAGTGCGAATGCAGATCAGTTAAATACATTAACTGAAAAGAACAATGAAATGAACGAAAGTTCAAAACAGTTATCAGAAGCCTTAACTAAGATTCAGGCAGGTATTGATGATAACAACTTAGTAGAAAATAACTTACAGGCAGCTAAGAAGCTTGATAGTATGGTATCTGTATTAATGACTACAGTTAATACAATGAATACTAATGCTGATAAGTTAGATCAGTTAGCTGCTGCAGAAAAAGCTCAGGCAGAAAGCTTACAGGCCACTCAGCCTCTAGTAGCAGAACAGTTAATGATGAAAGCAACAAGTCATGCCACTCAGGCACAGACATTGAGACAGGTTGCTTCTCAGTTAACAGAAAAGATCAATACAAGTGATTTAAAACAGTTAACTACATTACTTTATGGTAATGCGGAAGTATTAAAGAATCAGTCTCTTGCGAATGCAAAGACACAGCAGTTATTAGCTGGTTCACAGCAGTTAGCTACTGCAAATAACTCAGCAGTCAGCTCATTAGTCACTAGCTTAAAGACTGTACAGGCTAATATGAAGGGTACTTCTTCTTCAGTTGGTATGGTTGGAGCAGTAAGCCAGATTGATGAAGGCTTAGGCACATTACAGAGTGGTTTGAAGACTTATACAGGTGGTGTTAAACAGGTAAACAATGGTTTAGGTACACTTGCTTCAAACAATAAAACATTAAATAGCGGTGCATCACAGCTTGCAGATGGTGCATTAAAGATCAGTTCTGGATCTAACCAGTTAGCAGCAGGTTCTGCAACACTTGGTGAAGGTTTAAATACTATTGGTGAAGGAACTAATACACTTACAAGCAGCTTAAAAGATGCTTCTAAGAAGAGTAATATCAAATCTACTAATAAGACATACAAGCAGATGTCTACTCCAGTAGATACAACTAAGAAAGAAATTACTAACATGCCAAACAATGGTCATGCAATGGCACCTTATATGATGAGTGTTGCATTATATGTTGCATGTATGGCATTAAGCTTAATGTATCCATTTGGTAAAGGTATGACTACAACTGATAGCCCAGCTAAGTTCTTACTTGCGAAAGCAACAGTTATGGTTCCATTATCACTTGTACAGGCACTCATCTTATACTTAAGCTTAAGAGGATTCTGTGGATTCACTCCTGCAAGACCAGGTCTATGCCTTGCATTCCTGATGCTTGTATCACTTGCCTTTATGGCATTCATCGCATTCCTTGCCATCGCATTTGGTCGTATAGGTGAATTTATCGCATTGATCTTCATGGTGTTCAACCTTGGTGCTTCTGCTGGTACTTATCCATTAGAAACTGCACCACATTGGTATAAGGTATTACATCCTTATGTACCATTCACACATAGTGTTAATGGATTTAGATCAGTTATTGCGAATGCAACTGCTGTTCCTACAACAGAAATCATGCTCTTTGTAGGATTACTTGTTGTATCAGCAATTCTTACTTACTTATTTGTAAGACGTAGAAGTAAAACACATAAAGTATTCCTTCCAGAAGTATTTGAAGGAGAATGTTAGTGAGATGGGTAGAAATACCCATCTTTTTAACTTTTTATAAAGTTTTTGTGAGACTTTTCTTAATTAGTTTCATTTTTATATCTATTTGATATAATGGAAGTACTTGCTAGAAAAGGAGATTATAAAATGAGTAAATTATTCTTTTTTGATATAGATGGTACATTAATTGATTGTAATCAGGATATTTATGAAATCACACCTGAATCAGTACGTACTTTAGATAAGCTTAAGGAAGAAGGACATGATGTCTTCTTATCTACAGGTAGATGTAAATGTTTTATTGTGGATGGTGTCATGAAATACCCATTCTCAGGTTATGTCACTTGTAATGGGGCTTATGTAGAATATAAAGGTAAATGTGTTTATAAGAATGTAGTACCTGCCCAAGCGATTAAAGCCACTATGGATCTATGTGAGAAACATCATTTTAATTATTACTTTGAAGGAAATGATTATATTTATGTGAGAGATTCAAAAGATCCAGTTCATCAGGCTTTCGCAAATAACTGGGGCATGAAAGAAGAAACAATCATTGATACTTTTGATTATAAGAACATCGAAACATATATCGGGATGATTGTAGTGAACTCTAAGGAAGATATTCCAGTAATGGTAGAAGCATTAAGTCCTTATTTTGATGTACAAAGACATCAAAGTGATCGTTCATTTGACTTAACTTTAAAGGGTTCATCTAAAGCTGTTGGTATTAAAGAACTCGTAAAAGAGTTAGGAAGAGACATTGATGATACAGTGGCTTTTGGTGATGGTCGTAATGATATTGAAATGATAGAAGAAACAGGTCTAGGCATTGCGATGGGCAATGCGGTCCCTGAACTTAAATCAGTCGCTAAATATATTACAACTAACATAGAAGAAGAAGGAATCACAGAAGCTTGTAAGCACTTCAAATATATTTCAGAGTAATTATGTTATATTATGAAAGGGTATTGAAATCACTTACAGAAATTGTTATAATAGAGGCACAGATGAAATCTGGAATTGTTGTTAAAGGAGAATTAAAATGGACGAACAGGAACAGACAGTCATTAACTTAATCGTTAATGCTGGTAGCGCAAGAAGCTCAGCAATCGAAGCTATTCAGTATGCAAAAGCAGGAGATATCGAAAAGGCAGAAGAATCAATTCAGACTGCTAAAGAAACAGTTAACGAAGCTCATCATGCTCAGACTGAATTAATCCAGGCTGAAATCAGAGGAGAAAAGACTCCACTTAACTTATTAATGGTACATGCACAGGATCACTTAATGTGCGCATTAGTAGTTATCGATTTAGCTCAGGAATTTATTGATGTTTATAAGAAATTAGCTTAATTTCATAAATACCAATACAGCATCCCAATAAGGGATGCTTTTCTTTTTGCTCCTTATTAAGCAAAATAAGGCATATAAGCTATGTTTTATGATTGAGCAATAAAATAATTAAATTCAATTTATGAAGCATACAAGCAATAAAATTGCGTTATAGAAGAAATTTATAAAAAAACTTTCAAAAAACACTTTACAAGCATGCGTATTTTAGGTATTATAGACAGGCAGTCCGGGAGACGGGCTGAGACAGAACATTG
>UQGS01000083.1 GCA_900540685.1 uncultured Catenibacterium sp. | reverse complement strand
TGGAGGTGTGGGGCGATATGGCTTGCTTCACAAGACCCGAACTGAAAGTTGAACGTGTAAGCTATGATGTGATTACTCCATCAGCTGCACGAGCTATATTCGAGGCTATATTTTGGAAGCCTGCCATTCATTGGCAGATAACCAAGATAGAGGTGTTGAAACCTATCAAATGGACTTCTGTAAGAAGAAATGAGGTGGGGGCGGTAGCTGGTAAATCTGTCATCTTTATAGAGGAAAAACGCCAGCAGAAAAATACTTTGCTTTTAAAAGATGTTGGTTATCGAATTTGGGCAAAGATGGAGTTCCGTTCTGTATTGAAGCGAAAGGCAGAAGGAGATTTGTTTTCTCATGAGCCGGGTAAAGATGAGAATCCGATGAAGTATTATCAGATGTTTGAGCGTAGAGCAAGCAAGGGACAATGTTTCAATCAGCCTTATCTTGGTACTCGTGAGTTCTCTGCCTCTTTCCGTCTCGTTAATTCTGATGATGAGGCATTGACTCCACCAATATCTGAAGAGCAAGGTGGTACTAAAGACTTAGGAATCATGCTCTATGATATGGACTTTGCTGATAAGAAGAACATCCAGCCAATGTTCTATCGTCCACAGATGAAAGATGGCGTAATTATTGTTCCACCAATTAATAGTGAGGAGATTTTAAAATGATACTAAAAGCATTATATGATTATTATAATAGATGCGGTGATGATATCGTTCCTATGGATATGGCGTATGTTGATTTTTATTATTCTATTGTTTTAGATGAGAAAGGAAATTTCATACGTCTTGAACCTTTAGGAGGCGATAGTGGTTTGCCGCTTCTGACGTTTCGTCCAGAAGAGCGTACGTCAGCTCCTGTACCGCATTGTATGGGAGATCATGCTGGTTATATTTTAGGTTTAAAAGAAGTAAAAGCAAAAGACAATTTTGATTATGCTAAAGAAATGATTCGAAATGAGAAAACTTTGACTGCTTTTAAAAAAGATGTAGAAAACTTTTTTAATATCTTGCCGGATAATAGTTTTGTGCAGGCTATACATGCTTTCTATAAAAAGTTTAGTTTGGAAACAATCAATGCTATTAAACATGATTCGCATTGGGGTGATTTCTGTAAGTATCTTGCAAAAAATATAACATTCAGCGTGATAGGAATAAATGGATATGCAGCTAGTGACAATGAAATTCTTCAAGTAAAGAAACAGAGTAAGTCAAACGAAAACAAGAAGGCTGTCTGTCTTATAACAGGAGTAAAGGAAAAGCCTGTTAATACGACTTATAGTTCGTTCATCTTGGGAGGAAAGAGCAATGCTAAACTTGTTGCTTTCCAGGTTAATTCTGGCTATGATTCTTATGGGAAGAAAATGGGGCTAAATGCGCCTATATCAGAAGAAGCTGAGTTTAAATATACTACGGCTTTATTGAAACTATTATCAAAGAATTCTCGAAATAAGTTCCGAATTGGCGATCGTTCATTTATTTTTTGGGCGTCCTCTAATAACGAGGCTGCAGAGCAGACAGAAAAAAGCCTCTTTGATCTGTTGGGATATAACGAAGAAGTGAATGATGATCCAAATGCTAAGATAGAGCAAGTGCGCAAGGTGTTTACTGCTATATATTCTGGAAGTTTGAAAACATCATTAGAAGACCGCTTCTATATACTTGGACTTGCTCCAAATTCGGCTAGAATAGCCGTTGTATATTGGTCGGAATGTTCTCTGAAAGAATTTGCAGGAAAGATATTGTGTCATTTTAAAGATATGGAAATCAAAGATACTCGTATAGATAAGAAACCATATATGGGAATCAAGAGTATGCTTGCAGCTGTCACTCTTAACGGGAAACAATCTGAAGCTACCCCTAATCTTCCTGAAGCTATTGTCAAAAGTATCTTCCAAGGGACGCCATATCCATTCACTTTATTTTCTGCATGCATTCGCAGAATAAGAGCTGAGTTAGGCGGTAAAGACGCAATTCGTATAGCTCGTATGGCAATCATCAAGGCATATCTCAATAGAACAAATAGTAATAATAAAAAAATAGAAATTATGTTGGACAAAAGTAACATTAATCAAGGCTACTTATGTGGTCGTCTTTTTGCTGTTCTTGATAAGATTCAAGTAGATGCAAATGGAGGTAGCAGCATACGTGAAAGATATATGAATGCTGCCAGTGCAACACCAGCTTCAGTGTTTGCTACAATTCTTAATCTTTCTTCACATCATATGGAGAAATTGTCGAATCAGGGAAAGAAAATCTTCTTTGAGAAGATGAAGCAGGAGATTATTGATAAGATTCCTGCAACTGGTTTTCCAGCACATCTTGATCTTCAAGACCAGGGTAGATTCTTTATTGGATACTATCATCAGAAACAAGAGTTCTTTACGAAGAAAGAGGAAGAGAATAAAGATTAAAATATTAACGTTAAAAAAATAAATATTATGGCTGAATTAAAAAATAAAATTGATTTCGTGTACATTTTTGATGTTCAGGATGGTAATCCTAATGGAGACCCAGATGCAGGTAATCTTCCTCGTGTGGATGCAGAGACAGGTATGGGCTTAGTTACTGATGTGTGCTTGAAGCGTAAGGTGCGCAACTATGTGCAGGTAGCAAAAAGTCTGGCTGATGGATATGATATTTTTATCAAGGAGAAGGCCGTTCTCAACAATGAGATAGATAAGGCACATGATGACTCAGAAGTCAAGAGCGCAAAAGACAAAACGGCAGCAGCTCGTTTGTTTATGTGCAAGAACTATTATGATATTCGTACTTTTGGTGCTGTAATGTCTACAGGAAAGAATGCAGGACAGGTAAGAGGTCCTATTCAGCTTACATTTGCTCGCTCTGTAGATTCAATTGCAACTGCTGAACATTCTATTACTCGAATGGCGGTAGCTACAGAAAATGAAGCAGAAAAGCAGAAAGGTGACAACAGAACTATGGGTCGCAAAGCAACTGTTCCTTATGGCCTCTATGTTTGTCATGGTTTTATTTCTGCTAATCTTGCAAAGCAAACAGGTTTTTCAGAGGATGATCTTCAACTATTCTTTGATGCATTGAAGAACATGTTTGATGTTGACCGTTCTGCAGCAAGGGGCTTGATGAGTGCTCAGAAATTAATCGTGTTCAAACATGATTCTGTTCTGGGTAATGCTCCAGCGAATAAATTGTTTGATTTGGTGAAAATCAAGAAGAATACAGATGTACCACGTGCATTTGGCGATTATGAGGTTAAAGTTCCTACTCAAGAGGAGTTGGATAAGATATATCCAGGTGTGACAGTTGAAGAATTGATTTAGTATCATCATGTATACTGAAGACGAAATGCTCATGTTGTCGGGGATACAGCACTTTATGTTCTGTCCTCGACAATGGGCTTTGATTCATATCGAGCAACAATGGGCAGAAAATAAACTGACGACAGAAGGGCAGATTCTACACAAGAATGTAGATAATCCCTTCTATCGTCAGAAGAATGGTGATGTTATCACGCTTCGTTCCCTCCATATAGCCTCTAAAGAATTAGGACTATATGGTGTAACTGATGCTGTAGAACTTATTCCTGCTGATTCATCAGAAGATGCTATAACTCATAATCGCTACAAAGGATATTGGAAACCATACCCTGTGGAGTATAAAAGAGGTCATCATAAGCCTGATGAAAGAGATGAAGTACAATTGGCTGCCCAGGCAATGTGTCTCGAAGAAATGTATGGTATCCATATTCCATACGGTGCATTGTATTATGATGAAGTAAAACATAGAGAAACAATTTCTATTTCTGAGTCATTAAGAAGTACGACTATTCAATGTGCTCGTCAGATGCATGAGGTATTTAAAAGCGGTATCTTGCCGAAAGCTAACAAACAGCACCATTGCAAGAATTGTTCTCTGGTAAATCTCTGTATGCCAGAAATGAGTGATTGTACTCTAGTATCAACCTATTTAAATAAGAATCTATATGAGGATATTACTTAATACATTATACGTGACAACGCCTGAAGCATATCTAAGTAAAGATGGGTTGAATGTTGTGGTATCTGTGAAGCAAAACGAGATATTCCGTATTCCTATCCATAATATAGAGCAAATTATTACTTTTGGATATATGGGGGCAAGTCCGGGATTGATGAAGCTGTGTGCAGATAACAATGTTTCTCTAACCTTCCTTTCACCACAAGGAAGATATATCAGCCGTTCGCAAGGTCCGACTAGAGGAAACGTTTTGTTGAGAAAAGCACAATATAAGAATTCTGATGAGTCTAATTATGCTCTTCATCTCTGTAAACTCTTCATTGGAGGTAAAATCCAAAACTATCGTAATATCTTGCGTCGCTTTATTAGAGACAATGGAGATGATGAGGCTATAGCATATGTTTGCGAGGAATTGCTTCGATGTAAAAGAAGAGTTTTAAATGCTGAATCTATAGATAGTGTGAGGGGAATAGAAGGAGAAGCTGCCACTGCTTATTTTGGTGTTTTCTCACGTCTTCTTCTAAACCAGAAAGAAGAATTTGTATTTGAAGGTCGCAATCGTCGTCCACCAAAAGATGCGATTAATGCGATGTTATCTTTCGTATATACTCTTATATGTAATGATATGACATCGGCTTTGGAGACTGTTGGCTTAGACCCATACGTAGGGTTTATGCATACTTTAAGACCAGGGCGTGCATCTTTATCTTTGGATATGATGGAGGAGTTGCGAGCATATTTGGGTGATAGATTGGTTCTATCTTTAATCAACAGAAAACAGATTACCATCAAAGATTTCATCAAGCAGGGTGACGAAGGTATCGTCATGACAGACTCGGGGCGTAAGATTATATTGTCTGCTTGGCAAAACAAAAAGAAGGAGCAGATTATTCATCCTTATTTAAATGAAAAGGTAAGTATAGGTCTTCTTCCTTATGTTCAAGCAATGTTGTTGGCGAGATTCATTCGTAAGGATATTGATGATTATCCAGTATTTTTAATCAAGTAGTGTATGTTTGTATTGATTACTTATGATGTAAACATTACCTCGGCTCATGGTGCGAAACGTTTACGCAATGTAGCAAGGGCGTGTTTGAATTACGGAAAGAGAGTTCAAAACTCTGTTTTTGAGTGTATTTTGACGGAATCTCAGTTTTTCGTATTGAGGGA
>UQGS01000082.1 GCA_900540685.1 uncultured Catenibacterium sp. | reverse complement strand
TACCCAAAGAAATATGATATTTCCGCTTGACAATCGTCATTTCATAACAGATAGTCAAGAGAGACATCGTAGCATTCGCTCATTTTAATGACGCTGGTAATATCTGGATAAGATTTTTCGCTTTCCCAATTTGAGATGGTCTGGCGACTCACACCCAATAATTCGGCAACCTGTTCTTGTGTTAATTCTTTTTCAATTCGGGCTGCCTTGATTTTGCTTCCAATATCAAGTTCCATGCTACTCTACCTCCTTGCACTTTTATTGTAGGAAGAATACCCACTATTGTCTATCAAATAGCTTTGACATCACTTATTATGCATGTCAAAATCCTTTTACATTGGCTAAATCAAGTATTACTGTTTCCATTCATTACTTTTCATCAACAACCTGGAATTTGGTGTGTGTTTTATAAATTTTTTCCGATCCACTCAAGTTCGTTCATGGAATCCTTATTTTTTTCAAGTTCATCTCTGGCTGTTGCGTAATATGATTTTTTGAAAAGCATATCCCATGAAAGATATTTTGCCATACAGTCAAACTGCTTATCAATCAGCTCATACTGGATACTGCCTACGGGAGAACCACCTACAACAATTGTGCCAACTTTTTTGTTTTTTAACTGCAATCCACGGCAGTAGCACTTATCAATGATAAGTTTCAATTGTGCTGACATTCCCCACCAATAAACTGGTGTAGCAAAAAGAATCATATCTGCGGCAGCAATTTTATCAATTGTAGGATTTGTATCATCCTTATCGACGCATCCCTTAGAGCATTGACAGACACCACATCCCTTGCATGGTGCAATGTTGAGTTTGTCGGGTTCAATGATTTCAATTTTATTCTTTTCTGACGCTCCTTTTATAAATGCATTGATTGCTGCCAGCGTATTTCCTTTTCTGGCACTTCCATTAATGATTACAATTTTCATGCGTGTATCCTCCAACTTTCGATTTTACTTTGTAACTATGACTTTTCCTTCTGAATCCAGAAGAGGTGTAATAGCCGCTCCATATCCAGATTTCCAACAAAGATAGTTAACCCCAGTCTCCTTATCTACAAGGATTTGGCGAACTCCTTCATCCTTAAGCTGACTTCCGTCTCTAAATGTAACTTCAAATCTTTCTTCTTTCTTTGCCATGTTTATTTCTCCTTTTTTCAAGCGTTAAATTTAAATTTTCCTGTTATACAAACTGGAATTTGTCAGTATTAAAGTTTCAGAATCTCATCTGCAATTTCACGAACGGTTTTATTGCTTGTATCAATTTTTACGGTATCAAGTACCTGATACATACGAATCCTTCCGACGCTTCTGTCAATGACATCGGCAGTGCGGAGTCCGCAAGCAATATCGGATGACAACCGATTTCTCAGATTTGTTTCGTCCGTCATCAAGGATATTTTTATGACTCTGCAAGCGCTTGTGTCCAACTCATTGATTATGCTATCGATGATGTATTGCTCATGCATGACCCAGCAAAGAATAATGTTATCGTAAGCGGTGCAACGAAGAAAGTTGTTCAACAGAAAGCAAATATTGCGCATGACCATTTCTTTTGTTTCTTCCGTTACCTGAAACGGATCGGCATCCCAACACCAGTCACCGTCCAAAAAAACACTGTTGTGCAAGTCTTTTTTTAACTGTCTGCTGATTGTTGTTTTGCCAACACCCATTGTACCGCCAATCAAATACAGTGTTTTCATACCAATCCTCCACAAATTCCGATTTTCTGTAAATAAATCAAGTATTACCGTTTTCCATTCATTACTTTTCATCTACAACCTGGAAGATATAGAACTTCAAGTAATAGCTATTCTCATCACCATTCCATAAAATAGGATGATCTGCAGCCTGTGTTCTAAACTCTACCTGTCTTAATCTCTTATGTACAAGTTTTGCAGCCTGTCCAATAGTTTTAGTAAATGTATCATAGTCCATAAAATGAGAACATGAACATGTAGCCAGATATCCACCATCTTTTACTAATTTCATACCTCTCATATTGATCTCACGATAGCCTTTAATCGCATTCTTAATAGATGCACGAGACTTTGTGAAAGCAGGGGGATCTAATATGACCATATCAAATAACTCTCCCTGAGCCTCTAATTCTGGTAAGAAATCAAATACATCATGACACTCAAACTTAACAGTATCTTCTAAACCATTAAACTTAGAATTTTCATTCGCAAGATCTACCGCAAACTGAGATGCATCCACACCTAAAACACTTTGAGCTCCTGCAATACCAGCATTGAGTGCAAAAGTACCAATATAAGTAAAACAGTCTAATACCTTAGCATCTTTACATAATTTCTGTATCGCAAGTCTATTATATTTCTGATCAAGGAAGAAACCAGTTTTCTGTCCTTCTGCCACATCAATATGATACTTAACACCATTCTCTACTATATCAATATGAGGATCAAAAGGTTCACCAATAAACCCTTTAACTCTTTCCATACCTTCCTTAGTACGTTCCTTGGCATCACTACGTTCATATACACCTCTAATAGTAATGCCATCCTGTAGTAGAATATCCTTCATAAGTTCTACAATCTCTTCCTTAAAGGCATCAATACCTAATGCAAGAGACTGTACAACTAATACATCTTCAAACTTATCAATCACTAAACCTGGTAAGAAATCAGCATCTCCAAACACAATACGACAACTAGATGTATCTACTGTCTTCTTACGATAATCCCAGGCATTCTGTAATCTCATACGTAAGAAATCAGAATCAATCTCCTGATCAATATTTCTAGTCATTAAACGAATTCTAATCTTAGAATTCTGATTAATATAACCTCTACCTAATGGATACTCATTATGGGCATAAACATCTACAATATCCCCATTCTTGAAATGTCCATGTATCTCCTTGATTTCATTGTCATAAATCCATAAACCGCCTGCATTAATAGTACGGCCTTCACCTTTTTTTAATAGTACTTTTGTTTTCATATTTAACCTCTCTTGGTCATTATTATACATTTGATAGGACAGTTGTGCTACAATATTAACAATTCAAGGAGGAAAAACTAAAATGAGTTTTAAGGATTCTAAAGTAGTTATTGTTGGTTTAGGTAACGTAGGTGCTACTACTGCCTATTCAATTATTAATCAGGGACTTTGTGAAGAAATTGTGTTAATTGATATTAATAAAGAAAAAGCATATGGTGAAGCATTAGATATGCAGCAGTCAGTTTACTTCATGAATAGAAATATTAAAGTAAAAGCAGGGGATTATTCTGATTGTAAGGATGCGGATGTAGTCATCATTACAGCATCAGCACCAATGCCTAAAGATTCTCATGACCGCTTACAGATGTTAGCACCAAGTATTAAGATTATTAAGTCTATTGTCAATTCTACAATGGCTTCAGGATTTAATGGTATCTTTATTGTTGTATCTAACCCAGTAGATATTATGAGTTATATTACTTGGAAGGAATCAGGTTTACCAAAGAACCAGGTAATTGGTAGTGGTACAACTCTTGATAGTGCAAGATTATCTTGTCGTTTAGCTGATATGTATCATTTAGATGCAAAGAGTGTATCAGCTTATGTATGTGGTGAACATGGTGATTCAGAAATGGTCACATGGTCTAGTGCCACTATTGGTGGTAAGAGTGTAGAAGATGTATTAAAAGATAATGCAGAACGTACTAAGGATGCCACTAAGGAAACATTAAGACATGCTGTTATTGAAGATGGATGGCAGATTTTTAACCGTAAAGGTAATACATGTTATGGTATTGCGGCTGCAACAACTGCCATTGTGAAATCTATTCTCTTTAATGAAAATAGAATCTATCCAGTATCTGTACATTTAGATGGGCAGTATGGTATGAATGATATCTTCTTAAGTGTTCCTACTATTATTGACAAAACAGGTGCTAAGGAAATCGTAGAAATCAATATGAAAGAAGATGAGCAGAAAGCACTAGAAGAATCATATAAAGTTCTGAAAGATTTCTGTCAACAGTTAGACTAAGAGAGGGTAATCCTCTCTTTTTATGTTAGAATAAACTCGTGGAGGAATTGATATGATTAAGATTGCATTTTTTGATATTGATGGAACTTTAAGTAATATGGAAACACGTAGTGTTTCCGATATTACTATAGAAACTTTGCAGAGATTACAGGCTAATAATATAAAGATATGTATTGCGACAGGGAGACATCCTTTAAGTGTACCTACTTTTGAAGGAGTGACATTTGATGCCATACTTTCTTTTAATGGGTCTTATTGTTTTGATAAGGAAGGACATGTTTTATATAGTCATCCAATCCCACATAAAGACGTATTAAGAATTATAGATAATGCATCTTCTATTAATAGGTCTGTGTCTCTTGCAAGTAAAGATGATAGTAAAGCCAATGGCACAGATCAAGACTTGGATGATTATTATGCATTCTCTAAACAGAAAGTGAATGTAGCAGAAGATTTTGATGCATTTGTGAATGAAGATATCTATCAGATCATGTGTGGTGGATATGAGAATGAACATGAGGCTTTAATGAAAGGTGTAGAAGGTGCACAAATTACAGCTTGGTGGAATAGAGCAGTGGATATTATTCCGGCAGGTGGTGGAAAGGGTAATGGTATACATAAAGTATTAGAGTATTATCATTTTACACCTGATGAAGCAATCGCCTTTGGTGATGGGACAAATGATATAGAGATGTTAGAAGCAGTAGGAACAGGTGTTGCGATGGGTAATGCGACAGATAATGTGAAGGCTATTGCGGATGATATATGTTTATCAGTGGCTGAGGATGGTGTGTATCACTACTGTTTAGATCATAATTTAATATAAAAGTCATAAATATAGTAAAACTGTAGAAAAAGTTGTATAATATGGTATAGCATGAATTGTAAAGGAGAATGAACTATGCCATATTTAGCGTTACGTACAAACAAGACATTGACTCTTTCTCAGGAAGTTGAATTAAAAACTACTGTAGGAAAGTTAATTACAATGTTTCCTGGTGAATCAGTAGATACATTCATGATTCATATTGAAGATAATCAGTTAATTTATTTTAAAGGCCAGGAAGTAAATTGTATGATGATCACATTATACTTAAAAGGTCATTATACAGATGAACAGAAGGAACAGTTTGTTGCTGAACTGACTAAAGCTTTAGTAAAAATTACAAAGATTCCTGCTTCAAATCAGTATGTTACTATCTCTGAATTTGAAAAATGGGGTCATGGTGGTATCTACGAATAAGATTTTGCCTAGCAAAATCTTTTTTTTTTGCCTTAAAACAGCTAAACTAAATAAAAAAAGACAAAAAAATGCATTTTTTTCAAAAAAAGGGTTGCAAAAGGGTAATCTGCATGGTAATATAAACAAGCATTCTGAAGTGCTTGAATAGCTCAGCGGTAGAGCAATCGGCTGTTAACCGATCGGTCGGGG
>UQGS01000081.1 GCA_900540685.1 uncultured Catenibacterium sp. | reverse complement strand
CTATGAATTTTTGTTTCTACTCAAAGTATAATGGTAAATCCACGATTGAACAATTAAGGAGAGTTACTTTTTTTGTTTCCTCCTCGTCATTTCATATTGTCTATTGAAGGGAGAAGAAAAAATGAAAAACTATTATGATTATCTTGAAGAAAGTACAAATGTTGTGAAAAGCAATACCAACAGAAGCAAGATTGTTACGATTCTCTCTTATCTTTTGATTTGGGCATATGCAATGATAGTGTTCTGGTTTTTCACAAGTGGAAGTGATGCTATGGGTTACAGCTTGATGTTCCTTTGGTTTATTCTTCCTGTAACTACATTTATTGTATCCGTTGTGATTGGTAAAAATAACTTTTGGGGAAAAGGAAAATGGGCATTCACTCTTTTCTTTGGCGTAATGTATATGCTTGCTGAATATGGCACATTCAAAACAGCAAACAACATCGCTGTTAATAAACTGAATTCCCCTGAATTGGGAATGATTGTAACTGGATCAATAATCTCCGCAATCGGTATGTTGATAGGTTCACTATGGAATAAGAAACGCCACAATCAGAAAAATAAGTAACTAGAAAAATTCCAGAGTGTAGATGAAAAGCAAGAAAGGATGATGACTCGATACGAGTCATCATCCTTTTCAGTTGTAACTTACATTTTTTGTTATTTTCTCTATTTTGTCAGTTATAACTGACAAAACATGGATTTACACATGAAATTTCAGTTATATATGTGATATAACATAATTAGTTATAAGAAAGGGGTTGAGATAAATGATTAAACGTGATCTCTATATGAAGCGTATCCGTCCATTTATTGGATTAGATTTAATTAAAGTAATAACAGGAATACACCGTTGCGGAAAATCCGTTATGTTAGAACTAATTAAACAGGAACTTATAGAATCAGGTGTAAATCCAATACAGTTTATCTCCATCAATTTTGAAGACTTAAGCTATTCTCATTTACAGACAGCACAGTCTCTTCATGACGAAATTACTTGCCGTGCCAAGGATATCGATGGCAAGGTCTATCTCTTTTTTGATGAGATTCAGGAAGTGAAAGATTGGGAGAAGTGCATTAATTCTTTTCGTGTATCATTGGATTGTGATATCTATATCACTGGATCAAACGCAAAGCTATTGTCAGGTGAACTTGCCACTTATTTAGGTGGAAGATATGTAGAGTTTGTCATCTATCCATTTTCTTTTGGAGAATTCATCGAATTATATCGTCCAATTTACCCTAATAATTCAATCCAACAATGTTTTCAAAAGTATCTCATTACCGGAGGCATGCCCTATCTTGCGAATATTCAATATGCAGATGAACCATCTAAACAATATCTTCACGACTTATTTAACTCTGTACAGCTTAAAGATATTGTGAAACGCAATAAAATACGTGATGTAGATTTACTAGAACGTATTATTGCATATGTGATTGCGAATGTAGGTACAACCTTCTCTGCAAATTCTCTTGCAAAGTTTCTCAAAAGTGAACAACGTACTGTTGCGCCAGAAACAATCCTAAACTATATCAAATATTGTTGCGATGCTTATCTGTTCTATCAAGTGAAACGAGTTGATCTACAAGGCAAACAGATACTTTCTACAAATGAAAAGTATTATATTGCAGATCACGGTATCCGTGAAGCTATTTTTGGAGGCAATATGCGAGATATAAATCTCATTCTAGAAAATATTGTCTATCTTGAATTATTACGTCGAGGCTATAAAGTGACTGTTGGTAAAACAGGAGAAAAAGAAATTGATTTTGTATGTGATAAACATGGTGAAAAGTTGTATGTTCAGGTAACATATCTCTTAGCATCAGAAGATACAATTAAACGTGAATTTGGTGCATATGATAATATCCGAGACAATTTCCCTAAGTA
Organism: uncultured Catenibacterium sp.; assembly: GCA_900540685.1. Classification (GTDB taxonomy): domain Bacteria; phylum Bacillota_I; class Bacilli_A; order Erysipelotrichales; family Coprobacillaceae; genus Catenibacterium. The sequence goes on along the minus strand of UQGS01000081.1, from coordinate 3,561 downwards.
TGTAGTTTCTCTTGATGAATTTGATATGAGCCGAAATGGTATTAAACATCAAAATATTCGTGATTTCCTTTTAGCTGAGAAATGGACATAGTAAGAGCAAATCAATCATAGAGTAATAAACCCGTTTTGAATAGAGTAATAAACCCGTTTTGAATTATTGACAAAACAATCAAAATAACATATATTAATTCTAGTGATCGTTCTGTAGAAACTTGCGAAGCCTACAGGCGGGGGAGAGTTTATATTACTTTCCCTCTTTTTTCTTTTAAAGATATGATTCAAGTAATGCTGTCATATTCGAGCATCAAATAAAAGCAGTTTATAAAAATCCGTCTGATAGTAGTACTTCTTGATATAAATTTGTGGCGAAAAAACCATACGCTTGCGTGTGGAATAAAAGCCACATTTCACTTGATAAATACTTAGAAAAATGATATATAATCTATGTATATTAAAGTATAGAAAGTAAACAGATCATTAGTAAAAGTAACTATGATATGAATACACATACAACAAAACAACCATCACTGTGATCAGAAAAATCCTAATAATACTGCACATATAGCGAACAATAATAACCATGCAGAGCAGTGCAATCCTAATAATTCAGCATATCATTCAAGTTGCGGAAAAAAGTAATGGCACGAACTAAAAGTGACAATATACAAATAAATATCTCCATTTCTACTGGATGGAAAACAAAACTTGAAAACCCTGCACGTATCTATTCTGTTGAGGAAGGTGAGAGTATCATATTTCTTGACTTGCTTCGTATTGAAAATATCAGATACAGTATCATATCATCAGATATTCTAAATTCATATTTCTGGTATTAAAAGGTAATGTAGAGGAAATATTGAAACAGATATTACAGAAAATTTATTATCACATTAAGGCTCTTGTTGTGATGCCTGACTGTATACATATCTTTGTAGATGTACCACAAAGAGTCGCTCTATGTGACGTTGTAAAAACTTTAAATAATATAAGTGCTATTGAACTATTCAAGGCATTTCCACAATTAATACAATCCTATGCAGGATGCGGTATTTTATGGTCTAGAGGATATTTTGTATCTACAGTAATCAAGTATATTAAGGAGCAGAAAAATGATAACTGATAAAGAACATAAAAGACAACTAAAACAATTTCATAAGCTTTCTGACAGGCATATCCTGGCTGTAGAAACTGATATGTCTTCTTCTGATATACAAAAAGTTGTAAAGCTTTCGAATAAGATCAGAAAAGCAGGCAACGAACTTGTAGGTCTTATGAGAAAGAATTATGACCAGCTTATGCGTACAAAGAGATACCGTAAATTACTGTTTCTTTATGGTAACACTAAAGATAGGGATAAGCGCAAAACTTATGCCAAACAACTTAATGAAATGCAGAAAGCTTATAATATTACATGGGAATACTGCAGAACGTCCATGATTCCAATAGGCAAGAAATATGGTGTAGATGCTGTATTTGCTCTGACTAAAGCCGAAGATATATGGCGTGGTATTGAGAAATGCTTATATGGCAATGGTAATATCTTACATTTCTCAAAATATGGAGAACTGCCTTGTATTCGTGCGAAACAGATGAATCGTGGTATCCGCATATTCGTTAAGGATAATAAGCTTCAATTCAAACTTGGCAGGATGGTATTTGGAATACAAATAAATGATAGATTTCAACAGGATGAAATAGATGCCATTTTATCATATCTTGCCGAATCTGAGATTCTGGATGACAAGGCTGTCAACACTCTTATTAAAGATGGCTATTGCATAGATACATACAGACCCTGCTATGTTACGCTTGTTCCCAGGATGATAAGAGGTAAATACAGAGTATATCTGCATCTTACTATCGAGGGTAAAGCGAAGCCAAAATATGATAAGCATGGCAATCCAAGACATAAGCTCGGCAAAGGTATGATAGGTGCTGATATTGGTACACAGACTGTTGCTTATACATCTGATACTGAGGTGGGCTTGAAGAATCTTTCAGAGCGTGGCAACAGTATTCAGACTTCTGAGAGAAAAGAACGTCTGCTTTACCGTGCTATGGACAGGTCAAGACGTGCAACTAATCCGCAGAATTATAATGATGATGGTACTGTTAAAAAAGGCCGTAAAATTTGGATTTATTCAAATCATTATAAGAAGCTGAAAACAAAGCACTCTGAACTATGTCGCATCAATGCCATAAACAGACAGCTTGCAATAAATGAAGACGCTAACCATTTAAGAAGTCTTGGAGATGTATTTATCACAGAACCCAAAAATGCAGGTAAGCTTATGAGAAGAGCTAAAGAAACTACGGTCAATAGTAAAGGCAAGTTTAATAGTAAAAAGCGCTTTGGCAAATCCATAAAGAATAGATGTCCTTCTGGGTTTCAAACTGCTGTAGAACAGAAATTCAAGGTATCAGGTGGTACATATATTGAAGTATCTAATGATTATAGAGCCTCACAGTACGACCATACTGTTGATGACTATATTAAAAAGAGATTATCTGACCGAATGTATAAGCTGCAAGATGGTACAGAGGTACAACGAGACTGGTATTCATCATTCCTATTATACTGTTACGATTACAGAACCCAAGATATAGATAAAAACAAATGTATTTCTGAATTTGATAAGTGTTACAGCAAAGAAAAAGCCCTAATCGAATGGATTAAGGTTAACGAGATCAAGGTATTAAATAGCGGAATTAAGATAGCGTAAAACATATTCAGGGAGATTGATTATACTTCCTTACGAAAGTAGAAATTTACCGTTAATGTGGTCGCTGGACTGCTTGGTAATGAAAGTTCTGATTCAAATAGATTTACACTTGTAACTCCAAAGTCTGAAAATGATGTACGATTACAAGCTACACTTGGCAATCAGAACCCCACGGGCTTGCCCGTGGGAGTAGTCAGAATTGAGGTAGGAGGTGCACTATGAATATTATTCAATTTAATCAAGTTAATGGTACAACTATCGATAATATAGAAGGACAAACACGTTTTGGATATGCAATAAGTGATTATGTTGAATTCTATGAGTTCCACAAGAATCACAAGGGTTCTATGATATCTTTCTATGATTATGAAAACAGGAAGGTTATTCAGCCTTTTAAACGCCAGAAGAATGTATTATATGGAAAGCCTGTATTCCTAAATAACTACTTCTATTTCTTGCAGGGAGACTATAATAAGGGGATTATGATCCTTTATAAGTATTTACCAGATGAAATATTAGAAACTGTCACAGAGCTTAATATCAAGAAAATAAACACCTATAATTTATGTATCATAGGTGAAAATGTGCATATTATAAGTCAGGATGAAGAGTTGGTTTGTTATTATCCTAGAAGGTTTCATTTTAAGATGAATCCACAGGAGAATGTACTCACTATTGATGACAATAAGGTGTACCTATCTAAGTGGATAGAAAATGGATGGGATGATTTCAATGATTGTGCATCAGAACACTATGAATATTATGAAAAGGTTGTTGTAAGAGTAAAATGGACCCTGTAAAAAGGACACGATAAAAAAGGAGATTTATCTCGTGGCCC
>UQGS01000080.1 GCA_900540685.1 uncultured Catenibacterium sp. | reverse complement strand
ATATCAATCGCTGTTGACATAGGAACACCTAACTGAGACAATACTTTTTCTGCCCTCTCTTTGACGACTGGGTTTACTCTTAAGTTTAATGTTGCTGATTTTCCCATAATCACACCTCCTTGTTTTTTACACTGTAACGCATTTGCCGTTACAATTCAAACGCTATTTCTCACATATATCTACTTTACAATTGAGGAATCTATAATCTTGTATTTTAGTCATTTTTTTCCTTTACAAAATGAATTTTTTGTTGTTTGACTCCACCTGATTCTTTACTCTTTTTGATATTGATATCTAGAGCTGGAGTTACATCAGATGAGGATACCTTTCTATAAGAAACAATTGTTCCATCTGATAATTATGCAATAGTTAGCTTTCAAATGAAAAACCATATATCCAATCGTATATATGTTCCGTTTGGGCTTTAGTTCTAAAGGGCGATGTAACTACATTAGTCTATACCTTAACGACATAGACTGTTCAAACCATCGAATGATATCTCCATCATTTTGTGGCAGCAGTCCGTATCCCTAAAGTAACCTCACTTATCGTTGTCATATATATTTAAAATACCTACTACTCATCTACAATAGACAAAATATATGTGTCGTCTAAACAAAAAACTTTGATAGAAACTACCAAAGTAAATGGTGCCGACTGCAGGAATCGAACCTGTGACCTATACATTACGGGTGTATTGCTCTACCTACTGAGCTAAGCCGGCATCTACATATATTATAGTCTCCTGCTATTTTTAAACAAGTAAAAACCACTGGAGGAGAGCCAGTGGTTCTAAAAAACAATTTAATACAATTAGAAGGGAGTTTTATTTATGAATCGTAAACAGGACGCTTTTATTATTAGGGAGTGGCCCTCTTTACAGTTATTACTATAATCCTGGTATATGAACTAAGTATGAACATAAATAAAAAAAGATCTGACTCCCTATTTCAGACCTTTCCAAGAGCTATAATAATCGTAATACGACTCCCAAAGTCATATTAGCATACTTTTTGTATAACAACAATATGTTTGTTACGCTTTATTTCTCCATATCCTTTATTTTTTCAATAAAAGCAGGATCATATTTCTTCTTTAAGCTCTTTCCAGCAATAAAGTTTGGTGAAGTGATTAGAGGACCATACTTTAACTGGATACATGCATCAAGATATAAGCCAAATATACATGAAATATAACTATATGATTTATTTAAAGCATAAATATGATAGAGGTTTAATTCATTGAAGATAGATTTATCTGCCATAATGCAGGCTACTAGTTTAGAACCTTCATAGATAGGATATACATAACCTGTTTCTAAACCTACTCTATACATCTTATATTTAACACCTTCATACTTTAATACAAAGCATCCTGATTGAGAAGTTAAACCTTTTTTCTGATAGATGATGCCTGGCTTATCTTCCATAAATAGCATCGCATAGTTCTTATGTCCTACTTGATCCCATTCTGGTTTTATTCTGTCTGGATCATAAATCAATTTAAATTTACGTGAGAGGAAGGTCGCTTCTATTTCTCCTCCCTGGTTGAATTGTTTAGGAAGAGATGCTCCCCCTAGTTTGTTATTGTCCTTTACAATTTCATAATCTATATTAAAAATAGATAGGATCTGGTTTAAGTCTATTATCATAACAAATACACTCCTTTCCCATATTTTAACATTATTATTCGCTTTTAAAAAGAGTTCATTATGTATATAATTAATTCGAAAGAGGTGAAGTGTATGGCTATTAAAGTAAAAGCAAAGGATGCAGATACTCTAGAGGAAGAACTAGAAGAATGGTCATTAGGTGTCAATCTTGTAAATACAGCACCTACCAATACAAAAGAAACAGTCACTTTTAGTACAGACCAAATAAAAAAAGATAAGTCTAAGAGAACGACTTATCTTAATGATGATCTTGAAGATCCTTCTTTATAAGCACTTAGGTGCTTATTTTTTTTCTTTTAGAAGATCTCTGATTTCTTCTAATAATACAATGTCTTCTGGCTTTGGTGCTGGTGCTGCTTTTTCTTCTTCCTTCTTACGGAAGCTCATGACCTTATTAATCGCTTTAATGCAGATAAAGATACAGAAAGCCATTAATAAGAAGTTAATGAGGTTAGAAAGGAATGATCCATACTTGATATTAATATTATTAATCTTAAGAGTTAATTCTGTAATATCAGATGGAATCTTAATGATTGCAGATAGTACAGGCATAATAATATCCTGTACAAGGGATGTGACAACAGCAGTAATGGCAGTACCTAGAATTACACCGACAGCCATATCAATGACATTTCCTTTAAATGCGAATTCTTTGAATTCATTCCATAGTTTCTTCATGTTGTGTCTCCCTTTAGTTTAATTATGCAGCAGGTGTTTCTTCTTCCTCAAGATTACCACTAATAGCCTCAATGAATTTCTTGTTGATAATAAATGCCTGATCAAAAGGGTTAATTAATAAAGCATCATACTCTCCAGCTCCTAAGAATGTTGCAATATGCTGATCAAATGGACGACACTGGCTGACTAATACCTGTCCTTCCTGTAATTCAACATTATCTTTGATACCCCATTTATCAATCTGTTCATTAGATGTAAAGAGTGGTAAATAGCTTAATTCATTACCATCATCATCTTCTGCAGATAATGAAGGAATAATCATAGAACCTTCCTTCTTTAAATCATATGTACCATCTGGTAAAGTAACTAGATCTGCTTTATCCACAATAACCATTAAAGCAAGACATGAGCGTTCAACGACATCTTCCATAAGTGATTGGAATTTGTCTTTTTCATCATCGCCTTCTGCTTCCATATATTCATTATATAACCAAGAGAATTCCATGTTACCTGGTACTCTATGACCAATTGTTTCATGGTGGTCTACACCTTCATTTTCTTCTACACCCATATGACTTAATGAATCTCTATCAAGTGTGAATGCATCTGTTTCTGGGTTAATCACAATACCATAGATTTCATCATCACCGGTATTGAATAATTCATTTAATAAGAATTCATAGTCTACTTCTACTAATACATTCTGACGATCTGGGAAATCAGCATCTTCTAGAATAGAAGATTCTTTTGCACCTTCTACAGTAGAATAAATAGCATACCATTCATCACCGTCATCATCATATACTGTCTGTAGGAAGAAAGAATCTTCATCTCCATCTTCTACAGAAATATATGTAAGGAATGTATAAGTCTTGAATGCATGCATTAAGTCATCATTTAGTTTAGTTGCAGTAAAAGAAGCTTCTCCATATTTTCCACAGCTTTCTTTCCATTCTTTATCAGTTGTTTCTACTGGTGTTGTATTTAATAATGGTTTACTCATTCTTTTACTCCTCCTCATCCATATATCCCATTGTAGTTAGGATTTCTTTTGTAAGTACAATATTATCAGTAAATGGATTAATAGCGATAGCATCGAATCCTTCACCATTATTAAGTCCTACAAGATGTGTTTCTAGATCAGAAGTCATAAGAAGTGCTTTTCTTTCTTCATCTTCTGCATTCCATCCATCTAATGTTTCAATATCTTCTTGTGATGTAAATAGAGGAACAATGTTTGCATGATCACCATGATCTTCACTTGATAACATTCTGATAGCTAAATCAGTATTTGGATTAGCAATAAATGTCTGTCCATCTTCTACGACTAAATCATCTTTTCTAACCATAATAGGTATCGCAAGTGCAGCTTTATTTAATGCTTCAAGAATATGACTAAAGACTTCAGCTCTCTGATCATCATCTTCTTCATTCTGGAATACTTTCCAGAATTCTTTAATAAAGATATTTGCTGGAGTAGAGCCTAAGTTTTCTGTACGGTCTAAACCTGAACAGCAACGTTGAGAAATCTCTACTAATTCTTCTCTTGTAAGAATATAGTCATCACTAAATGGGTTAATCACAATACCATCAATCTGATCACTATCCGCAAGTGTTAATTCTCTCGCAAGAAAAGCATAGCTAACTTCTACTGCAGCTACTTTTCTACCTGGCATAGATGTTTCAGGTTTCGCAAGACTGCTTTCTAATTCTTTCATTGTAGTATAGACAGAAATAAAGTTCTTACTTCCATCCTGTGGTGAGATAGTAAAGAATGAATGATCATAATCAATATTTTCACCATTTTCTGGTAAATTCATATAACCATAATAATGTGCTTCTGTTAAGTTCTTAAGGAATGCACTATAAGCGACTTCCTTGTCAGTCTGAGCCTTTTTCCATGCTTCAAGGGATTCAGCCCATTTTGTAGTAGTAAATGACTGACCATCTTTTAAAGGTTTGTAATTCAACTTCTTTTCCTCCTTAGTTGATAGTTTCTTTATTATAAAACATTTCATCTAGCATGTCTTTAGAAAACCCTAGATGATCTGTAAAAGGATTAATGAGAATACCACAGAATGCATTACTAGAAAACAATACATCCTTGTATGATTCAAAAGATTGACATGTAATAATCATTTCCATATCAGGTTCATCATGACTCATATCTACTCTTCTTACATCATCTAATCCTGTAAATAAACTAATATAAAGTTTATTAGGATCAGCATGAGAACACATAAGAGGTTTGATATAAATATCAGCACCTGTATGTAATGATAGTTCTCCTGTCTTATTTGTATATAAGTCTTTCTTATTTACAAGTACAGGACAAGCAAAGACCCCATCCTCCATAAGGTCTTCTACACTCTCTTTTAACAACTCTTTTGCATGAGGATCTTTACCATTAGAATGATAGATCTTCATGTTCTTTCTAAACTTTAAATTAGCAGGTACAAGACTAGGTAAATCTTCTTGATGATTAATACCTGTAGTTGTATTGTGTCCAATACTATTTAAAAGCTTCTCATCAGCTACTAGCTTCTGTGAGAAAGGATTAATCACTAAACCACTTAAACCTTCTGTACGTGTATATATCTCGTCTAAGAGACGTTTATAAGATGCTACCATTACTTCTACCTGGTATCCTATTTGTGGTTCTGGAAGGTCTATATAGTCTGTTATCTCCTTTATATTAGTGAAAGCAGGTAAATAGGATTGTTGTTGTTCATTAGATACAGATATGATTTCATAATCTGAATTATCATCAAGTGATCTTTGAACCATAACAAGATAATCTGAATGAGAGATCAAATAATGAAAACGTTCTGTGGTATCTGTATTCAGATCATAGCCCTGAAACCAAAGGTTAAAGAAATCATTCCATTTTTCATCATCAGGATAATATTGTGGTGATACAATACTTAAACCATTATAATCCATCAAAAAACCTCCTTCCTTTTCTATTGTATCATGTTAGAGGTGATAAGAGGTTTGTATTCTTAAATTATTTAATTAAATCTAGTACTTTCAGAAGATTTTCCTTAAGACATAGTAGATGTGATTGTGTCATATCACTAATATCTACTAAATCAGGTACTCCAATAACATCAATACCTGCAGCATCTGCCGCAATAATACCGTTTCTAGAATCTTCTAGAATAAATGTTTCTTCTTTCTTAAGGTTGTATAGTTCTATAGCTTTATTAAATATCTCCGGATTAGGTTTAGCACGAGTAACATGATCACCACATACAAACTTATCAAAGTACTTGTCTAAACCAGCAGACTTTAGTGAGAATAGTACATCTGGTTCAAAAGTTGAACTTGTTAAAACAAGAGTATAACCATTATCTTTTAAGTAAGTTAATAGTTCATGTGCTCCTTTTTTTACTGGCATAGGGTTTGTTTCTAAGTATTTTCTTGTTTCTTTAATTTTATCTTCTCTAAAGCGAGTAAAGTAGTATCTATTACCTGTGATTTTCTCCAGCATTTCTTGTGCTGCTAGACCGTTTGAGCCAATTGTTTTATAAGCAGCTTCTGGATTAAATGGTTCATTATGACTAGCGAATACCTTTTCCCACATCTTGATTCCTAAAGCTTCACTATCAATGAGTAGTCCATCCATGTCAAATAATACATTCTTTTTATTTTCCAACATTCTGTAATTCCTCCATATCAATACTTTACCATTATATGGAGAGATTGGGTATATGTAAAATAATTATTGATAGCGATTACAGTTCGTGCTATAATAATAAACGAAAAGAAAAGCAGAAAAAAAGACTTGAATATTCCCCCATTCAAGTCTTTTTGAGTAACTAAATAGACTTGGGGTTTACTCAAGCTTTGAAAAAGTCAGGGGTGTGA
>UQGS01000079.1 GCA_900540685.1 uncultured Catenibacterium sp. | reverse complement strand
AATAACGATGAAGACTCATCGTTAGATTTAGATATTTCTGAAATAGACTTCTAGACTATAAAGAATCACGGGGTGACTTTCACCCCGTGATTCATAATAACTAAAATATAGGAAACCCCTAGTTATTTTAAATTACCCATTTTTGTTCACATTAATATTTAGGTGTTAATCCTACATACATATCTTTGTAGTGTTTTGCACTCTGTTCCCAAGAGACATCTTTGTTCATGTTACGAACTACCATGTCATCCCAGTATGTTCTATTTTCGAAATAAAGTGTCTTAGCACGATTGATTGCATCATATAAAAGTCCACTTTCATATCTATCGAATGTAAATCCATTACCAGTGTTATCAAATAAGTTATAAGGCTGTACTGTATCTTTTAATCCACCTGTTTCTCTTACGATTGGTACTGAACCATATCTCATACTAATTAACTGAGTTAATCCACATGGTTCAAATCTAGATGGTACTAATAATGCATCACATCCAGCATAGATGTTATGAGCTACATTTTCATTGTAGGCAATATAAGCACAGAAGTTACCCTTATACTGGTTTTCATAATAACGGAATGCATCTTCATATTCAGCATCACCTGTACCTAATACAACAACCTGTGTATGTTCATCCATAATATGTGGAATGACATTATTCACAAGATCTAGACCCTTCTGGTTTGTCAAACGTGAAATAAGACCAATAACAATCTTATGATCATCTACTTCTAATCCTAATGATTCCTGTAAAGCTTTCTTATTTGCTTTCTTGTTTTCAATAACATTCTGGCTATCATATGGAGCAGCTAATAGCTTATCAGTTGCTGGATTCCAGATATCTGTATCAATACCATTTACGATACCTACAAGCTTGTTATGATGATATCTTAAGTGTTCTTCAAGACCTTCACCATATTCTTCAGTCTGGATTTCACCAGCATATGTGTTACTTACAGTAGTGACAACATTACTATAAGTAATACCACCCTTCAACATATTGGCATCTAACCAATTCTGTGTGAGGCAGTCTTTATTGAATACATAATCAGGAAGTCCTGACCAGTACTGAATAGTCTTTCTATCATAGATTCCCTGGAATCTTAAGTTATGAATAGTAAGTACACAACTTGCACGTCCTACATTACTGTCTTTAAAGCATGTTCTTAAGTATAGAGGAACTAATGCAGCCTGCCAGTCATGACAATGTACAACATCAGGTGTCCAATCTAAATAGTTAAGTGCAGCAAGAGCAGCTTTACCAAAATAACAGAATTTAGGAATATCATCGATAAGATTAGTATATGGATTACCCCAAGAGAAGAATTCATCGTTATCAATGAAATCATAAACAACGCCATCTTCCTGGTATTCCATAATACCTACATAATACTGTTTACCATCAGCACATAAGTCCATAGAGAATGAACCTTTATATTCCATCTTTTCCTGGAACTTCTGAGGAATACACTTATATCTAGGAATAATAACCTTAACATCACAATTCAATTTAGCAAGACTCTTAGGAAGAGCAGACATAACGTCTCCTAATCCACCAGTCTTTACAAATGGATAACATTCAGAGCCGATGAATGCTACACTTCTACGTGGTCCTAAATCAACTGGAGCTGGAGCAGGTGCTTCTTCAACAGGAGTTTCCTGAACAACTACTTCAGGTTCTACTTCAACTTTCTTTTCTACTTCCGGAGCAACTGTTTCGCTTGCTTTAGGTTCTTCCTTCTTAACTGTTTCTTTCTTAGCAGCTGTAGCCTTCTTAGTTGTCTTCTTTGTAGTAGCTTTCTTAGTTGTCTTTTTAGGTGCTTCTTCTTTTACAGCTTCACTCTTAGCTTCAGCTTTTTTAGCTGTTGTTTTCTTAGTAGCTGTAGTCTTCTTAGTTGCTGCTTTCTTTGTTGCAGTCTTTTTAGCTGTTTCCTTTTTAGGTTCAGCTTCCTTTACTGTTTCTACTTTAGCAGTTGTTTCCTTTACAGGAACATCCTCTTTAACTGCCTCTGTTTTTGTAGCTGCAGTTTTCTTAGCAGCTGTCTTTTTAGGAGCAGCTTTCTTAGTTGTAGTTTTCTTTGTAGCTGTAGTCTTCTTAGCTGTTTCCTTTTTAGGTTCAGCTTCCTTTACTACTTCTACCTTAGTAGCAGTTTCCTTTACAGGCTCTACCTTTTTAGTTTCAGCCTTTACAGCTGTTGTCTTCTTAGTTGTTTCTTTTGCAGGAGCAGCTTTTTTAGCTGTTTCTGTTTTAACAGTAGTTGCCTTTGTACTTGTTGTTTTTTTTCTCATTTTTCTTCTCCAATCTCTATAGTAATATCACATTAAAAAATATTAAACTAACCATTTTCTCTTGCAACATCCCCTACTATTACAATCAAACTTTAAGGTTCACTTAAAGTTAGTTTTGTATTCAAAATATTTCTTTACTTATTGTACCATAATATGTAAATGTTGTTTATACAAAAGAGATTTATTACAAAAAAAGGATTTATACAAGTTGTTATAAACGGTCTTTATTATCAGATATATTCTCATCAGCATAAACATAGACCTTATTCCAAAAAACATCATAATCATTATTAATAGCTAATCTCTCATAGCATTTCTCAGCATTCTCTTCTGATATATCATTATCATAATCACGAAGTACTCCTGCTTCTTCTATAAGTCCTATCTCATCAAATACTTTCACAGCATCAGCATATGATTTTAAATCTAATCCATCCATACCTAGTTCCGTATCATAATCAATAACAGCAATAATATTCTTAATCCACGAAGGATACTTTTCTAATTCACCTCTTACCTCTGGATATTCATATATATCAGCCATTGCCTCTACAAAGACTTCACCATTTATGATTTCTGATATTGCGTGATCTATAAAGTTCATTTCTTCAGTCACCTCTCTTGTAATATATTTTACCATTATTCTATGAAACAATAGAAAAATGAATCAGTCGCAAAGATGATTTCAAAACATTCCATGTATTTAAACGGGGATTTGCGTATGTTTAACACTCATACGAACGGGGATTTGCGTATGTTTGGCACTTATACGAACGGGGATTTGCGTATATTTGACACTTATACGAACGGGGATTTGCGTATTTTCTGCGTTTACTTGCACTCTAATTCAAGTTATAATAGAAAATGTGAGGTGATAATCTATGGAAAAATCTGTTTTCAAAAGAAAAATATACAATGAAATACTTGAGTGGAAAGAAAATCGAAGTGATAAATATGCATTACTAATCAAAGGAGCGAGACGTATAGGAAAAAGTACAATTGCTAAAGAGTTTGCAGAAAAAGAATTTAAATCATACATACTAATAGACTTTGCACATACAAGTAAGGAAATCATCGAATTATTCGATGACATGTACAATCTAGACTTTTTCTTTTTACAACTTCAACAATTCACAGGTGTTCGCTTATATGAGAATGAATCAGTCATAATTTTTGATGAAGTACAACTCCTTCCAAAAGCTAGACAAGCAATTAAATATCTGGTGGCTGATGGAAGATACAAATATATTGAAACTGGATCTCTTTTATCCATCAAGAAAAACACCAAAGACATTTTAATACCTAGTGAAGAACACAAGATATCTATGTATCCTATGGACTTTGAAGAGTTTTTATGGGCTATTGGTGACATTATGACTGCAGATACAATAAAACTACTAATGAAGAGTAAAAAGCCTGCTGGTAATGCACTACATAGAAATCTTATGCGCACTTTCAGACTTTATATGCTTATAGGTGGCATGCCTCAAGCTATAGAATCATATCTAGAAAGCAACAATTTACAAGTAGTAGACGAAGTAAAAAGAGAAATTATAGACTTATATGAAGAAGACTTTGTCAAAATCGATGGAACTGGACTTGCAGGAGACATTTATGATGCTATACCAGCAAATTTAAGCAGTAATGCATCAAGATATGTTTTATCAACCGCAAAAAATGGCATAAGATCAAATAGAGTTCGAGAATTAATTCCTGATATGCTTAGTTCATTCACTGTAAATATTGCATATCATGCAAACAACCCTAATGTTGGTATGTCTCTAGAAAAGGATATTAATCGTTATAAATTATTTCTTTCTGACGTAGGATTGTTTATAACACTTATATTCAAAGATAAAGATTTCACCGAAAATATCATCTACAATAAACTCTTATCAAATAAACTTGATACTAATTTAGGATATGTGTACGAAAATGTCGTAGCTCAAATGTTGTTGGCGAAAGGCAACAATTTATTTTATTACACAATGAATAGTGATAATTCTAATCATCTATATGAAATTGATTTCTTATTTTCCAAAGGTAATAAAATATGTCCAATAGAGGTTAAGTCAGGAAACTATAGATCCCACAAATCATTAGATTTATTCTGTGATAAATTCAGCAATAGAATCAAAGATAAATATGTTGTTCATACGAAAGATTATAAATCAGAAAATGGAATTCAATATATTCCTATTTATATGGTTCCATTTATTTAATATTCTATCAAACAGATTGATTATGCAATGCATAAGATATATAATATAAGTGCAATAGAAAGAGAAGGAGTTGATATTTATGGCTAACACAACTAATTTTAGCGTCCGTATGGATAGCGATATCAAGAAACAGTGCGAAGCGGTGTATGGTGAATTGGGAATCAATCTTACTACTGCCATCAATGTATTTCTTCGTCAGTCACTTCGTGTTGGCGGTTTCCCTTTTGATGTTCGCTTAAAGCAACCAAACAAAGAAACAATAGAAGCAATGCTAGAAGCAGAACGTATCGCTCGTGATTCATCTGTAAAACGCTACTCTAATGTAGAGGAAGCATTAAAGGCATTGAAAGAATGAGAAAAAAGCTAGATATTATTTGGACAAGTCAATTCAAAAAAGACTACAAGCTAGCAATGAAACGCCATCTTGATATCGACCTTCTTGACGATATCATTCGCAAACTTGCAAATAATGAACAACTTCCAGAGAAAAATAAAGATCACGCTTTAACTGGAAACTGGGTTGGGCATCGTGAGTGCCACATTCTGCCAGATTGGCTATTGGTATATCGTATTGAGAATGATTTACTCGTCTTGACATTATCCCGAACAGGAACACACAGTGATTTATTTGGAAAATAACAGTACCTGGTACAATTACCAGGTGCTGTTCTCATTTAAAGAAAACGAACTCCAAACAAGCTTTCAACATTATTCACTCGCGTCTCAGATAAGATTTAAACTTATAATTTTTAGTTTAAGAAACCTATACACCATGGAGGGCTTTAGGGAGTGTAGTACCCTCTCTTGTCTTTAATGATTAGTAAAAAAAATTCGCTGTACTATAGATACAAATGGTGAATGAAATTATAATGAGAATATATATCAAAAGCGGTGTGTATTACATATGAATGAAGTAAGTAACAACGAATTTCTAGATAGAGTTTCTTTATTGATTGAAGTTGAGCAAAATGGCGATAATCGAGCTGAATACGGTAAATATATAATTAGAAACTTGTCGTCTTATTCAACTGAACATTATGGTAAGGGATATTCCTTTGACAACCTAAAACTAATGAGAAAGTTTTATACAATCTATAAAACTGACGCAATTGGGGAAACAGTGTTTAGCCAATTCAATACTATCCTGTCATTATTACTGGACGTAAATTTTATCTAAGCTGGCCGCATTATTTGAAAATAATGAGAATTACTAATATCGAAGAAAGACATTTCTATGAAATTGAATCTGTCAAAAATGATTGGAGTCTATCAGAACTAAAAAGACAATATGATTCTTCATTATATGAGCGTTTAGCGTTAAGTAAAAACAAAGATGAAGTGATATTGTTATCAGAAAAGGGACAACTAATCGAAAAGCCAGCATATGCAATTAAAAATCCATATGTATTAGAATTACCTGTATATTCTGAAACTGAGTTAGAGAATAAGATTATTTGACGGATGTAAAAGGATTTTGACACGCATTATAAGTGATGTCAAAGCTATTTGATAGACAATATTGGGTGTTATTCCTACAATAGAAGTACAAGGAGGTATAGTGGCATGGAGTATGATATTGGAAGCAAAATCAAGGCAGCACGAATTGAAAAAAAGCTAACGCAAGAACAGGTCGCTCAATTGTTGGGTGTAAGTCGTCAGACCATCTCAAATTGGGAAAACGAAAAATCCTATCCAGATATCATCAGCGTCATTAAAATGAGCGAATGCTACAATATCTTTCCTTGTGTGATGATTGATGCTTGATAATCTCTTTCAAGTTTGCTACAATAGCAGAAGAAAATTTTAGTGGACTTTTCCGGATTTGGTCATCTTTTTGGGTAATTTAAAATAACTAGGGGTTTCCTATATTTTAGTTATTATGAATCACGGGGTGAAAGTCACCCCGTGATTCTTTATAGTCTAGAAGTCTATTTCAGAAATATCTAAATCTAACGATGAGTCTTCATCGTTATT
>UQGS01000078.1 GCA_900540685.1 uncultured Catenibacterium sp. | reverse complement strand
GACACCTTAACTTAATTATCAGATGGTATTAGTTTTCTTTAACTTAATACCATTGGAGAATATTGGTCCTTTTTCTTTAAAAGATCAAGCCACTTGTAAACAGCAGTTTCATAGTCATGACAAAAAACATCACTTAACTCATAATCAATATAATGATATCCATCACTATAAGAATCACAAATTCCTGTCAAATCATCAGTCATTGTAGTCAGAGATAATTCATTTTGTGTATATTGTTTAAAGGATTCTATTAAATTAGGATTATCATCAAGTAAGTGAACAAGAAATGATCTTACATCTTCTTCTGATGCATCTTTAACAAGCTGTAAATTATCTATCACTGGATAAGTCATATTTTGTTGCCAATTATATAATACAGCTGCCATATGCTCACAATTATGTCCATTTTGTGCATAAGGGCAATCACAGGACATCCCTATTATTTGATTTCCATTTAATTTAATTTCCACATAATAAGGATTTATGCCATAAACTACTGCATTAATCCTATTCGGCATAATACGTAAATCTTTTACACAATCACCTAAAAAATAATCATATCCCCTATCCAATATTTGTTTTTGAAAATAAGTTTCCCATTCCATACAGATACCTCCTCTATATAGTTCTATTATAATAAGGTAGACAATAAATAATATTATTTATGTGCGTACACTCGAAGGAATTGCGACAACACTTCCTTCACTCCTCACTTTATGGTAATGCCTTGTGGTCAGACTGAATGAGTGACATGCCTAACACACTATAAGAAAATCCCACAGAAGTGGACTTATAGCTGTCTTAATTCATCCATCATTGCAGTTCTGTTTTTATATTGAACCTTCCATTTCTTGATGATTTCATCAACTTCTTCATCACCATCAGTAATACATTTCATAACCCTTAAATCTTGGACTAATTGGCGATAATACGATCTATTGCTTGCACGCTCTGCTTCTTTTTCAACAGCTACTCTATACATATGAAGTAACTGTTTAGGATATTTATCTTTAAGCAGATGAGTATATTGATTCAACAAACGTTTATCATTACTTTTCACAATACTATCCAGTAATTGTTTATAAAGTTTCTCCTCTGCATATATTGCACATAAGAACCAATCAGAATTGATCTGTTTAATGATAGAATCTCTTTCCTTCTCCCATTCTTCATTCGCATACAGATTCTTTAATTCAATATATTCTTCTATACCAGCATCACGGAAATCGAGAACGATTACCTTCATCATTTCTCTGCAACCTTCTTTATTTCCTTGTTTTTGATAGATATCTTTCTTCATCTCTATATCACGCTTATAAAGAGATTGATCTTCATGATCAAGCTTAATACACTTATCAAGATATTTCAAAGCTTGATCATATTCCTTATCATTTATGCAAGATTGAACACAATTCATTCTTACAGAATAACATTTCCAGTACTTTTTGTAGATAGCTTCTATTTCTTTCTTTGATGCATTATTCTTTTCTAAGAACTCAAGATAATCATTTGCAAATAGATTAAGCATATATTCTCTGTTAAATATAGAAGGATATTTAACAAAATAATCATATTGTTCCTCTACGAAATCAAGCTGAGACTCTACGTATTCGTCTCCAATAAAACGACAAAGAAGAGTATCAACAATATCTATTTTAAAAAATGCATTTTTCATTGTATAAAAATGCTGGCGCAGTAAATCAAAAGCTTCTTTCCTTTCTGATATATCCATATAAGGAAGAATATCTGAAAATGCCTCATTCATAGAATATGATAAATCATACGGTTGTCCTTCATCAGCATCTATATCAAGAGAACCTAATATATCATGAGCTTCAATTAAGAAACGAATTGCCTTAAAATATTCATTCTTATGCTTCAAAAGATCAACCCACTTAAATACGACATCTCCATAGTTCTCACAAAAATGCACTGTATTATCAGTATTGATATAGTTATGATCATATTGATAATAACGAACGATTTCTAAAAGTTCATTCGTCATCGTATCCATAGAATTATCTGGTGATGAGAATTGTTTAAAACGTTCTACTAACTCAGGATTTTCATTAAATAACTGTAATAGAAAAGAACGTATATCATCATCTGATGCATCATCAATAATTTTTGAATTATCTATTTCTGGATGAGTCACACGTATTTCCCATTCAAAAAGAACTGCTGCCATATGCTTACAGTTAAATCCATCTTGTGCATAAGGACAATTACAAGACATATCTTTTATTTCGTCTCCATCTAAACCAATTTCTACACGATAATGATGTGTACCATAAACAACTGCCTTAATCTTATTTTTAGTTATAGATATATCCTCTACATAACCATCAAGATAGTAATTATACCCTCTATTTAATATGCGTTTAGAGAAATTGTTTTCCCATTCCATAAAGGTACCTCCAATGTATAGTTCTATTATACTAAAAAAGATAGCATTTCTGCCATCTTTACTGTTCACTATTCATTTTCTTATTCATATAGATATAGAAACATACATTGAGGATAATACCAGTCATAGTCGCAATTGGTGCTGCAAGACCAATATTTGTAAGACTGGCATTTGGCTGAATAGACATATAATAAGAAAGAGGTAAACGTACAAGAAGTGTCTGTACTAATCCCTGTACCATAACCCATACTGTCTGGTCATGCCCATTGAAATAACCAATCATACTAAAGAGTATTGCAGTGACTATTGTTTCTAATGCGAATCCTTTGAGGTAAGCATAACCTTGATTAATAACACCCTGTTCTGTTGTAAAGATACCTGTTAACATATCTCCTTTAAACAAGACTAAACAGAATACAAAGACACCAATAAACAATCCTATACCAATACCTGTAAACATAGAGTGTTTGGCTCTTTTTTCATTACCTGCACCCACATTCTGGGCTACAAATGAAGCCATTGACTGCATGAGAGAACTTGGTACAAGCATCGCAAAGTTTACAATCTTACATGCCACACCATATCCGGATGAAGCTTCTAGTCCTAAACGGTTAATAAAGGCACATAATGCAAGGAATGAAATCTGTGTGAGGCATTCCTGCAATGCAAGTGGTACACCAATCTTCATTGCACGAATGCAATGAGGGTTGATTTTAAAATCATGTTTATTGATTTCAAATGGGAGTTTTCTTTTCTTTAATAATCCTAAAGCGAATAAGACACTACATGCTTGAGCAAGTACTGTCGCCATTGCAGCACCTGCTGCATCTAAGTGGAAACCAGCAACTAAGACTAAGTCTCCTACTACATTAATTAAACATGCAACGGCTACAAAGAGTAATGGTGACTTACTATCACCGAGTCCTCTAAAAATAGCGGATAAAACGTTATAAGCCACAATAAAGAAAATACCTACACCACATATTCTTACATACATAGATGTGAGATTAAGTGCTTCTCTAGGTGCCTGCATAAGTGTAGAAATAGGTGTGGCGAATAATACCATCACTATAAATAAGACTACAGAAATAACAGTAAATAGAACAGTTGATCCACCAATTAAAGCACCGATGTTCTTCTGTTTCTTTTCACCTATATATCTTGCGATAAGTACTGTAATCCCCATGGCGAACTGAGTGATCACAAATGTCACAAGGTTTAATACCTGACTTCCTGTAGAAACAGCGGATAAACCTGCAGTCGTTCCAAAACGCCCAACGACAAATAAGTCAACTGCACCATAAGCTGCCTGTAATACTAAAGCACCAAGTACAGGAATCATAAATGCGATTAACTTCTTAAAAATACTTCCCTGAGTAAAATCTGAATTCATTTACGCTTTTCTCCTTTCACACATCACTTGATAGAACTTCTCTATCGTTTCAATCATAATATCTGCTTCTTCAATAGAAATATGATTCAAGCTTAAAGATAAATCCTTGAAGAAATCTCGATTAAACTTTTCAAATAAGGCCATGCCTTTATCACTGATTTCTATATAAGTCACACGACCATCTTCTTTAGAAGACATCTTATTTAAATAACCCTTTTCTACCATAGAATTAACAGTACGTGTCACTCCTGGTCTAGGTAAATTAAGGGCAGAACTTAAATCTGATACCTTTACTTTTTCATGTACTTCTTGTAATTCGATTATTCTTTCTAGATAACGAATATACGAAGGAAGAACACCTTCTGGAAGATCTGGTAATAAGTCTAATATTCTTTTAGCCATATAAAAGCTATCCAGCATATCCTTTGTTTTTTGACTATTCATACGTCCCTCCTCTTAATTACCAAAGGTAATTACCTATGGTAATTATATAAATAATAAAATGAATGTCAAGCATAAGAAACATTATTTTCTCATCAATCTATCGTATTTCATGTTTTCTTAAGACAAGTTTAACTGGTAGATGATTTTTATAACATTCCTCCATACCTATAATCTTGGTATACAACGAAGGAGAAAAGTTATGAAAAAACAGAATACTTTAATTGCTTTATCGGTTTTATCTGCTATGGGTTTAACTGCCATGTCACCTATCGCTTTAAACAGCTTTAGTAATGTTGTTGCGGTAAGTGCAGACCAGTCAAGTACTCAAGGTACAGTTGTGATGAATCAGGATACAGATATGAAATATCTTGATACAAATGTAGATCCTGCAGATGGAACTCTTGCAAAGAATAAATGGGGACAGTATACAGGTTAAAATTATATTTCAATATAAAAAACACATACAAAAGTATGTGTTCAACAATTATGTTCTATTTTGATAGTAATGCATCATTTCTAGACAGAAGATAGACACATTATTGGTTCATGCTGATTCCTTCTCTTTTCGCATTTAAGGCAAGTGTTCTATGAAGAGTCTTAGGTATTCTCAACTTGAATTGTCCAGAATAGTCTTCAATACTATCTGGTTCATTAATCTCAATGCCTTCTTCTAATGCCGCTTCAATCCATGCTTTCTTTGCATCCTTCGCATTATTCATTGCATCTTCTATAGTATCTCCACATGTGATACAACCTGGAAGATCAGGATAAGAGACTACAAATCCACCTTCTTCTTGATCTTCTACTATTTCTAAATGATAAAGTAAAGCCATATACTCATTAAGTGTTTTCATTGTTTCCTCCATTTCCCCGCGCCTTCGTTGCGCGGACACAAATATATAACCAAACTCAAATCCACCAAAACTCTAGTGTGCCTCTCGATATAATAGTATAATCAAAGAGAGGTGGTATACTACAGAGCACGTAAGGGTGAGTAGGCAATTCTACTCAAATAGAATATCCTGAATATTTATAAGTCGCCGCTATCTTTTCAAGCACAAATAAGTTGGACTAAGAGCCAGGACACTTATGATTGTACAATCAACTGAGTGATTAGCTTAGATAGCAGTCAATGCCACTTCTCTTCTTTCATTGAAAGGAGAGATTTTTTTATGAAGATTATTAGACCAATCTGCTGTGGCATGGATGTTCACAAGAATATCATTGTGGCTACAATCGGTATTACTAATAAGAAAACTCGTATTACCGAATACATCCAAGAAATGTTTTCAACTTTAAACCCTGATTTACTGAATCTTAAGCAGTGGCTCATTAATCACAAATGCTTTGATGCATGCATGGAATCTACTGGTAAATATTGGATTCCAATTTTCAACATCTTAGAAGATGAAATCAATATTTACTTAACTCATCCAAAATATGTCAAAGCAATTAAAGGGAAGAAAACTGACAAGAAAGATTCAAAATGAATCTGTGATTTATTTAAACATGATCTAATCAAATTTTCTTTCATACCGCCCAAAGAAATAAGAGCTTTACGAGAAATATCTCGCTATCGCTATAAATTAGTTGGAATGCGTTCCTCTGAACGTAATCGATATCAAAACTGTATGACAGTTTCCAATATCGGTATTGGTTCTCTATTTTCAGATCCGTTTGGAAAGTCTGCACAGGCAATCATGAAAGAAGTACTTGAGTCAGATATCATTGAAGATGAGAAAATTTTGAAATGTATCCATAGATCGTGTAAAAATAAAGATAAGATTCTAGATTCCATTAAACACTGCAATATCGAAGCTGATCAAAGATTTAAAATGAATGAGTCAATGACTCATATGGAAGAATTACAAGTCCATATTGATAACTGTGAAATCGAAATGATGAAACGTGCAGCACCAATGTTCGATCAATTCATGCACATCACCCAACTACCAGGTATCAGCACTTTATCTGCAATCCTTATTATTTCAGAAATCGGAGTAGATATGAAGCAATTCGAATCAGATAAACAACTAACCAGTTGGCTGGATTAGCACCTGCAAACAACGAAAGTGCTAATAAGAAAAAATCAGTTCGTATTTCTAAAGCAGGTCAATATTTAAAACCTTTATTAGTTCAGTGTGCTCTTGGAGCAATCAAAGATAAGGAAGGCTATTTTGGAATTAAGTATTCTCGTATCAAAAAGAGACGAGGCCACAAGAAAGCCATTATCGCAATTGCAAGAATGATGCTTGTTAGTATATACCATATGATTCATACTGGAGAGAAATTTAATCCTTCAGATTATGAATCATTTAGAAATCCTAAGCCACCTATAAAGCAACAAGATTTAACAGAAGAATCAGCAATTGAGTTTCTTAAGAAATCAGGTTTTGACGTTTCTAAATTAACTAAACCATAATATTCAATTATTCTATTTTTTCTAAATTATTCAAACTTGTTTTTAAGTTTGTCTTTTTTTATACGTTTTGATTGATTTTTGTTTCACACTTCTTCCTCCTCATAATTGAGTATAGAACAGCAAAAATACGAAAGACATTGCCAACTTATTTAATTGAAACTGAAGAAATTCAATCAGG
>UQGS01000077.1 GCA_900540685.1 uncultured Catenibacterium sp. | reverse complement strand
CTTGAGTTAGAGTGCTATAAAGTAGAAAATCAGGCGTTAAGCTAAATTTAATGATTGAATAGCAACATTTTTCTTAAACTGAGCGTAAAAAATTAAAAATAAATCTAATCATTTAGATGACCTCTCTCTTATCAATTTTGATTGCACATTTAACAGTCGTACTCTTTACATCATAAGACATTGTATTCTTGGAATCATTCCATCCTTTTCAATTAAATGATACACTATCCAATCATGTTTTAATATCAATTTAGAATTATTTCTGAATCTTTGCGAGTTCAAAAACAACTAGAATTGGAAACACCAAAATCACCAACAATACCTTCAAAACCTTACCTACTAGTAAAAGCTTATCATCAGTAGTCATAGTAATAATCTCCTTTTTATTTGAATAAGTCCCAGAAACTTACAGTCGTCTTTCTATAGATTTTTTATAGGTAGCTTTCTTAGGATTCGTAATCCATCCTCTGCCCTTCTTACCATATACAGGTATATGAGCTCTTTTAATTGATCTTTTAGATCTTCCTGTTGTTCTAGCGCTAATAGATTTTTTCAGTGATGGTGTTCTTATTCCGAACTTCATATTACTCGTCCTCTTTCCTATTACCATCATATACTATTTTCACCCTTCATGTATTCCGTACCCCTCTGACAGCGCCTTTCTAAAGGTGTTTCTAAAATATTTTGAATTTTTCATAATAAAAGATAACATGTACATATGCTACCTCCTTTACTTTTTTAGATATAAGAAAGGAGCCCGACACATCAGACTCCTCCAAGTGTTGTCCGAAGACGACCACCGCAATCTGCTTGTTTTTTAGATAAAAAAGTGATTTCAAATCCAAATCTAACTGATTTAAAGCAATCACTTCATCTAAAGATTTAAAAGGTATTTTTTGGTGTGTCTTCTTTGGGTGTCACTGGTGTACGTTCAAAGATTACAACTGATATTGGTGCGATGGTTGACTTAGTGCGTGAAGTCACAGATGTACCTGTAGCGGTCGAATTTGGAATCTCTACTCCAGAACAGGCTAAAAAGATGGCATCTCAATCAGATGGTGCCATCGTTGGTAGTGCAATTATTAAGATTATTTTAAAAAAAATACCCCACAATATGTAGAAGCGTATGTGAAAGAAATGGTGAAAGCACTCAAGTAAACTTGGTCTTAGGATCAAGTTTTTTTATGAAAAAGAGCGCTCACGCGCTCTAATCTGGAATTCTATTATATCTCTTTCCATTTACTTCAAGTTCATTATTGTTTATTCTATTAAGGTGAATAGTCTGATCAATCTCTTTTGATTTATAATCATACGTACTTGTATAATCATAAGTATAACAATAGAATCTAACTTCGTTATTTGTTCGACTTCCTGCATATATACATTTATACTCTGATTTTCTTTTCTCCTCACCCCTATTTGTTTCAAAGAATGCTACATCATCACCACGTATATCAAAATAATTTCCTTCTAGATCTCCTTCTATCTTCCATATTCCATCATATACATGATAATGATCATAAGTTACTTTCGCATAGATACCACCACCAAGTAGAATAACACAAACGACAATGAGTGAGACAAATACTTTTTTATTCTTCTTGAATGCATGACAGAATGCCATAAATGTACTTTTGATAGATTCTTCAATTTCAGGCTCTTCTATTTTTGGTTCGTGTAACATCTTACCCTGAGTAGTAAGTATCACTCCTATACCATTTATTACTTTTCCAAATACCCATACAAGAATCATTAAAAATACGAAAATAACTGCATAATAGATTTTTCTACTTAGTAAATAATTATTTCCTAGATAAAAATACAAAAGAAATGCATTCACTAGAATACCTATTAGCGTAAAAATCTTTGATAATGCTTTAAGTTCCCTTCCTAATCTATAGTGCATAATTAATCTCCCTTCATATTAGACTGTTTCTCATTATATCATACGATTATTCAAAAATAGTTCTATTTTCATTAGAAGCTCAATACTCACATCTATATTCACAATATACATAACTAGGAAGTCCTTGCATTGTATAGACACAAAAAAACGTTAACAAGAAAGTTATGCTGACTTTTTTATATACAAAAAACTCTCTCAATTAAAAGAGTTTAAGTATTGTGAGTGAGAGAGTTAGTTTATTTAGTTAATTAAACTTAATAAATTTGCTAAATTTATAGAGTAATTAGTTTATTTTATCAATTAAACTAAATATGTTTACTTATTTTGTTAAATAATTAGTTTATTTTGTTAAATTTTGTTTATTTATTGTATTAAACTAATAAATCAGTTATACTCTATTTAAACAAAGATAGTTTTATATAGTAGTCAAATTTTCATGTAATTAAATATGATAGAAAGGAGAAATTATGCTTAGCATCGAATTAAATGATTTAATCAAACAAATAATTAAGACAAAAGCCGAATCACAAACTATAGAAATTAAAGCAGCACACAAAGGAACACCTAAACATTTATATGATACATTATCAAGTTTTTCAAACCAGGACAGTGGTGGAATAATTGTATTTGGGCTAGATGAATCATTAGGTTTTGAACCCGTAGGTGTTTATGATTTGCAGGATTTACAAAAAAAAGTAACTGAACAATGCAACCAAATGGAACCTGTAGTTCGTGCTATATTTACAACCACAGAATATAAAGGGGTTAATATCTGTAGTGCAGAGATACCATCAATAGATATCACTAATCGTCCATGTTACTATCGTGGTGCAGGAAAAACAAAAGGATCTTATGTTCGTGTAGGTGATGCAGATTTACCAATGACAGACTATGAAATATATAGTTTTGAATCTTATAAGGCCCATGTTCATGATGATGAAAGACCAATCAATCGAGCTAATATATCTTTATTAGATGAAGCAGGTATCAATAACTATATTCTTCAAATGAAATTAAATAGACCTTATTTTTCAAAATTATCAGAAGAACAGATTTACGAATTATTATCTATTACACGAAACGGAGTACCTACTCTAGCTTCTGTATTGAATTTTGGAATATATCCACAAGGATTGCTTCCACAATTAGCTATTACCGCAACTGTTATTCCTGGTACTGAAATTGGTGAAACTACAAATGATGGTGTTCGTTTTCTAGACAACAAAAGAATTGAAGGAACATTGTCTGAAATGTTAGATGAAGCAATTGCCTTTTGTAATAGAAATATGCGTACTCAAACAATCATTGATCCAACAACAGGAAAAAGAACCGATAAAACCGAATATCCTATTAACGCCATCAGAGAAGCGATACTCAATGCATTAATTCATCGTGATTATAGTATTCATACTGAAGGAACTACTATCCAAATTTCTTTCTTCACTAACCGTCTAGAGATTCATAGTCCAGGCAGCCTTTATGGAAGAATGACTGTTAATGATTTAGGAAAAGCAAGACCTGATTTAAGAAATCCTACACTTGCAACAATGTCTGAATTCTTACTTAAGACAGAAAATAGATATTCAGGTATTCCTACTATTCGTAGAGAAATGAAAGAACATGGTTTACCAGAACCTTTATTTGAAAACAAAAGAAACGAGTTTGTAGTCACTTTATTCAACAAAACAGAAAGCCCAATAGATGATATTCACGATAATACTGATTTAATCACTTTTTGTAAAACTCCAAGAACAAGACAAGAAATAAGTGATTATCTAAACCTTAAAACAGTCTATTTCGTAACAAAAAAATATATACAACCTCTTGTTAATCAAGGAAAGCTAAAACTCTTGTATCCCGACAAACCAAAAAGTAAAAATCAAAAATATTATTCTTAGTGGAAAAACTCCTTTTACATTTCAGCAAAAGGAGTTTTTAATATTCTAAAAACATAAGATATTTTTTATTATCTTAAGAAAACTTAAGTACCTTACCATCTACCCTATTAGTATAATAAGATAAACGGAGGGAATGACCATGCACAATACTCTTACATTTAGATTTGCGAAACGTAGTGATACAGCACTTATTCTGCAATTCATTAAAGAATTAGCTGATTATGAAAGATGCTAGATGAAGTGGTAGCAGATAAAACCACACTTGAAACATGGATATTTGATAAGCAGAAAGCAGAAGTGATCTTTGCGGTAGTAGATAATAAAGAAATAGGTTTTGCCTTATTCTTCCATAACTTTTCTACATTCCTAGGACGTTCTGGTATTTATTTAGAAGATTTGTATGTAAAACCAGAATATCGTGGAAACGGTTATGGTAAGGCAATTCTTAAGAAGCTCGCTTCTATTGCAGTAGAACGTGACTGTGGACGTTTAGAATGGTGGTGTCTAGACTGGAATAAGCCTAGTATTGATTTCTATTTATCTCTAGGTGCCAAGCCTATGTCAGATTGGACAGTATATAGAATTACTGGAGATACTCTAAAAGAACTTGTAGACTAAAGGAGATGTTCCTATGAATAAGAAAACGATTATATCTATCATATTTGCCTGTATGATTATTGTAAGTGGTGTAATGTATTGGAATTATTCTAAAGACTATAATCATGTAATCAAAGAGAACTGGAATATATCTATTCCTTCAGATTCTGATTATTCTGAAGTATATAGTAAGGATGCTGGATCAAGTTTTAATGGAGATGGTGTCCGTTATCATGTTTTTACATATGAGAATGAAGAACCTATCGAAAAGATGTTTTCCTGGAAAAAAGATCAAGGAGAAACCATCTATGATGGCAACTATCAAGATGCAACCAACAAATGGCTGGATAAGATCAATGTACTTGCAATAAGTCGTCCTCAGCACACAGATTGTGTCTATTGGTATAAGTCACATGAAGACCATAGTGAAATAATCATATTATGGAACAAGAAAGAAAAGAGACTCTATGTTGTAGAGTCCTTCATGTAGAAAGAACCTGTTCAAATAAGCAGGTTCTTTTACAGTTCGTATTTATTTGCAATCCTTTCAAGTACTTCATCAGCATCTATAATGTTTCATGCTAAAAGAGAGATCCTCCACAGCACTATTTTCAAATATAATATAATAATATTTTCATATAACATCTGCTTAATGGATCCTATTCAGTGCTATACTATTAACAAGCAATAGTAAGGAGGCATAAGTTATGGATAAAGTATTAGAATGGGCAAAAGAATTACAGAGCCTTGCACAAGCAGGACTTTTCTATGGACACGATGTATATGATAAAGAGCGTTATCAGCGTATAAGAGAGATTGCAGCAGAAATGATGTTAACAAGAACAGATATACCAGCCGAAAAGATTCATGGATTATTCTGTAATGATGTAGGTTATCAAACGCCAAAAGTAGACACTCGTGCAGCTATATTCAAGGATGGGAAGATTCTTCTTGTAAAAGAAAAAGGGCAATGGTCTGTTCCTGGAGGATGGTGTGAATTTAATCTTTCTCCTGCTGATAATGTAGTGAAAGAAACTAAAGAAGAAGCAGGATTGGATGTCTGTGTTAAAAAGGTCATATCTGTACAAGATAGAGATAAGCATAACCTTCCACCTTATGCTTATGGTGTTGTAAAGATCTTCTACTTATGTGAAGTACTAGGTGGAGAGTTTATTGAAAATATAGAAACAACTGAAAGTAGATATTTTTCTAAAGAAGAACTTCCAGAATTAGCTGAACATAAATGCAACAAAGAACAAATACTGATGTGTTTTGACGCTTATCAATCTGATCATTGGACAGTAACTTTTGATTAGAAGTTATATCTTTCAAATTAACACCACTAAAAAATGCAACGTTAGATTTCTAACATTGCATTTTTCAAATATCTACATTTAGAACTTTAAGCGTTATTACTAATAAACAAAAATCACTTATTCTACCGCATCTTTACGTACATAGTGAGATGCACGTCCTTTACCTTTACGTATAATAGCACCTTCTTCTACGAGTTTCTTTAACGCAGACTCTACCGAAGAACTACCTAGACTTGGACATTTTTCCATGGCATCTTTCTTAGTAAAGGTTCCAATTGTATTATTCACATAAGTTTTTACCACATCATAAGATGTACTTCTTTTTCCACTCTTTTCACTTATAGTTAATCTATCTTCAAATTCACGATAGCATTTCAAAATGATTCCAAGCATATATTTAATGAATGGTTTGGGATCATTTGTACCTTCGTGCCATCCTAAATCTGCTTGTGCTAAAGCTTGATAATAGGCTTCTTTTGTTTCAGAAATTTCCTTTTCTATACTAATATATTTACCAACCACATAATCATTTCTATACAACAATAATAATGTAAGCAATCGGCTCATTCTGCCATTTCCATCATTAAAAGGATGTACACAGAGGAAATCTAAAATTACACAAGGTATTAGAATTAGAGGATCAACAATTTCCTGCTCTAAAGCTCGTTGATAACTATCGCATATTTGTTCAATGGCACCTGGTGTTTCATACGGTTCTAAAGGCTTAAACAATATCCTTTTCTCTCCGTTTGGTAAAACAGCATCTATCTCATTTGGAATAGTCTTATATTTTCCACCATAAGTCAATTCAGTATACTGAAATAAATCACGATGTAACTGCAATATATAGTTTGATCTAAAAGGGATATATTCATAATTTTCATGAATCAGATTCAAAACGTTTCTATATCCTAATATTTCTTTTTCATCACGATTTCTAGGTGTTGTTTTATCCTCAACTAATTGTTGGAGACGAGATCTCGTTGTTATAATGCCTTCAATACGGTTTGAACTTTCTGTGCTTTGTACTTTTGCAACCTCAACTAAACGTTCTAACTCTACTGGTTTTTGGCGAAGATATAATTCCTGTTTCCCTTTGTATTCATGAATTTTCGCAACATAAGATAATATCTCATTATCCCATGTGCGTAAACTTAAATAACTGTAATCAAAACTTCTCATACTCTTCTCCTTTCTTTTTCTCCCAAAGAGCATCTCTTTTCTCCCAATTATATACTCGTTTTGGGAGAAAAAGAATAAATTTGGGAGAAAAAAACTAATATGTATCATTTAATTGTTAAGACCTATGAATTGTTTAGTTGTTTTTACTATACTCCAGCAAGATTATCTCCCAAGTTCCATCTCCTTTCTCCCAAATTGATGCTATTTTTGGGAGATAAATAATTATATTGGGAGAAAAAAATGCAACGTTAGATTTCTAACATTGCATTTTTGGAGTAACTAAATAGACTTGGGGTTTACTCAAGCTTTAAAAATGTCAGGGGTGTGA
>UQGS01000076.1 GCA_900540685.1 uncultured Catenibacterium sp. | reverse complement strand
ATGGTATTTTTGCTGAATAAGATAACCTAAAGCAACAATTTACTTAAAAAGAGCGTTATTTTTTAATTAGACGCTAGGGATTGCGCCTGATTTCTTTTGTTTCTTTTTCTTTCTTCTCTCTTTAATATTATGAGTAATTGCGATTCCCTGATAAATCAATAGTAAACCTGATAATACTGCAGCGATTATTGGATGTACAATATCTAAATGCAAAGGTATAAGAACAATAAGTGAAATAAGCACAAATATATCAGTTTGTAAAAATACTTCTTTTGATTTGTTCTCTTTCATTCTGTCATTAAGAAGATATCTTAAAATGATTGCATCAAGCACAAATAGTATAACTAATATAATTGATCGATTTTTTGATAATATTGTGAAAGAATCACCAAACATCAAATACCATACTGTGAACGCAGTACTCAATCTAGTACATATTTTCATGATGTTTGTTTTTGTTGAAAATTTCATAATGAATCCTCCTATGAGAGTCTATTATTTATTGATGTGATTTCATTGATTTCCTATCCTTAAAAAAATTGTAGACCAAGCCTATAATTAAATACAAAGTAGTTATAGATTCTACTTCATTACGATATTTTAAAGGAACAACATTAAATACTAGAAGTGTAAAAATAGTTGCTGGAACTAAAGTACAAACATAATCATCTAAAAACATTTTAATTGAATGATTTTGCTTTCTACTTTCAATAATTGCGATTATTGCACAGGTTGCATCAATGATCAGAATGATAGCTGCTATTACTAGACGATATTGAGATGGAATCACATTGCTGCCATCTAAAAACTCAAACAAGAACGTAACCAATATACATATATTTAAATTCAAAATTTTTCCATAGTAAGTCCTCCTTAATAAAATGGTATTGATTAAATATAAGGTTTAACATGGCATTAATCATCCATACTATAAGGTTTAGTACTAGACCACCAGCCACCATTTCCGAAACTATATGACTTATTTGGGCCACTACCAAACTTCATTGTTAGACTTCTATTGCCATAACGTGATGTTCCATTACTATTTCTTTGTAATGTATATTTGATATATCCTTTGACTTTAACTCCAGAAAATACATTAGATGCTAATTGTCCAGTAGCATATCTACGACATATATCTGAAACTGCGGTTTTAAAAGCAGCGACTGATACACCACAAGTAGATACAGCAGTAGCCACAGCCACAATTGCTAATATAGTACCCGCTAAAAGTTTAACCGTCTTATAAATTACACTAAAATCTATTTTACAAGTAGCTGCATTTGTAACTGTACGTGCTCCATTGGGCTGAGTAATAGTCACAACACAATCTTGAACTTCCCCATTAATTGTAAGTACTCCTGTAGTCTTATCATAGATAATATAATCCACATGCTTTGTTTCTTTATTAATTACATCCACAAATCTTTTTTCATCATTTTCAAATATCTCATATGTGTAATTATCTAAAATCTGATCTACAGTATTATCTGCCTGAACACGACTCATTGGAACATTTAAAATCATTAGTAATGACAAAACAATCATTATTATTTTTTTCATTGTTTTTTACCTTCCTCTTTTTTAATTTCCATCTAGATGTTAACTAAATATTATCCTATGATCTTCAAATTGGTTATAATTCTCGCATAAGAGACACATTTTCATGCATAAAAGACATTCCACAGAAATTACATTTCAATCCAATAAAATAATATGCTAAAATATCAAAGAGGTGACGTTATGAATATACTAATTTGTGATGATAACACTGCTTTTGCAATGCAGCTAGAAAAAGATATAAGTGAATACTTTCATAATCCTAATATGAATATAAATGTGGTGACTGATCATTTTGATCAAATAGAAGGTACATATGATGTTATATTCATGGATATTGAATTAAATGATAAGAATGGTATTGAAATCGCAAAATATCATAAAAACAAGCATAACTGTCTGGTTATATTCACATCAAGTCACGAGAATCTTGTATTTAATACATTCCAGGTTGAACCTTTTCAATTCATAAGAAAGAACCATTATGATTATGATAAAAATATTGTCTTTAAGCAGTTAAAAGAGAAATTACTTACTCTTTATATTTCTATTACACTTAAAGATAGTAAACGTTCATTACAGATTCCTATTCAAGATATCCATTCAATTGTTTCTATTGGTCATGATCTAGTTGTTCATACACCTAAAGAAGACTATATGACAACTGGTACTCTTAAAGATTTCTGTAATGATTACATCAATACAACACTCGTTCAGATCCAAAAGAATATGATCATTAACCTTCAATATGTAGAAGATTACAATCGTAATACTATTTTATACAACAATGAAAATCTCTCTGTAGGACGTATTTATAAGAACAACTTTTCACACCACTACAAGGAGTACAAAAAACTATGATATTTGATTTCTTATTTTCAACTATAAGTATCACAATGCTTTGTTTTTGCATCAGCAGTATTTTAATACCCGAAAAAAAGTATTCCTACACTATTCTTTGTGCTCCTCTTACTCTCACAGAAATGTTTATTTTTACTTATCCTTCTCTCCTCAATAACTTTTTATTGATCATTCTTATATGTGTAACACATGCATGTATGCTTTATATTCATAAATATAAAGCTGTGATCTATAGTATTTCTACAACACTTCTATTCTTTACTGCTTTACTTTTTGTGAATCTTTTATTTGTTCGTTTATTTTCTATATTGAATATAGGCGATTTTTATGGACTTCCTTTCGGAATTCTATATTGTATGATTGCCTTGGGATTATTAAAGATATTAAAATACAATAAAAATAATATTTCCTTCCTCGAAGAGAATAAGACCTTTGGTCTTATTGGGATTGTATTACTTGTATTAATCTCTTTACTCATGCAGGCTCTTTCTTTTATTGAACTACCCCAATCTACAATCATCTTAATGACTGTATTGGTATTTGTATTAAGTTTATTATTTCTTTTTCTATTCTTCCAATATAGACAGAATTACTTAGAGAAAGAGAAGTTAAAAATACAAAGAGAAAATAATGACCGAATCAATCATATATATGACTCTTTATTAAAGAAAGAACATCGTATGCTTTATGTATTAAGAAAGCTTGATCATGTAATTTCTGATGAAGAAACACATCAATTTATTGAAAAAGAGATAGATGATCTAATGCATAAACAATATGTATCTCATACAAATAATCCTATCTTTGATCATAGATTAACTATTCTTATGCAGAGTTTGGAAGATTATGATATTAAGATGATAGTCATGATTCCTGTTGATGCTCGTTTGGATGACGCAAATATTATTGAACAGATGGAAATATTCATTAGAGAACATGTAACAGATCATACAGAAATAAGATTAAAGGTTAAAGATAATCAATTCATTATAAATTGTAATGACAAAACAAAATCAATCCGCTTAAAAACGCCTCATTAACGAGGCGTTTTCTTATAGGTTATAGGATGTATTCTATTATAAGTCTACACCGTAATCAGTGACTACAACCTGTCCTGTAATAGGTGCTGCATCATCACTTGCTAAGAAAAGAGTGACTCTTGCAACATCTTCTGGACTACATGGTTTAAGTGATAAATCACTATGAGCACTCATAGCACCCATCATCTTCATATCCATTGTATCAGGTGTTAAACCTGCTGCCATATCTGTAGTAATACTACCAGGACAAATGACATTACAACGAATATTTTCTTTCGCAAAACGCATTGCGGTATGTTTAGTAACACCAATAATAGCGGCTTTAGTAGAAACATATACTGCTCCTCCAGCACCAAACTGACCTGCAACACTTGCAATATTTACAATAGAAGCACCACTTGTCATGACCTTTAATGCTTCTGACATACAATACATTGTACCCTTCTGGTTAATATCAATAACTCTATTTAAGTCATCATAGTCAATACGATCAATCGCATTTAATCCTTTATCTAGTACACCTGCATTATTCACTAATACATCTACTTTGCCAAATGTTTCTACTGTTTTAGAAACTAGGTTCTTAACATCATCAATCTTAGAAATATCAGTAGGTACACATAAAACAGTACCTCCTGCTTCTTCAATTTCTTTACCTACTTCTTCTAATACTTCTTTTCTTCTTGCTGAAATAACAACCTTTGCACCTTCACTTGCAAATAATTTCGCAATAGCTTTACCAACACCTGCGTTACCGCCTGTAACGATAGCGACTTTATTATCTAATTTACCCATATTTAAGCCTCCTTGTTAAAATAGTAACATATCTGTAAGCGTATTCATAGAGTGATAATCAAATTCTTTATATAAAAAAACACCTCAAGAATAATCTTGAAGTGTTAATAGATATTACTGTTCTTCTGGTAATTCCTTAAGATCATTATCACCAGTTACATAGTGTAAGATAGTCTTTGCAGCAGTTCTAGGACCATCATATTCCTGACCCTTAATACCAAGTCTTGTACGAAGTACACCAACCTGTACACCCTGTTCAAACATCTTATGGAAGAATTCCTGTAATAATGGTTCTGTCTGTTCTTTTCTCTGAACTGGACCAAATGGGTTTGCGAAATAAGAGCCAACTAAACCATATTCAGTAGTAGTACCCTTAGCCATACGGTTACCAGCTCTGAATACCTTTAATGCATCTTCTTCAGTATCAAAGAATTCTAAGGCATCACCTTCAGCTTCATAGTTATTTGCATATAAGAAGATGTCTACATCATGATTTGCGATAACATCCTTATAATCTGTGATAGGGATAACGATACGTGCATTGACTTTATCTGGGTTCATGAATACAGATCTATCTAATTCCTTAAAGCTGTAACCAGCATCTAAGTCATCAAGACGAACGAAGGCACCAATTTCTGTACCTGAAGTCTTTACTTTACCATCAACTAATGATAAGCATCCCATATCATCATAGATAGTCTTGATATCTTCGATATAAGCTTCACCATAAGCCTTGATCTGTTCAATAGTTTCTGATTTACCAGCACCAGAGTCACCCATTACAACGATATTCTTTTCAGAACCATCATGTAACTTCATCTGGATCATAGCACCATGGATAGGTAATTTGTGGTGGTTGATGTTAGATACGTTGTGAAGTGTTAAACACATCTTCTTCATATATCCGAAGTAATCGAATTCATCACTTGCTGATAGTTTAGCAACCATCATATCGTTCTTGTCATCCTGGAAGAATGACTGATCCTTCTTACCATCTTCATAACCATATACATATACTAAATCTGGTTTATTATGTCTATATTCTGATTCATCAGCAAGTTCAAATAAGTTACATAAAGTAACACCCTGTGCCATGAACTTAGTATTAAAGTAAACGAAACATAATAACTTACCAACCTTTGCAGGGTAACATAACCACTGATCAGGATTAAATGTTAAGTCAGTAACTGGGTTTGTTCTACTTTCTGGGAATACACCATCTCTTTTGTTTCTCTTAGAATAAGTGATGAATGGTGGATGAATAACAACCTGTTCAATGAATGGAACATCCTTTAAACATTCATAATCATCAGGTAAACCTGTAGTTAAGTGAGTAACAGTTAAACCAGCATTTACACCAGCTGTAATCTGTCTTAATACTTTATCGTTCTTACCTACAGCTTTCTGCATTGAACGATATACTTCTAATACAAGTTTTTCAAATTCTTCCTGAGCATCAGCGAACTGAACACTCTGGTAACCTGATTTCTTAGAGTCATTGAATACAATTGCATATCTCTGAAGTTTTCTCCAGTATAAATAAATGTCTTCAATTAACTTTACGAACATATCACGATCTTCAAAATACACTGCATATTCTGGTCTTAATGCACAAACCTGTTCTGCATCAAGTACAAGTAATAACTTGAAAATGCTTCTTAAATCTCCTAATAAGAAGAAATCATCCGCATTGCGTTCATGTAAATAAATATATAACTGTGTTTCTAATCTGCGCTGATTCTTAATGAATTTCTCCAATACTTTAGAGAAAGATTCACTTTCCACTAATTCACATCTGCTCTGACAGAATTCTTCAGAGAAGTTTAAGATTGCATTACCTCTAGTAATTTCGAATTTCTTAGCCATTTTTTCATCCTTTCCAAATAGATTATGTTAGCTCCTATCTATTTTATCCCATAATAACAGAGATATTTACATTATGCAAAGCCTAATTTTGTAAATATCATATGTAAGCGTTATTTTTTATGGAATTTAGTAAATTCCTATTTTTCTCTTGCTAAGTTAGTTAAAACTAATATGTAACATAAAAAAGACCTTTACTAAAAGGCCTTAAAGAATACTTTACCTACTATTTCTTTCTTAAAAGAAACAGCACCTATGTAACGAGAATCTGTAGAATGGTTTCTATTATCCCCCATGATAAAGACATCACCTTTTGGAACTGTATAAGTCCAGTTAGTGTCTGTCATCTGTTCATTGATATATGTTTCATTCACTTTCTTACCATTACGATAGAGTTCATGATCAATACATTCTAGTTTATCACCCTGCTTGCCAATGACTCTTTTAATGATCTGTCTCTGCTGTCCTAATATATTACATTTCGCAATGACAACATCACCATATTTTACATCATCATAATGATAGAACTGCTTATTGACTAAGACAATATTTCCTTCATGATAGTTAGGTTCCATAGATTGTCCTTCTACATGAGAAATCTGGACAAAGAATAAGAAACCATATGTAAGAACTACTGTCACAAGAATAACTTTTACATATTCTAATATTGTTTGTTTCATATTGTTCATTTTAATCACCGACACGATTATACCATAGTTTTAGGATAATTCCTTGAATAAACTGAAAATAAAGGGAATAGGAATAATACTTGCACATAAATCAGATATAGGCTGAGCTAAGGAAAGACCTGTAACACCCCATATATGAGGTAATAGGATAACTAGTGGAATAAAGGTCAAACCACTTCTTAAAGCAGCTAAGAATGTCGCTATGACGCTTCTACCAATACTTTGGAATAACATATTTGCACCAATACTAATAGCCATAAAGAATATCGCAATACATTCAAATCTCATTGCAAGTTGTGCAATAGAGAGTACTTTTGTATCTTGTGTAAATAGTAATAGAAGCGGTTTAGTGAAGCATAAACAGATCACACTTATAATACTTAATAGACAATATGAAATGACGAGGAGGAAACAAAAAAAGTAACTCTCCTTAATTGTTCAATCGTGGATTTACCATTATACTTTGAGTAGAAACAAAAATTCATAG
>UQGS01000075.1 GCA_900540685.1 uncultured Catenibacterium sp. | reverse complement strand
AAATGAATGAATATTCATTTCTAGCCGCACGATTTTCATCATTTGTCAACAGTTTGACGAAAAAAATAAAAAAGCCTCTCTGATTTTAAAATCAAAGAGGTTTTTGGCATTTAGTCGCTTAACTTAATACCATTGCATTATTGATTCTCTTTTTTTATTTCTACTTCAAATGCGGGGACTTTACGATAAGAGACACCAGCCACGTCCAACATACGTTTTGCTGCTCTATCACTTTCTGTTCCTTTATATTTTTCATCTTCATAGACAATTTCTTTAATACCACTTTGAATGATTGCTTTAGTACATTCATGACATGGGAATAAAGAAACATAAATACGACAACCCTGTAATTTCTGAGTTGAGTTAAGTATGGCGTTTAATTCAGCATGTACAACATAAGGATACTTTGTATCATATAAAGCCCCTTCTCTGACTGTCCAGGGGAATTTATCATCTTCGCATCCACGAGGTAGACCATTATATCCTACTCCTACTATACGATTATCACTGTTTACTATACAAGCTCCTACCTGAGTATTAGGATCCTTAGAACGATAAGCAGAGAGTTTAGCTACTCCCATGAAATACTGATCCCATGTAATGATCTGCTTATCCATTGTATTCTCCTCCTAATTCCTTGATCTTTTCTTCAAAGAAATCTGGTAAAGGTGCTTCAAAATACATATGTTCATGGGTTCTAGGATGGACAAAGCCTAATACTCTAGCATGAAGATACTGACCGTAAGTGTTATCATCATTTCTAAAGCCATATTGAGGATCACCATATACTGGATGACCAATATATTGCATATGAACACGAATCTGATGTGTTCTACCTGTTTCAAGACGACATTCAATAAGTGTCATATCATCATAACGTTCTAATACTTTAAAGTTAGTAATCGCATCTTTCGCATTCTTGCTTGTGACAGTCATCTTCTTACGGTCTTTGCTGTCACGTCCAATAGGTGCTTCAATACGACCTACATTATGATTAATAACGCCATGTACGAGTGCGACATAACGACGTACAACTGAATGTTCTTCTAGCTGTTTAGATAGTGAACGATGCGCATTATCATTTTTTGCGACCATTAAAAGACCACTTGTTTCCTTATCGATACGATGAACGATACCAGGACGTGTAATACCATTGATGGCTGATAAATCATGACAATGATAAAGTAACGCATTGACAAGTGTACCTGAATAGATACCTGCAGATGGATGGACAATCATACCTGTTGGTTTATTGACCACAATCACATCTTCATCTTCATAAATAATATCTAATGGGATATCTTCAGGGCAGATTTCAGTACTTTGAGGATCAGGTAAAGTCACCTGGATAACATCCTCTTCTTCTACCTTATAGTTGGCTTTTTCTACATTGTCATTGACGATGACCTGCCCTGCCTTGATCCATTTCTGAATCTCAGTACGTGAACGGTCAGGCATATGATTTAAGATTACTTTATCTAAACGTAAGCCTTTTTCTTCTAATTCTGGTGTGATTGATTGTATTTCCATAATTTATATTCTCCAATTCCTAAATCTAAGATGATTAATAAAACACCTATGACAACACCCATATCTGCAATGTTGAAAATAGGAAAATCATAACCAAATACAAAGAAATCTAAAAAGTCTCTTACATAATGAAAAACAACACGATCATATAGATTTCCTAGCATACCACTGAATATAAGTACAATTCCAAATCTTAATAAGACCTGGGATTTATCACTCTTGATAAAATAATAAATAAGCATAATACCAGCAATAATAGAAATCGCATAGAAGATAAAGAAACGCCCTGAAAGCATACCCCATGCGGCACCTGTATTATGAATATAAGTGAAATAAAAAAAGTTCTTGATGACCTGATAACTTTGGCCTAACTGCATTGATTCGTTGACTACGAGTTTCGTTACTAGATCGCCACCTAATACAATAATAAATGTGATGAAATATAAGAAACCGTATTTAAAATTTATTTTTTTCATTTAATCATCCTTTCCTCAACGATTATAGCATGTCTTTAAAAGATATAAAAGAAAAACAGGCTTTACGCCTGTTACATGCAGTATAAGATAATGCATAAGAAGTGCAGCACACTGCCAAGTAAGATCCATAAATGCCAGATACAATGCATATAATGAATCTTTTCCTGTAATGCATAGAAGATTGTACCAATCGTATAAGCGATACCACCAGCGACTAATAAATAGATACCATTCATTCCAATAGTACTAGGTAATAAGTTAAACTTAAAGACAATACACCAGCCTAGAATAAGATAACAGGCCATAGAGAACTTCGCGAATTTCTTAATATCATAGGCATTTAATGTGATACCTAAAATAGTGACTGCCCATACGATACCAAACAATACCCATGCCCAGAATGGATCAGCAAGTCTTACAGAACATAAGAGTACAGGTGTATAGGTTCCAGCAATCAAGACAAAGATACTGCAATGATCCATGATCTGGAATACCTTCTTGGCTTTCAAATTAGGAGATAAGCCATGATAAATAGAACTCATTGTATAAAGAAGTATCATAGAGATACCATAGACTATACCAGATGCAAGACCATAACCATTATGATGTAAGCATGAGAATATAATACATAATACAAGTGCTGCAACACCAAATGCAGCCCCTACTATATGAGTGACCATATTAAATATTTCTTCACCGCGTGTATAATCAGGAAGTACACGATCGTCTAATTTAGTACGTTTCATTTTAACCACCTCTTGTACAACAAGGATATCATATCTATTATTTGATGTCAACACATCTAGTATTAAAGTCTAGATGTTAACCTTCGTATGTATTCCATTGTCTGATAATGCGATGAGAAACACACTCATAGAGGGTATTAAAGACAGCTGTCTGATTTCTCCATAGTTCTCTGTCTACATGAAAATGACCAAAATACCAATGTGTATAGTTTGTATTCTTTTGAATATCGTTGAGATATGTGGTCAAAGGGAATTCCTGATAGACATCCCCTTTTATATGATACTGTTTAATAGTTGATAGGAAGTAAACTGTTTCATCCGGTGCAGTATGAGTAATAATGTAATCTACATGATCTACGTTATCAAGATGTTGTAGCCCGTTCTCATATTCTTTAGTATTAGGCATTTCAGTAGGCCACCAGGAAACATTTTCTTTACGAAATGGCTTATCAATAGAATAACCTCCACCAAAAGTGAAGAATGTTTTACCTTCTATTGTATAGATTTCTCCACGCATTAAATGAATGAGATTATGTCTGATCTTATGGACTTGTCCTCCGTTCCATACTACTACAGGATAACTATTAAGTAGATTAAAGTTCTCATGATTGCCATCAATAAATAAAACAGTATAAGGCTGTTCTTCGATGAAATCATAAAATGATTCTTCAGAAGAATACTTCTGTTGAAAAAAGCCTATTCCAAAATCACCGCAGACAATAATAATGTCCCCTTCTTTTAATACAGGGTCTATTTGTTCGAGCCATTTAAATTGATTACCATGTGTATCACCTGTTATATAAATCATGATTTCATCACCTCTTTACCATTATACATAAAAAAGCCATCAATGTAGATGGCCTTTAGAATTCTACAGGTTCATATTCCTGAAGTTTTGCGAGATATCCAAGCTTTGATAAAGCATCTTGAATTTCATCTAATCTCTCATCTGTTTCAGCACAGATAGTATGATAATGATATCCACTTGTAACTGTCATTAAAGAGATGGATTTTCCACATTTTAAATTATCAAGATATTTCTTTACATCGAGTCGTGATGCGATATTAAGAGGTGCACGTACAATATGGTAAGCTTTATGATAGACAAAGATATCTTTGACATATCCACCTAGATCTACAATTGTATTGAGCTCATTTTCTATATCTGCATCTGTATGCTGCATCTTGAGGACTCTTTCCACCATAGCAGATTGACGTATGATATATCCTTTATTGGTTGCTTCTATGACATGATTATTAGCACGAAGAAGTGCGACATCATTCACAATAACCTGACGTGAAACCTGAAGACGTTTCGCAAATTTAGAAGCAGAAATCGGTGTATCACTTTCCATCAGTTCTGTAAGGATGTAGTCCCTTCTTTCTTTACCAGTCATTTAGTCTCTCCCATTAATTGCATGAAGGTTCTTTAATGAAAGGTCTAGAATCTTTGCAGAGTGTGTTAATGCACCACTTGAAATGAAATCAACCCCCATATCTTTGACTCTATTGATGTTTTCTGCAGTGACGTTACCAGAAATTTCAATTTCAGCACGTTTATCAATATAATCAATAGACTGCTTTAATAATTCAGTACTCATATTATCAAGCATGATGATATCAGCACCTGCAGCAACTGCTTCTTTCACCATATCAAATGTTTCTACTTCTACTTCAATCTTTCTTACTGATGGAGCGTAGTCTCTTGCCATCTGTACAGCTTTAGTGACACTTCCTGCTGCACCAATATGGTTATCTTTTAATAGAACACCATCTGTTAAGTTATATCTATGGTTGCTTCCTCCACCTACTTTAACAGCATACTTTTCGAAGATTCTGTTATTTGGAGTTGTCTTTCTTGTATCAAGTAACTTAATATCTGTATCTTTAAGAAGGTCTGCCACTTTACGAGTATAAGTTGCAATACCTGACATTCTCTGTAAGTAGTTAAGCGCAGTTCTTTCACCTTCAAGAAGTGTTCTCATATCACCAGTGACTTTAGCTAAGAGTTCACCTGCATGTACTTCATCACCATCATGAGCAAAGAAATGTACATCTACATCTTCATCTAATAACTTGAATGTTCTTTCAAAAATCTGAAGACCAGCAATAATACCATTTTCTTTACAAATCAATTCTACTTCACCTAACTGTGCAGTTCTCATAACACTGCATGTAGATACATCTTCACTTGTAATATCTTCACGAAGAGCTGAAAGGATTAGTGGGTCTACATTTAATTTTAAAGTTGTCTTATCAAACATACTTGGGGCCTCATACTTTCTTGTCATATCTTTTGCGGCTCTTTTAGCAAATACTAAACTTTCTAATAATGAGTTACTAGCGAGTCTATTCTTACCATGAACACCATTACATGCTGTTTCTCCTACAGCGTATAAGTTAGGCATAGATGTTTTACTGTTTTCATTAACCTTTACACCACCCATGAAATAATGCTGGGCTGGTACAACAGGAATACATTCCTTAGTTACGTCATAGCCTTTATCTAAACAGTACTGAACAATATTAGGGAAATGTTCCTTTAATTCTTTTTCACCAATAGGTCTTAAATCTTCTAAGACATAGTCAGTACCATCTTTTTCCATCTGTTTCTTAATAGCATCAGAAACAACATCTCTAGGTAATAATTCATTAACGAAACGATTACCATTCTTATCATAAAGAAGTGCACCTTCACCTCTGACACTTTCAGAAATAAGGAAACGTCTTTCATTGTCTTCACTATAGAATGTAGTTGGATGAATCTGAACATAATCCAAATGTTCTGTTTCAATACCATACTTCTTAGCAAGATCAATCGCATCACCTGTTAAATGACGGTAGTTAGTAGAATTCTTATACTTACCCCCAATACCACCAGTAGCAAGTACAACAAAGTTAGCATAGATATCATATTCTTCATCACCTTTGCGTACTCTACCACCAACGCACTTACCATTCTTTACGATAAGGTCTGTTAAAGTCACATGTTCTTCAATAGTGATATTCTTTCTCTTCTGTACTTCTGCATAGATCTTACTTGTAATTTCTTTACCAGTGATATCTTCATGATAAAGAATTCTATTAGTAGAATGTGCCCCTTCTTTTGTATATTTAAGGTTTCCTTCTTCATCTCTCGCAAAATCTGTACCATAAGATAATAAATCATCAAGTACAGCACGAGAACTTCTTATCATCAATTCTACAGAAAGAGGATTATTTTCATAATGTCCTGCTCTTAAAGTATCTTTAAAGAAAGCATGATAATCACTTTCATCTTTAAACATACAAATACCACCCTGTGCAAGATAGCTGTCACTTTCTTCTACACTTGCCTTAGTAATCATATGAATATTAAGGTTTCCTGGTAATTTAAGTGCACAATATAATCCTGAACATCCAGTTCCTACAATTAGAACATCTGTCTTTTTACTCATTTTAGTCATCTCCTATTTAGCAAGTTCAAGCATTCTCTGTAATGGTGCTTTTGCCTTATTCATAAATTCTTCATCTAAGAACACTTCATTTTCACCACTCTCTAATACATGAATAATCTTATCTAGTGAATTCAATTTCATATTAGGACATACCTGAGTTCTTATTACATTATAAAGCTTCTTATCTGGTGCTTGATTTAGGATTGTTGCATAAACACCATCTACTGTACCAACGATAAATTCTTCAGCATCATTTCCTACAATATAATCTATAATACCTGATGTACTTC
Organism: uncultured Catenibacterium sp.; assembly: GCA_900540685.1. Classification (GTDB taxonomy): domain Bacteria; phylum Bacillota_I; class Bacilli_A; order Erysipelotrichales; family Coprobacillaceae; genus Catenibacterium. Next base: position 920 of record UQGS01000075.1, on the reverse strand, counting down.
CAATATAATCTGCTTCTTCTAATACTTCAGGCTTACATTCAGGATGTACTGCCACAAGTGCATTAGGATGTTCCTTCTTTGCGTTTAATACATCTTCCTTAGTCATGATGTGATGTCTTGGACAGAACCCTTCATTTAAAATGATATTCTTACCTTCCACCTGAGTAGCTACATAGCTTCCTAAGTTCTGATCTGGTACAAAGAAAATATTCTTGTTTGGTAATTTACTAACGATTTTTACTGCATTTGAACTAGTCACACATACATCACTATAAGTCTTGATTTCTGCAGTAGAGTTGATATAGCATACAACAGCTAAATCGTCATACTTTTCTCTCATTTCTTTAATCTTTTCTACAGTGACCATATGTGCCATTGGACAATCTGCATGTGCATCTGGCATATATACATGTTTATTAGGATTAAGTATCTTAGCACTTTCTCCCATGAATTCTACACCTGCAAATACAATCTTATCAGCATCTGTTTCTGCTGCTTTCTTTGCAAGATAGAATGAGTCACCAATGAAATCAGCAGCTGCCTGTACATCTGCATTCACATAATAGTGAGCCAATATAACAGCATTCTTTTCTTTTTTTAGCTGCTCGATTCTATTCATCATATCCATATTTTTATCCCCTATTTCTTAACTTTTCCTAAATTAAGCGCCTTTCTCTGTTTACGCTGTGCATATGCTATCATTGATGTTGACAGATGTCAAGACACATATGTTGACATTGTAAAAGAAATAAGTTCAATTAATGTTACAGTATGATTGAATGTAATAGATTACATAGTTTTTCAGGATAAAAAATCATCCTTTAAAGCAAAAAAAAGATCATAACCAGTCGTTACAATCTTTTTAGAATAATTTTAACTTTTATTTTGTTTTTCATAGATGCCAATCAAAATCGCAATCA
>UQGS01000074.1 GCA_900540685.1 uncultured Catenibacterium sp. | reverse complement strand
CAATAAGTCCTCTAGACTTGGATTCATCATCCATCTTCATGATCTTATTATAAGCGCCTCTAATCTTAAATGCGCCTGTTCTCTGTAAGTTTTCTGGTTTGATATAAACCACATTTCTGCATTCCTTAGAGAAGGCTGGACTATAGATCAAAGGTGTTGGAATGATCACTTCGTCTACTCTCTTTTTTGCTTCTTCAAAATCTTTTAGCTCTAACATTTTTTATTTTTCCTCCATATATTTATATTTTTAACGTTATCGCGTTATTTTGGTTCTAAATAAGACAAATTTTAGGCAAAATAATAAGAGTGGTTATACACTCTTATTTGAACTGATTTGATTTGTATGTGTAATGGTAACCAATAGCTTCCATCTTATCTACGACTTCCTGCATAGGAATATGATAGTCATAACATAAGTCTGCAAGATCTTCGTATTGGTCTCTAAGTTTCATATTTAACCAGCTAAGTAACATCACTGGATCTTTAGGCATTTCACTCATCTCTTAATTCCTCCTCTAGTTTCTTCAACATATAGGCAATACCATCTTCATCATTAGATAAAGTGACAACATCGGCTCTTTCTTTCACTTCATCTACTGCATTAGCCATAGCGACACCACAGCCTGCATATTCAATTAATGATAAATCATTGAATCCATCACCAAAGGCAATGACTTCTTCTTTTGTAAGGTTAAGCATTTTCACAAGCTTATCTAAAGAAGCTGCTTTATCAATATTTGGTGCCATGACTTCAATAAAGAATGGTGCAGAACGATAAATACTTAAACCTGGGAATGCACTCTTATAGTCTTCTAATATAGAAGCCACATGTTCAGGATCACCTGTACATAATACTTTATTAATAGGATCTCTTAAAATTGATTTAAAAGATTCAGTCTTTTTAATTTCGATATCGTTAATACGTCCTTCAATATTGACATACTGATCATCTACATCTTCAGTATAAACAGCATCATCATAATATGTCATAATCGCAAGATTATGTTTCTTTGCTTCATCATATGCTTTTTTAGCCTGTTCAACAGTCAAACGCTGTTCAAACATAGTCTGTCTTGTTTTGGCATCCATGACCTTAGCACCATTGAATGATAATAAGTAACCTTCATACTTTTCTAATTCAAGTGCTGCTGCTTCATGTCTTAAACCAGGTGTTGGTCTACCTGATGCAAGTACAACTGTAGCACCTAACTGCTGTGCTTTAATAAGTGTCTCACGTGTTTCATCAGTAATTTTATTTTCTGAATTCTTTAATGTACCATCTAAATCTAATGCGATTAACTTATATTTCATCTTTTATAATCCCCTCTATTGTTTCTAAAAATCTCTTTCTTGTTTCTTGTGTACGTTTCTTTGGTCCTTTGACATGTTGATGCTTACGCATCTTTGTGTTGATATAGCGTGTCATTAGGAGTGTATCTATATTATCTGTATCAATAATAAACCCTGAAGGATGAACAACAATCGCACCTTTAGTAAGAAGCATACCTGCTTCACCATAATCCTGTGTAATCACAAGATCACCCTTCTTTGCATCTCTTAAGATGGCATAATCAACACTATCATTCCCCTGATCACATATCACAACGGATTCATAATCAAAGAAATGATTCATATCACAATACACTATCATCTTTATATCATATTTATCACACAAAAAAGCGATTTTTTCAATATCTGGTGTTGCATCTCCATCAATTAGTATTCTCATATCACTTTTAAGAGATACATAATATACATAGTGAGGTATCCACCGATTAATCCACCTACATGTCCTGTCTTAGAAATACGAGAATTCATAAGAGTAAAGGCAAGGTTAATCGCAATACAAGGTAAATAGCCTCTTAATAAATCAAAGAAAGCACCGCCTTTAAATAAACCTAGCCCAACAATAGCTCCTAAGAAGCCATAGAATAAACCACTTGCCCCAATTGTGATAGAGTTATCTACGCTAGAATCTCTATAAGAATAGTAGTAAGTTGCGAGTGAACTCATCACAATAGAAACTAAGACAAGTACTAAATAGCGTACTGGTCCAAGTAATGTTTCAAACATACGTCCTAAATAGAAGATACAGTACATATTCATAAATAAATGAAGAAACTCTGTATGAATAAAAGCAGATGTAATAAATCGCCAATATTCTCCTCTATTTTTCACATAAGGTGTATATAAAGCACCTAAATGCATTGCTTCTGAAGTTTTATTATCCTTAGAAAAATAATTAATATAAACAAAAACTGCTATACATATCGCCATAAAGATATATGTGATCATTCAATAACCTCCACTACTCTTGTAACCTTAGCCATATTCTTAGAACTGTCAGTGACTGTATAAGTTAAAACATAACGTCCTACAGCATTTGTCTGTACTTTACCTGTGACAACTATCTTATTTGTTAGGTCACCATCTTCATTATCATAGGCAGTAACACCTTCTCTTGCATTAAAGTTATCACCTATACGAATGACTTTATCTTCTGCCCCCTTAATAGCAGGAACAACTAAATCATTGGCTACAATCACTTTAATACGCATTGGAAAAGATGTATTACCTTGTTCATCTCTTACTACAACACGTTCAATATATGTACCTACCTTTTCATATGACTTTTCTTTAACTAGTTCTTCACTATTTTCTTTCTTTAAGAAATAGATTTGTGTTAAAGACGCATCATTGACTTCAGCTACTGTTTTTTTTGCATAGAGTGGCTGATTAGGATTCACATAATAAACAAGCTTTTTAAGTTTTACTGTTGGTTTTTTTGTATCTACAATCTTAATCTTAAAATCATAGTCACGTCCTGCATATTCAATACTCGCATTATAGTTACCTACTTTATTCAAGTTCACACGCTTCAAGTTTAAAGTAAGTGATTTTTTTATTCTATCTGGACAGATGACATAATCTTCTATATTCTGTGATACTTCCTGTCCTAATTCATAAGTAAATACTGTCTGTTTCAATTCAAAAGTTGCCATAGTGGTAATCTTATAAATAGAAAATAATTCAAGGAAAATAAATAATAGTAAAATGACAGTAATCAGTTTGTTCCTCCATTTCACTAGTATCACCTCTTTCGTGCCTTCATTATACTATAAAAGATATCTGAGTGACAAAAAAGATGATGTAAAAACATCACCTTATTTAAAAAATACATAACTAATACACATTTTCTAGTAAGCAGACTGCCTGAGAAACGATTCCTTCTCCTCTTCCTACAAAACCAAGCTTTTCTCCACGTGTGGCTTTCACATTAATCTGTGTCACATCACAATGAAGTGCTTTCGCAATATTATGTCTCATTGTAGGTATATGAGGTGCCATCTTTGGCTGTTCTGTCATAATAATCGCATCCACATTACCAATCTTATAACCTTTTTCATTCATTAGCTTATATGTTTCTTCTAAAAGAATCATTGAAGAAATACCTTTGTAGCGATCATCTGTATCAGGGAAATGTTTACCAATATCTCCTTCACCTAATGCCCCAATGATTGATTCAATAATCGCATGCAAGAGAACATCAGCATCACTATGTCCCTTTAACCCTTTTTCATAAGGAATTTCTACACCACCTAGAATAAGCTTTCTTCCTTCTACCAACTGATGAATATCTATTGACTGTCCTATACGCATAACAATACCTCCATGCCTTTTATTGTAACACAAAAGGCATGAGGTTATCCTCATGCCAATGTATTAATTGTATTTCTTTTTATGTGCTGCATCTATAAGTCCCTGGAATAGAGGATGTGCTCTATTTGGTCTAGAATTGAATTCTGGATGGAACTGACATGCAACGAAATATGGATGGTTAGGAACTTCAACGATTTCTACTAAATCTCTCTTTGGATTACGTCCAGAGATAACAAGTCCTGCATCTTCTAACATCTGACGATATGTATTATTGAATTCATATCTATGTCTATGTCTTTCCTGGATAAGATCCTTTCCATATAACTTATGCGCAATTGTACCTTCTTTTAATTCACAAGTGTAGTTACCAAGTCTCTGAGTACCACCCATGTTTTCTAAAGACTGATCGTGCATTAATGAAATCAATGGAGTCATACAGTTCTTATCGAATTCTAATGAGTTAACATCATCCAATTTACATACATTTCTTGCATATTCAATAGAAGCACACTGCATACCTAAACAGATTCCTAAGAATGGAATATCATGTTCTCTTGCATACTGGATAGCAACAATCATGCCTTCAACACCTCTGTTACCAAATCCACCTGGTACTAAGATACCATCAGCATCAGCAAGCTTAGAAGCGATATTTTCTTTAGTTACTTCTTCAGAGTTAACCCAGTCAATTTCAACTTCACTGTTTGCATAATAACCAGCATGTTTTAATGCTTCATTAACAGATAAGTAAGCATCTGGGAATTCACAGTACTTACCAACCATCTTTATTTTAACTGTATCCTTTAAGTTCTTCACTCTTTCAACTAATTCACGCCATTCAGTGAAATCAGCTTCAGGTGCTTCAATTCTTAAATGATCAAGAACAACATCATCCATATGCTGATCTAATAATTCTACTGGTAATTCATAAAGAACATCTACATCATAGTTAGAGATGATAGCTTCCTTAGGAACATTACAGAATAAAGAGATCTTGTCCTTTAATTCATCAGAAATAGTATGTTCACTACGACATACGATAATATCTGGCTGGATACCATATCCTAATAATTCCTTAACACTATGCTGTGTTGGTTTAGTCTTTACTTCATGGCTAGCACCAATATATGGAAGTAAAGTTGTATGTATATAAAGAGTATTCTTGTAGCCTCTATCGAGTCTCACCTGTCTAATTGCTTCAATAAATGGTAATGATTCGATATCTCCTACAGTACCACCGATTTCTGTAATAACGATATCTGCCTGAGAAGATTCTTCTGCAGCATAGATCTTGTCCTTAATCGCATTTGTGATATGAGGAACAACCTGTACTGTTGCGCCTAAGTAATCCCCTCTTCTTTCTTTAGAGATTACATCGCTATATACTCTACCAGTTGTAACTGAAGAGTTTCTGTTTAAGTCTTCATCAATAAAACGTTCATAATGACCTAAGTCTAAGTCTGTTTCTGCACCATCAGCTGTTACATAAACTTCACCATGCTGATAAGGAGACATAGTTCCTGGATCCACATTGATATAAGGATCAAGTTTCTGCATGAATACTTTTAATCCTCTTTGTTTTAATATTCTACCTAAAGATGCAGCTGTTAAACCTTTCCCTAGACCTGATACGACACCACCTGTGACAAATATAAATTTTGCCATTCTCTTCACCTCTTTCTCTATATTAAACAAAAAAAAGCACCTACGGAAGACCCGTTTGTGCCCTTTACAACTATAGCAAATTCCCCCGTCGTATGCAATTCTTTTCTTTATTTTATTAATTAATTATATTATGATATGGCTTGGGAGGATAAACATATGGAAACACCTCGTATATTAGTTATTGATGATGAAAAAGAAATTTGTGATCTTATTGAAATTTATTTAACTCAAGAAGGTTATCATGTTGAAAAACGTTATAATGCGTATACATTATTACGTGATCTTGAGAAGTTCAAGATTGACCTTGTAATTCTAGATATGATGATGCCTGGCGTAGATGGTTTACAGGCATTAGAGATGATCAGAGAAAAGTACAATATCCCAGTTATCTTTGTATCAGCTAAGACAGCTGATCAGGATAAGATTGAAGGATTATTAAAGGGCGCTGATGATTATATCGCAAAACCTTTTAATGCCATGGAATTAGTGGCACGTGTTAAGTCACAATTAAGACGTTATCAGGTATATAGTAAGCCTATTGGTGTAGATAATTCTATTATTCAGGCCAACGATCTACTTATTGATACAAATAAGAAGATGGTATCTGTAGATAATCGTCCAGTGGCTGTCACTAAGATTGAATATGAAATCTTAGTATTACTTGCTTCACATCCTGGTACAGTATTCTCTGTTGAAGATATCTATACAAAAATATGGCATGAAGAAGCAACACATGCCAATAATACCATCATGGTACATATTAGAAAACTAAGAGAAAAGATTGAAAGACAGCCTCGTACACCAAGACATATTATTACTGTCTGGGGCATTGGTTATAAGTTCGAATTATGATGCAGAAATTAAGAAAGCTGTTTATTTCTTCTTTTAAATGGCGTTTGTTGATTAATATTACATTAAGTTATCTTGTCGCATTTCTTATTTATTCTATTCTAGGAATTGTATTCGATAGAATTATTCCTATTGCGGTACCTAATGAAATGCGTTATGCATTATGTTATGCGATTTCTTTTATTGTCTTTGTAGAAATCTTCTTTAAACTGATTGATTTCACAATTGAATATATTAGAAAGCTCAGACGTTCTATCCAGCAGGTTACAAGTGGTAATTATGGTGTACAGTGTGAAGTAGAATATGATGATGAATTAGGTTCTCTTGCCGCTAACATCAATGTCTTATCAAAAACATTACTTGCGAAAGAAAAAGAAAGTGAAAAGCTAAAAGAAAAAGAAAGAGCTGCACTAGATATAGAACGTAATGCAGAAAGACAAAAGAATGAATTAATCACAAACGTAGCGCATGACTTAAGAACCCCTCTTACAACTATTGTAGGATATCTTGAGTTAATTAAAGATGATTCAGCTTTATCTAAAGAAGATGTACATAAGTATTCAGGTATTGCGTATGAAAAATCTATACGTCTTCAGGAAATGATGGATGACCTCTTTGAATTCACTAAACTTGATAATACAGATATCAAGTTGAATAAGAGTATGATTAATCTTTCTGGATTAATTATGCAGATGACAGATGAGTTCTATCCTTCATTCAAGGATTGTAATATTACACCTATTATGAATTTACCTGAAGAGGATATTTATGTTCAGGGAGATGGTCAGTTATTAGCCCGTGTATTTGATAATCTTATTTCTAATGCACTTAAGTATGGCTATCATAATACTGATTTAAAGATAGAAGTATCAGGTGATGAGAAATATGCAACTGTTAAAGTCATCAACCATGGTGATACAATTGCGCCAGAAGATCTCCCACTTCTATTTAATAAATTTTTTCGTACAGACTCATCACGAAACTCTAAAACAGGTGGTACTGGCTTAGGACTAGCAATCACTAAGAATATAGTAGACCTTCATCATGGTGATATTTCTGTTACAAGTGATGATCAAATTACAACATTCATCGTCAAATTCAACAGATATTTCGATCAGAACTAACATAAAAGACCACATCAAGTGGTCTTCAGATTGTTGACAAATTAAATGAAAATATCAATTGGGCTATCCAAAATTGGTATTTTCATTTTTTGTTTACTCAAAATATTCATATATCACTCTAAATATAAAAAAAGGCAAGCTAATTGAGGCTATATTAGCCCCATTCTTCGCTTGCAC
>UQGS01000073.1 GCA_900540685.1 uncultured Catenibacterium sp. | reverse complement strand
AAATAAAAAAGACATCAACTTTTTGGATGGTTAAATCCTTAAGTTGATGCCATTGCGTCAGAAGTATCTGATGCTTTTTTAATAGAAATGTGTTATCGGTTCCATATTTTTATTGACAAGGGCTTACACGTGTATTATGATACAAATGTGGAATCGGTAACATACCGATGGAGGAGGAAATTATATGGACTACAATAAAGTCGCAAAAGAAGTCATCTCCCATGTTGGTGGCCCTAAGAACATCAAGAAAGCATTTCATTGTGCTACACGTTTAAGATTGATGTTGAAGGATCCATCATTGGCAGATGAAAAAGCATTAGAATCTGTAGATGGAGTAAAGGGTACATTCCTTGTACAGGAACAGTTCCAGATCATCTTTGGAAGTGGTACTGTAAATCTTGTCACAGATGAAGTATTAAAAGAATTAGGTATGGAATCTCAGGATCAGGCGGATGAAGAAATTGTAGAAAAGAAGGGAAATCCAATCAGCCGTGCTGTAAAGACATTGAGTGATATCTTCGTACCTATCGTTCCTGCCATCGTTGCAGGTGGTTTATTAATGGGGCTTAATAACGTACTAACTGCCCAGGGCTTATTCTTTGCGAATAAGAGCTTGATTGAAGCTTATCCAATGTTTAAGGACTTTGCATCAATTATTAACTTATTCTCTAACGCCGCATTCACATTCCTACCAATTCTTGTAGGCTTTAGTGCTACTAAGAAGTTTGGTGGTAACCCATATCTAGGTGCTGTCATGGGTATGATCATGGTACACCCTGATTTATTAAACTGTTATAATCTTGGTAAAGTGGCTACACCTTACTGGAACCTATTTGGTTTAAAAGTTGCAGCTGTTGGTTATCAAGGAACAGTACTTCCTATCTTATTTGTATCTTGGTTAATCGCAAAGCTTGAAACTAAGCTACATAAGATTACACCTTCTTGGTTAGATAACCTCACTACACCATTATTATCTGTATTAATTACTGGATTTATCACATTCTTAGCTGTTGGTCCTGTATTAAGAGAAGCAGGTAATGTACTTGCGGATGGATTACAGTGGATTTATTTCTCATTAGGTCCTGTTGGCGGTGCCATCTTTGGTTTCTTATATGCACCAATCGTTATTACTGGTATGCATCAGAGCTTTATCGCAATTGAAACTCAGTTACTTGCAAGTGCTGCACATAGAACATTCATCTTCCCTACTGCTGCAATGAGTAACGTAGCACAGGGTGCTGCAGTACTTGCTGTATTCTTCTTATCTAAAGATCCAAAACAGAGATCATTATGTAGTGCATCTGGTATCTCTGCATTACTTGGTATTACTGAACCAGCTATGTTTGGTGTTAACTTAAAACTTAAATATCCATTTATTGGTGCTATCTGTGGTTCAGCTGTAGGTTCAGCTTGGATTGCAGGAACTAAAACTCTAGCAAGTGCTGTAGGTACTGCAGGTCTTCCTGGTTTCATTTCTATCCCACCAGAAAGCTGGGCTAACTATGGTATTGGTATGGCATTATCAATTGTTGTGGCATTTGTAGTGACTTGTATTTTACATAAGAGAAACGTAGAAGGTAAAGAAAGCTTAGTTTCACCAATGAAAGGTGAAGTAGCACCTATTACTGAATGTCCTGATCCAACATTTGCATCTAAGGCAATGGGTGATGGTTTCGTAGTATTCCCAGAAGATGGTAAATTCTATGCACCTGCAAGTGGCGAAATCACTATGACTTTCCCTACTAAGCATGCATTTGGTTTAATGACAAATAATGGTACAGAAATTCTTGTACATATTGGTTTAGATACTGTTGAGTTAAATGGTGCACCTTTCACTATGCATGTTGAAAAAGGTGATAAAGTAAAGAAAGGTCAGCTTCTAGTAGATGTTGATTTAAAGGCTATTGAAGAAGCTGGTAAGAAAACAGCCACTGCACTAATCATTACTAACGGTAAGACTGTAGACTTAGTTAAGAGCGGTGCTGTTGATGCAAAGACAGCTGTTGCCAAAACAGCTAATCCTGTTGCAGAAACTAAGGCTGCATAAGGAGGATTACATGAAGGAAACATATAAACTAAAGTATCATCTAGAACCATCTTCTGGTTGGATGAATGATCCTAATGGACTCGTTGAAAAAGATGGAACATATCATATCTATTATCAATATGCATATGAACCTGAAAATGGATTAAAGTATTGGAAACAATTTACTACAAAAGATTTCCTTCACTACCAGGATGAGGGCATTGCCCTCTCTCCTGATCATCCTCATGATAAGAGTGGTGTATATTCTGGATGCTGTTTCAATGATCATGGATTATTACGTTATTTCTATACAGGTAATGTAAAGCTTCCTGGTGATTATGATTATATTAATGCAGGAAGAGAACATAATGTGATGACGGTTGATTCACAGGATGGTCTTGTATTAGATCATAAGGAAGTACTTCTTTACAATAAGGATTATCCAAGTAACATGTCATGTCATGTAAGAGACCCTTATGTTTATGAAAATGATGGTGTATATTATATGGTTCTTGGGGCAAGAACTCTTGATTCACATGGTTGTGTGATGTTGTATTCATCAAAAGATTTAAAGAAATGGGACTACATGAAGACAGTGGACTATCATAAACCTTTTGGTTATATGTGGGAATGCCCTAACTATATCAGTTTTAAGAATAAAAAATTCTTATTTTGTTGCCCTCAGGGATTAGAAAGTCATAATTATGATTATGAAGCTGTTTACCAGAATGGCTACTTCCCTCTTACTACAGATTTAGAGAAGGATTGTGAGCTAGAAGACTTTGTAGAGTTTGATCATGGGTTTGATATCTATGCCCAGCAATTCTTCAAAGATGAAAAAGGACGTATCATCATGGCAGGATGGATGGGGCTTCCTGATATTGATTATACAAATCCTACTGTAGAAGAAGGATACCAGCATGCCTTCACTCTCTTTAGAGAGATTACTGAACATAAAAGCAGACTGTATCAGTACCCTATTGAAGAATATAAGTCTTTAAGAGAAGAAAAGAAAGAAGTACATGGTACATCTCTTGAAATGAATACGTCTTGTTTTGAATGTCATCTTATTGACCTTTCTCAATCATTCAAACTTCATTTAAGAGGTGTAGATATGGATTATGAAGATGGATTATTCACTATCAATATGAACCAGAGTGGTTCAGGTCGTGGTGAAAAACATATCAAGATTTCAGAAATATATAATATAACTGTTTTCAGCGATACATCTTCTTTAGAGCTATTCTTCAATGATGGTGCTTATGCATTCACAACTCGTATTTATGATAAATCAGACAATGTAGAAATTATATGTAATGAAGACATTGATATGACTGCTTATTCAATGAAAGACATTACAGTAGAACCTGTCAAATAGACGGGTTCTTTTCTTTTTAGCACTTTATCAAATAAAGTGCTAATTTTTAGCACTCAAGTGTTGACATTGCTAAAAGAGTGGCTATAATAATAGTTGTAATCGATAGAGAGGTTACTAGAAACAAGAAAAAACGTTGAGAGAGGCGAACAAATATGAGATATTATCCAAGTTTTAATGATGTGTTTGATGATTTATTTGATACAGAATCCAGAAATCCTACAAAGGCGAATACCATGTTATGTGATATTCGTGAAACAGAAACTACTTATGTAATGAATATCGCTCTTCCTGGATATAAGAAAGAAGATATTTCTTTGGAACTTAAGGATGGCTACTTAAAAGTATCAGCAGCTGCTAAGAAAGAAGAAGCAGCAGGTCGTGTTGTAAGACGTGAAAGATATAGTGGTAACTGTTCTAGAAGTTTCTATGTAGGTGAAGGATTTACTGAAGAAGATATCAAAGCTAAATTTGATAATGGTGAATTAATGATTTCTGTGCCAAAAGAAGCTCCAAAGAGAGTTGAAAAGAAATCAATTACAATCTACTAATAACACGAGACCAATGATCCCATGTTTAAATTTGATAAAGGAGATGTTACTTATGAGATTTTTACCTGGTTTCTATGATTTATTTGATGATTGGATGACTCCAACAACTAATGCAATGCAGTGTGATATTAAAGAAGTAGACAATAACTATGAAATGAATATTGCCCTTCCTGGATATAAGAAAGAAGATATTTCTCTAGACTTAACTGATGGTTATTTAACAGTTTCTGCCAATACTAATCAGGATAAGGAAGAGAAAGATAGTAATGGTAAGGTTATTAGAAGTGAGCGTTATACAGGAAGCTGTTCAAGAAAGTTCTATGTAGGTGAGGGTTATACAGAAGAAGACTTCACTGCTAAGTTCGAGAATGGTGAATTAATAATCACTTTCCCTAAGACTGAGCCTGAAAAGATTGAAGAAAAGAAAGCTATTATGATTGAATAGTTCATAACACGAGACGAAGAATCCCATGTTTAAATTTAATAAAGGAGATGTTATTTATGAGATTTTTACCTGGTTTCTATGATGTGTTTGATGATATGTTTGATGATGGCTGGATGCGTCCAACTACCAATGCAATGCAGTGTGATATCAAGGAAGTAGACAACAACTACGAAATGAATATCGCTCTTCCTGGATATAAGAAAGAAAATATTTCTCTAGACTTGACTGATGGTTACTTAACAGTTTCTGCCAATACTAATCAGGATAAGGAAGAGAAAGATAGTAATGGTAAGGTTATTAGAAGTGAACGTTATACAGGAAGCTGTTCAAGAAAGTTCTATGTTGGTGAGGGCTATAAAGAAGAAGACTTCACTGCTAAGTTCGACAATGGTGAATTAATGATCACTTTCCCTAAGACTGAACCTGAAAAGATTGAAGAAAAGAAACCTATCATGATTGAATAGGCATTTGAAAAGGAAGCACGAGCTTCCTTTTTTTATACTGTACGCATGTAGTTATAGACTTGTTTCTTGAAAGTCTCCCAGCTCATTGAACCAGACTGCCCTTCTATCATTGGTCTAGGACAATCTTTACCTGACCAGTCATGATGCATACAGAGTTGATCTACACTGAGCTTGTATTGTTTCAAGAGAGCTGCAGCTAATTTTGCTGCATTCTTTTCTGCAAAATATAGATGGCCATCTGAATTGACACATATCTCTATTGCGATAGAAGCACTATTACCTGGCATCACACCATCTCCTGCATGGCCTGCCTGCTGGTTAAGTGGTAATGATTGGTAGATGCTGTGATCATCCACTGTATAATGCCAGGATGCTGCACGTACATTACCTGTATATTGAAGTTTAGCATGGCTTAAGGCATTCGCACCCTTATTTGTATTATCTGTTGTATGAATAGTAATATAGAGTGGTCTCATGGCATAATGTGTACGATGACTGCTTGAGTCAGGAATCATATAATCTTTGTAGAGTGGTATACCTGTTGTATTCTCTATAGAATCATTGACATCAATACTGACATATTGAGAAGAAACCCACCCCTTCCCTTCTATATACATATAACGTCCTGCTTCTTTAGTTACATGATAACTTCCTGCAGGAATCACTTGAGATGTTGCATAGTAAGAAAATGGTGCACTATACAGCGTCTTAGAAGAGTTAAAGCTTATTGTATTAGAGATTGTAAGAGGCTGTACACCTACATAACTCTTATGACTATACTTCCTACCATCTAGTCCTATATAAGTCAGTCCATCGAAGTTCTCACATTCTATTGGTCTAGATAAGAGATGGTTACTAATAAGAATATGATCACTTTCTATAATCACTTGTGAGGGTGTATAACTAGGAAAACTGATAATAAGTAATACGACTACCAATATATTCTTTAATACTCTCTTCTGTTTTATTGTCAGTTTTTTATGTTTCATAAGTTTATCCTTCTTTCATTGCATTCACATTATAATCTTAAAACAAGTATGTGAATATTTTTTTAACTGAAACACTTACCGTAATTTTCAAATATCAAAAATGAAAACGCTTATTTTTTCACAAGTCTTTTTAATGTCTGAAAATCACTATTTTAAGCCCTTTTTATACTATTTTTTACATGCTGTTTTCTTGAGTTTCATTGACTTTAAAAGCATGGTGTCATATAATTTTGACAGGTGATAACCCTCACCTTGAATCAACAGTCATTTAGTAATGAAAGGAGTAAAAAAATGATTTATTCAAAAGAAGTTGAAGAAATGTATTGCGTTAAACAGGGCGGCAATCATGGTTGTGCCCCAATTCCTGAAGAAGGCAAATGGGTTTATTCTAAAGAAATCAAGGATATTTCTGCTTACACTCATGGTATCGGATGGTGTGCTCCACAGCAGGGTGCTTGTAAACTTTCTTTAAATGTTAAGGAAGGTATCATTGAAGAAGCACTTATCGAAACTATCGGATGTTCAGGTATGACTCATTCTGCAGCTATGGCAGCTGAAGCTTTAGTTGGTAGAACTTTACTTGAAGCATTAAACACTGACTTAGTTTGTGATGCTATCAACACTGCAATGAGAGAATTATTCTTACAGATCGTTTATGGACGTTCTCAGTCTGCTTTCTCAGAAGGTGGTTTAGTAGTAGGTGCTGGTCTTGAAGACTTAGGTAAAGGTTTAAGATCAATGGTAGGTACATCTTATGCTACTAAGAAGAAAGGTCCTCGTTACCTCGAATTAACTGAAGGTTACATTACTAGAGTTGCTTTAGATAATGATGACCAGATCATCGGTTACGAATTCGTAAATCTTGGAAGAATGATGGACATGATCAAAGCTGGAGAAGATGCTAATGAAGCTGTTAAGAAAGCAACTGGTTCTTATGGACGTTTTGCTGATGCTGCTAAGTACATCGATCCAAGAAAGGAATAATTAGGAGGTAGAACAATGGCTATTACATTTGAAGGTTATGAAAGAAGAATCAACCAGATCAATAAAACTTTAAACGAATATGGTATCAAAGATATCGAAGAAGCTAAGAAGATCTGTGATGATAAAGGTATTGATGTTTATAACATCGTTAAATCTACTCAGCCTATCTGCTTCGAAAATGCTTGCTGGGCTTACACTGTAGGTGCTGCAATCGCAATCAAGAAAGGTGACGTTAAAGCTGCTGATGCTGCTAAGACAATCGGTATTGGTTTACAGTCTTTCTGTATTCCTGGATCAGTTGCTGATGATCGTAAGGTAGGTTTAGGTCATGGTAACTTAGGTTCAAGACTTCTTGATGAAGAAACTCAGTGTTTCGCTTTCTTAGCTGGTCATGAATCATTCGCAGCTGCTGAAGGTGCAATCAAGATCGCATTAAACGCTAACAAAGTTCGTAAGCAGCCTTTAAGAGTTATCTTAAATGGTTTAGGTAAAGATGCTGCTAAGATCATCTCAAGAATCAATGGTTTCACATATGTTGAAACTCAGTTCGATTATTTCACAGGTGAGGTTAAAGAATTATCTAGAACTGCTTATTCTGATGGTGACAGAGCTAAGGTTAACTGCTATGGTGCAGATGACGTACGTGAAGGCGTAGCTATCATGCATAAAGAAGGTGTAGATGTATCAATCACTGGTAACTCTACTAACCCAACTCGTTTCCA
>UQGS01000072.1 GCA_900540685.1 uncultured Catenibacterium sp. | reverse complement strand
GGGCAGAAAAAGTATTGTCTCAGTTAGGTGTTCCTATGTCAACAGCGATTGATATGTATTTGAATCAAATTTCTCTTACAGGTGGAATTCCATTTTCTGTTTCTTTACCAAAAGCACCAGTATCGATTCATGCAGATGGCATGACAACAGAAGAAATCCATCAGAAATTGGAAAAAGGTTACAATGATATAGCTGCAGGAAGAGTGCAAAATGCAACTGAAGCGTTCGCAAAATTCAGGGAGAATCATTGATGTAAAACACTGTATGGTTAAGACTACAAATGAAGCATTGGCTGATATGGAGTAGTTGTATAATCATATCGCTTATGTTCTTCAGGCACCGGAAAATGCGATGGATCAATATAATCGGATTGCAGACGCTATTTTGACATTGGATACTATGGCTGAGAGAATCAGCATTATGGAATCAGAGCCGGAACGACGCAAAGAGATGAGAAGATTGTTGGTAGACAATTACTCTGTCTTTTCTGCAAGTATTATAATAGAATACTATCTATTCGTTATAGCCTTTTCTCTTGCATAAAAGAAGAATATCACATATAATAAAAACGCAATAATATTCGTCTAGTCGCGGAAATATATTGCGTTTAGACCAGGTGGCAGTGCACTTGGTTTTTTATTTGTCTTAATTGACAACGCTTACACTATAGAGTAAACTATATATAGAAAGAAGTGATCCTGGCGGTATGATCTTATTATGTATTGTATATATATAATAAGTATGATAACCAGGATCATTTTTATTTAGGAGGAATGATGATGAAGATAATGGTACGTGCGGATGATTTAGGTTACAGCCGAGGTGTGAATTATGGTATCTATGATACAGTAAAGAAAGGTGTCATTAAGAATATTGGTTTCATGGTGAATATGCCTGATTCAGTAGAAGGCTATGAACTTGTAAAGGATTTAGATATCTGTCTAGGACAGCATACCAATGTATGTATTGGTACACCTATTAGTGATCCAAAACTTATTCCAAGTCTTGTAGATGAGAATGGACAATTCAAATCAAGTAGAACCTATAGACAAAGTAAAGAAGACTTTGTGGTACTAGAAGAAGCTATTATAGAAATAGAAGCACAATATGAAAGATTCAAAGAGATTACTCATCAAGAACCTTCTTATTTTGAAGCCCATGCAGTAGCGAGTGATAATTTGTTGAAGGGGATTGAAATTGTTGCGAAAAGACATAATTTAAAGTTCAATGATATTTCTTTTGATGGGTCACCTGTTGATCTTGCTGGAGAAAAACTCTATATGCATATGGAAAGTATGAAGGAAGGCTATGATCCTTTTAAATCATTTAAAGAGATGGTAGAGAATGCCCATGATGATGGCTGTGACTTATTAGTATGTCATCCAGGATATCTAGATGCACAAATACTACGTACTTCTTCTCTTACAGTTGATCGTACAAAAGAAGCAGAAATGTTATGTTCAAAAGAACTCAAAGACTATCTTAAAGAACATGATATACACTTATATACATATGACGAAATAGGACGATAAAAGCTGCCATAATCGGCAGCTTTTACTATTCGCACATAATTTTAATAATTTCCTGGTCAGTAGAAGCCATACCTTGACTTCCTAATACACCGATGTTGTGGATTGTATTTTCTATACCCTTAGAAATAATACCATCTCCACCATAGAACTGCTGACCATTCATATACATATCATAACCTAGAATACCTGCTTCTACACTGACCGCAATCTTTGCAGCACAGCTTGCTTTCGCACCATCACAAATAATACCTGAAGTAATAGCTAAGGCATTCACGATTGTATGATTCATCACTTCTTCACTTGCACCCTTTAAATAAGCAAGACCTGCACCACATGCAGCACCTGCACTTACTGCCCCACAGAAAGCAGATAAACGACCAATCTCAGTCTTTAAATGAATGGCAGTTAAGTTAGAAATCACAAGAGCACGATATAATGCTTCTTTATCTAAATGTTCTCTTTCTGTATAAATGATTAATGGTACAGATACAGTTAATCCTTGGTTACCACTACCGGAATTAATAACGACTGGTAATTCACAGCCATTCATTCTTGCATCACTACCAGCGGCTGCATAGGCTTTTAATAAGCTTGGTAAATCTTTTCTAATCGCAATGACCTTACCAATGTTAGCTCCATAATCACCACGCATTCCTTCCTGTGCAATGGCAGTATTACATTCAATCATCTGATCTAATAACTCTTTAATATCTTCTATTTCTACTTCCTTCGCAAAAGTATAAATATCATGCATAGTAAGAGTGAGATAGTCTTCATCAATAGTTTGTTTCAATGCTTCTGCACATACAATTGTTTCATTATCTCTAGTCATTTCTACAATATGTGTATGTGTTCCTGCAATATGTACCATGGCTTCATGTTCATCATTAGATACAGTTAAACGAATATCTAAAGAATAAGGGGATTCTAAAGGCTGTACCTTAATAGAAGCACTCTTCATCAGTTCAGTCATCGCAACAATATCTTCTTCCTTGACATGACTAATAACCTCTAATTCCGCTTCTGCATCTCCACCTGTAATCCCAATACAGGCCGCTGTTTCAATACCTTTGTTTCCATGAGTGTGAGGCACAATAACACTCTTGACATTCTTGATGATATTACCACTGACTTCAATCAATATCTTGTTTGGCATACCACCTAATGTCTTTCTTGCGAGACTTCCTGCATACGCAATTGCGATAGGTTCTGTACATCCCATAGCAGTTACGAGTTCCTTATTTAAGATTCTCACATAAGTCTCATAAAGTTCTTTATCCATTTTTTTCTCCTTTATAAAAAGGCAATGAATCATTGCCTTATTGATCGATTTCTTTTCTATAAATGTCGAAGCTGCTTACTATCATCGCAAATAAGAATCCAGTTGATACAAAGAAGATTGTGTAATCTAATAATCCATGAATATAGATCATCACAATATAGCCTACAATTAATGCAACAAGAGTAGGATTACACTTAGATCTTAATAAGCGATATAAACGTTTAATATTTTCAATGAAGAACGGTGCAATCACTAATAATCCAATAATTCCAAAACATAAAACAGGATCAATAAAGATATTATGTGAATGCTGTGTAGGATGCCCATTATATTGTGCATAAATATGCCAGTATGTCATAGGTCCTTCACCAAATAAGAAATGTGTCTTAATATTCTGGATAGCGACTTCCCAGATATGTTTTCTTACACCTAAGTATTTTATGATATTGCTCATACGTGGAATATATTGAGGTTTCGCAATAAAGAAACCAACACCAGCCGCACCTACAGCACAAATACCACCAAAGCTCTTATAATTACGATTAAACAATAACATAATCGCAAGACCACCTGCAAGAGCAGGCCATGCAGTACGACATCCTGTTAAATAAAGACAGAATAAATTAAGTAATGTGATTAAACCAATAATCACTATTTCTTTTATATGATTCATGAATCCATGATTATGTGTATACTTCAAGAACTTATAGAAGCATATTGCCACAAAGAACTCAATCATCATGGCATAGTAGTTCGCATTAAAGAACATCGCATTCGTACGATACTGTGGTGCATTAAATACAATCAGATACCATCCCTCAAGATCAAACTGTCTTAAGATGAATACATATTCAATAATAGCCCAGATAGCTGCAAATACACTTAAACCAATCACTAAGTTCAACATTGTATCAAATAGTTCTTCACTTGCATGACGTCTATATACAAGTGTCATACTATATAACATCAAATAACCTAATGATACACCAGCCCCTGGCCAGTTCTGATAAAAGATACTTGTTAAGAAAATAAGTGCTGAAAAGAAAATAATATATTTGCTGCGTTTTGTTTCTTCATAACCTTTCTTTACTTCACCCTGTTTGATCCATTTAAAGAATATAATCGCATGAATCACGACAGCAACATAGAAAGGAAGGAATATTGCGGCAATCGCAATAAGAAAATCACATTGTACAGAATCAAAACGTGACTTTAAGTTATTAATAATATTCATGATAACCCCCTTTAATTACATTTCATATTATACACGAAAAATCAAAAAAAATATTGTTTACTCATAAAATATTGGTAGAATACTCTATGGAGGTAGAATTATGAATATGAACACTTCATTCTTCTCTTTTAAGTCAGGATCTCCATTCATGATTATCCTATCTATTATTTTAGGAACACTACTCATGGCTTATGGAATCTATGAAATCTTCTTTAAGAAGGATAAAAGAGAAATCAAAGGTATTTACCATGGTTATAAGAAAGTCAATAACTTATATTGTCGTCCTATCTTCCAGTATTCTTATGGTACAAAGAAGTATAACCAGGCATCTATCCAGGAATTTAAAGTAGAAAAGATTGAAAAAGATTATGTAAAAGGGCAAGAATATCCTATCTATTTAGGTGAACAGGCAAATACATTCTATTTAAAGAAGAAAAGCACTTGGTCTAACTATTTATTAATCGTTGCAGGTATCTTATTCTATGTCAGTGCTATTCTAGGTTATCTAGGATTCTAAAAAGAAGTAGTTTTAGTTAACTACTTCTTTTTCTGTGCAAGAAAAAAAGTCCCACCGGGTTGCGCATGAAAATCAGTGGCGTGGTGGGTTTTGTCAAAACTATTATACAGTTTTCGATAGTTCTATCAAGATATATTACTTCTTTTTCTTTTCTAATCTTTTTTCTACAGCACGATAAAGTGGTTCTAATAACTTCTTATTCTTTTTCTTACATACAAGATAGAACGTATTTGTTGCTTCTTTATCTATGATTGGAATAATCTTTCTGTTATTTGGTACACCATCTTTTTCTATAGATAAATTAGAGATAAATGTAGGAAGAGTAGAGTTGTATGTTAAATCCATAAATACTTCTCTATTATCCTGAAGAATAAAATGAGTACGAGGCTGTGTTTCTAAATGCATTGGATACCATACACCAATTCTAGAATACAGCAGCATTGTCTGACCATCTAGATTCTTAAAGAATAATGCTTTACTATCTGCAAGAGGATGATCAGGTGCTAATGAGAAATACAATGTTTCTGTATCATATAACTCATAATAGAGATCTTTATTATTAGGAATCTCATTTAATACAACAGCTGTATAGAGATCATTCTCTAAACCAGATAATAAGATATCTGGCATTTTTATTTCTGAAGAAACAGCCATGCTTTCATAAATCTTACCTGCATAAGGCACTAAGTCCCATAAAGGTGCAGGTGCACAAGAACCAATACTAATTGTGTGAGTCATACGATCATATTCACGTACACGAGCTACCATATCATTCGCAGAAAATAATACTTTCTGTGCATAATCTACCGCAATTTTACCAGTTTCATTTAAAGTAATACGATTCTTTTCACGGACAAAAATAGGAACCTGTAGCTCCTCTTCTAGCTTCTGCATGGCACGAGAAAGAGCGGGCTGAGAAGTATGTAATGCTTCTGCTGCCTTAGATAATGTACCATATTTAGAAACAGCTAATAATTGTTCGAGTTGTCCAATTTCAATCACTTGATATTCCTCCTCACTATGCACTCACATTATAGCACAATACAAAACTGGCATTGTACTTTTCTACTTATTCTTAATAAAATACTTGTAGAGGTGAAGACTATGAAATATACATTTATGGAAAACTTCAAAGAGAAAGATCCAGAATTTTATGACTTTTATTCACATTTTATCAGTGAAGAAGTGGTCAATGATACTACTCTAGATGATAAGAGTAGATACTTATCTATTACTGCAGTACTTGTAGGCACAAAATCTTATGATTTGTTTAAGGATATGTTGGAGGATTTATTGAAATATTTAACTCCTGATGAAATTCAGGAAGTTCTTTATCAGGCTGTAGCTTATCTAGGTATTGGGATAGTTTATCCATTTTTAAATATCATGAATGAACATGTGAATAAACCATTAAAGAGTGCATCAACCACAAACAGAGACAATCGTATAGAACTTGGTAATGAAAAACAATGTGAACTCTTTGGTGAACATATGAGAGGATTCCAGACAAGTGGACCTGAAGAAGAACGTCACATTAAGAGATGGTTAGCGGGTAACTGTTTTGGTGATAACTATACAAGAATAGGTCTCACAGGTGCACAAAGAGAAATGATTACTTTCTGTTTTCTATCTGCATTAGGTACAGAACCTCAATTAAAATCTCATATTGGTGGAAACTTCCATGTCGGTAATGATGCACATTATTTAATCACTGTGATTTCTAACTGCATGCCTTATATTGGATATCCACGTACTTTAAATGCGATTAGATGTATACATGAAATGGAGGAAAAATAATATGAATTATACTTTAGAAGATATCAAGAAACAGAGTCCTTATCCTATTGGTGAACTTAATACAGCTTATGCCAAGTATTTTGTAGGTAATAGTTACCTCTATCCTATTAATAATCAGGAAGTAAATATTTCAAATGTCACTTTTGAACCAGGATGCAGAAACAACTGGCATATCCATCATGGTGCAGGACAGATTCTATTATGCACGGCTGGAAGAGGCTATTACCAGGAATGGGGAAAACCAGCTCAGGAACTTAATGTAGGTGATACAGTTTATATTGCGCCAGAAATCAAACATTGGCATGGTGCAGCTCCTCATAGCTATTTTGTCCATATTGCAGAAAGTGTACCAAATAAAAATGCCTCAAACCAGTGGCTTGAAGCAGTGGATGAAGAAGAATATCTAAAATTGAAATAAAACAAAACGATCAGGAAGGGAAGCCTGATCGTTGTTTATTTCAAGAGTTATTTTTGAAGGGAGTTTAGGAAATTTTAGGAATCACTCTTGGTAAAAAGAAGCTTTGATTATTATAGGGAGTTGTTTTCTCTTTACAGGTACTATTATGATTAATATCTATGAACACATTGTGAACTCATTATTTTTTCTAGGAAATATGTTATAATGTGGTTCGAAGAGGATTTTTTATAAAAAAATCAATCATTACATTCTTATGTTTGATGTTAATCACATTATCAGGATGTACTTATAATACCAAATATTCAGAAAGTGATGCCCCCTTAACTGTTACAGGTGGTCTCAGTGATACATTGATTGTATATTATTCATTCAATGGTGAAGAACGTGAACTTGCGAGATGGTTGTTCTTTTGTCCCAACTGAAACGAAAGTCGGATGATTACATTAATGTC
Organism: uncultured Catenibacterium sp.; assembly: GCA_900540685.1. Classification (GTDB taxonomy): domain Bacteria; phylum Bacillota_I; class Bacilli_A; order Erysipelotrichales; family Coprobacillaceae; genus Catenibacterium. Next base: position 336 of record UQGS01000072.1, on the reverse strand, counting down.
ACGATTGAACTTGATGATATAGATATAACATCTGCAGAGACTAAGGCTACATATGATGAGATAAAGAAGTATGTGGCTGAACATAATGCCGGCATGAAGGTTTCCAATCTGTATATCTCACAGGTAAAGAGAAAATGCGGAATTGAGGTTGGAAAGAATTATAATTTACCTAAAAATGAAGATAGCAGGCAACCGCAGTGTCCAGAAGATAAAGAGAGTGCAATTGTGGAGGCATTGAAGCATTTTAAGATGAATAGTTAATAAAGAGAGGTGCATATGCTATGCCAGGTATACTCGTGGTTGAAGATGATGAAAATTTAAATCGTGGAATTACAT
>UQGS01000071.1 GCA_900540685.1 uncultured Catenibacterium sp. | reverse complement strand
TAGTGTGAAGACGCGACAATAGCAAGCTGCCAGGTCCTTTTTTTATGCCTTCCGAAAGGAGGGCTTTTTTAATACAAAAAAACATCTATCTTGCGATAGATGTCTTCTCGTTAATAAAATTAAATACTTTATTCCAATAAGCATTTGGATTCATATATAAGCTATTGGCATGTGTTGCACCTTTTACACTATATAATTCCTTTTCACAATTGGCTGCTTTATAAACCTTCAATCCCATTGAATAAGGCACAAAATCATCTTTAGTCCCATGAATGAACATCATTGGTTTCTTACATTTCTTCACTGCTTCAACACTGCTTGCTTTCTTAAAATCATAACCTGCTTCAATATTGGCCATCACATTAGATATATCCATCACAGGGAATGGTGGTAAACCAAATCTCTTATCTAACTCACTAGAGAATATATCATAAACACTTGTATAACCACAATCTTCTACATAACCTACTACATGTTTAGGATTATCTCCAGACAACATCATAGTTGTTGCACCACCCATAGAAACTCCATGTACAACTATTTGTGCTTCTGGATCCTTATTTAATATCCACTTGATCCAGAGCTTCATATCATCCTTATCCAAATAACCCATTCCAATATGATCGCCTTCACTCTTACCACAAGCACGATCATCAGGTAATAATACATTATACCCATGGTCATAATAAGTACGTCCAAAAGGCATCATATTTCTATTATCCACCTTATAACCATGAATAATGAGTGCCCATTTATGTGAGTCCTGCGTTTTATAGTTTCCTGATAGTTTTAAGTCATCTTTACTCTTTATATGTGTTAAAGATGTTTCCTTATAGAAAGCATCTGCCTTCTTCATCTCATCCTCTTTATTCTTATTTATGATCAATTCATTACTATTTGATGCTTTCACTGTCTCTTTCACATTTCTTTCACTTGAATTACTTGTAGGAGACAAAGCGTAATTCACAAAATAATGACCTACTCCAATACTTCCACATAATAATATCAATACAATTAATCCGATAATCTTCTTCTTCATACATTCACCTCAGGCTGTATTGTATACTAATGTTAGTTTGAAGTTAATACTTTTAACATCAAACATTTAAAAAACTTTACAAATAACTCTAAAATGTAAAAATTGTATTTCTTCTCTACTTTATTTGATTTCTATGTTATATTGGAACAGGAATTTTTGAAAGGAACAGGGAGTATAGTGTTAAACAATTATGTTTTAAGATTGAAAAGTGAGTTTAAGGGGTATAACTCACAGAAGTTAGTAAAAGATATACTAGCTGGTTTAACTGTTGCGGCAGTCGCTCTGCCACTTGCCTTAGCTTTTGGTGTAAGTAGTGGGGCAGATGCAGGCGCAGGGCTTATTACAGCTATTGTAGCTGGCTTACTTATAGGAGGACTATCTGGTGCCTCTTATCAGATTTCAGGACCTACAGGGGCTATGTCAGCTATTCTGATTGGTTTATCTACAACTTATGGATTACAGGGAGTATTTGTAGCCAGCTTTATTTCTGGTGTGATGTTACTTATTGCATCACTCTTTAAATTTGGGAAGGTTGTATCTTTTATCCCAAGTAGTGTTATTACAGGTTTTACTAGTGGTATTGCGATTATTATCGCCACAGGACAGATAGATAACTTCTTTGGAGTGACTTCTAAAGGAGGTAACACAATTGAAAAGCTTCTATCTTATTTTAAATTAGGTTTTCCTATTAATAAGTATGCCTTAATGTTTGGTTTACTTGTTGTATTTATTATGTTGATCTGGCCTAAGAAGTGGGCAAGTGTTTTCCCATCATCATTAGCTGGTATCATTATCGCTTTAATTGTGAATATCGTAGGACATTTTGATGTGACAATTGTAGGTAAGATTCCTACTACATTATTTCCAGATGCAAGACTATCTATCGCAAGTCTTAATCTGACTACTATCACACATCTTATTATTCCTGCATTTAGTATTGCGATGCTTGGAATGATTGAATCATTACTATGTGGCGCAAGTGCTGGTAAGATGAAAAATGAAAAGTTAGATGCAGATATGGAACTATTTGCGCAGGGTGTAGGTAATATGGTGATTCCATTCTTTGGTGGTGTACCTGCCACAGCAGCTATTGCGCGTACTAGTGTTGCGATTAAAGCTGGTGGACAGACTAGATTAGTCAGTATCTTCCATGCAATCGCATTACTCATTTCTATGTTTGTCTTGGGTCCATACATGTCACAAATTCCTTTATCAGCTTTAGCTGGAGTATTGATCATGACTGCATGGCGTATGAATGAATGGGATGAAATCAAAGCCATCTTTAGAAACCGTATTAAAACAAGCATCACACAGTTCTTAGTCACTATGCTTGCGACAGTTGTTTTTGACTTAACGGTAGCCATTGTATTAGGTATCTGTGTTTCAATGTTCTTGTTTGTGATTAATAACTCTTCATTACATGTAGAAACAAGTGCTATTGAACCACATAGATTAGATAAAGAAATCAATTATAACCATTCTACAACTCAGGTTATTTATGTTGCTGGACCACTATTCTTTGGAAACCAGGATCAGTTATTATCTAAAGCAAGGGAACTTATTGATGGATGTGATCATATTATTCTTTCGGTAAGAGGTGTTCCATCTATTGATGATTCAGGCATTCATGAATTAATGGATGTTGTAGAATTATGTCGTACACATAAAGTACAGCTTTATTTTACAGGTGTACAAAACAATGTCATGAGACAATTAAGAAGACATCACTTTGATACATATGTAGGTGAAGATGTATTCTATTGGGATGTTATTAAAGTATTAGAAATGTTGGAAGAAAAGTAGGGAAACCTACTTTTTTTAATATAATAAAAGAAGTGCTAAGCACTTCTAGATAGACAACATATTAATAAGAATCTCTACAAACATAGAGGAAATACTTTCGTTATCAATAATAGAATTATGAGATAAATAAGAACCAGGTAATGTGATGGTATGTTTAAAATAATCAGATAAAGGTGCTTTATCATTTAATGTAATTAAATAAGAGTTCTCTGGTAATGTCTCTTTAAGGTTAGGTACAAGATAATGGAGAACACCATTCTTACTTCCATTAATAGAGAAATAAATGAATAAACTCTCATTATTAACCGCATTTAATAGATATGTGAATTCTAGATAATCCTGTGCTAAATGATTCATATAACCTAGATCAGTTAGTCCATAGCTTAATTGTTTCGCAGGTAAAGAAGAATAATGTATCCCACAAATAGAAATACTCTTTGACTTTTTAATATCCTCTATAAGATTCTCTATTACTGCTTGATCCATCATCTTAAAACGATTCATTGTATTGATATAATGATTCACTAATGATTCAAATTTAGAGCCATTCTCTTCATGATGGGTATTCTTTAAATCATTCATGAGTTCAAAACGAAAATCCTTATAACCCTTAAAACCAAGACTCTGACAAAATCTTAATACTGCAGAAGTAGAAGTATCTGCCTGATTCGCAAGTTTTGTGATTGTATAAAACTCCACCTGTTCAGGATGCTCTAGTATATAATCACATACCTTCTTCTCTGCATTACTTAATTGTGTCTTTTTATGTTCGATCGTATTTAATAAATTCATTTCTATCACCTGTCTTCATTGTATAGATTCATGATAATATTGTCAATAAACCTTGACAAAACTGTTAATAAGTGTGAATATTGACATATAGAATTGATAAAATTATCAAAGGAGACATAAATATGAGACAATTACCAGAAGGATTCTTATGGGGTGGTGCGACTGCAGACTTCCAGTATGAAGGTGGTTTTAATGAAGGAGGAAGAGGATTACTTTCTCATGACTATGAAACAGATGGATCATTAGAAAACCCTAGAGCACATACATTAAAGAGGGAAGATGGTTCTATTATTAGACCTAGAAGCTCATTCTTCTATGCTGATCCAGTACCTACTGACGCAGAACCTATCTTTTTAGATGATCAGTACTATCCAAGTCATCAGGCTGTAGACTTTTATCATCACTATAAAGAAGATATTGAACTTATGGCCGGTATGGGATTCAATGTATTCCGTTTTTCTATCTGTTGGAGTCGTATTTATCCAACAGGGGATGAACTAACACCTAATGAAGAAGGTTTAAAGTTCTATGATAATGTGATAGATGAATTAGAGAAACATGGTATGGAACCTCTTATTACAATCTGTCATGATGAAATGCCTATGCATCTAGCATTAGAATATAATGGCTGGGCAAGTACACATGTGATTGATTGTTATGTAAAGTATTGTGAAACATTATTTGAACGTTATGGAAATAGATGTAAATACTGGCTTACTTTTAATGAAATCAATGCAGTAAGAGGTTTTGGCCCATGTGGTACTAGAGAAAGTGATGGCTATACACGTTATCTAGGGGCTCATCATATGTTTATCGCAAGTGCAAAAGCTGTTATCTTAGGGCATAAGATGATGCCTGGTTCTATGTTTGGGGCAATGTATGCCATGAGTGAACTTTATCCTGCCACTTGTAAACCAGAAGATATGTTCCATCATATGTTAGAAAGAAGAGAAAACTGGTATTTCATTGATACAATGGCAAGAGGATATTATCATCCATATGCAAAAGAAGTATGGGCACACCATGGAGTAGAGTCTCTTCCTATCACTGATGAAGAAAAAGATATCCTAAAAGAAGGACAGCTAGACTTTGTCTCATTCTCTTATTATCGTTCAAATACGACAAAAGCAGGTGATCCTTGGTTTAATGTAGGTGGTTCTAGTAACCCTTATCTAGAAACAACACCTTGGGGATGGCCTATTGATGCATTAGGATTACGTTATTGTATGAATGAAATATATGATCGTATCCAGAAACCAATCTTTATTGTAGAAAATGGTATGGGGGCTATTGATGAAGCAGATGAGAATGGTTTTGTAGAAGATGATTATCGTATTGATTACTTACAGAAACACTTAAGTGCTATGGCTGATGCAATTAATATTGATGGTGTGGATTGTTTAGGCTACACAATGTGGGCACCTATTGACTTAGTCTCTTTATCTACGGGTGAAATGAAGAAACGTTATGGTTTTATCTATGTGGATATGGATGATAAAGGACATGGCACACTCAAACGTACTAAGAAGAAATCATATGACTGGATGAAGCATATCATTGAAACAAATGGAGCTGCATTAGAAGAGGATAGTGAATAATTCACTATTCTTTTTTTTGTATCCGTTTCCACATAACGACAAAGTCACTACAAAGTACTTATAGTCTTCGTGAACAAGTATAGTTATTTAACACCTAAAATTAGGTGTTTTAAATATCAAATTTACACTTACTTTAAAAAGATATGATATATACGTAAGAAAATGAATTATCCACACTTATGCACATTATGCACAAAATATAATAAGGAAATGAATAAAGTGATTATGTTATTTTACTGTAAAATAGGCCCCTGAAACTTGTAATAAAGTGAATACATGATAAAATAGAATTGCAAGCGATTTCAAAAAAGGAGGGGTTCTATGAAAGCATCTGAAGTATTCAAAAGACTCTCTAATGGTGAAATGATTTCTTTATTAAAAGAAATCTATTCAGAGAAAATAGATGAACAAATACTTAGATATAAAGATGCAGTACAATCATTTATTGATTACTTTGGTGATCAGGACATTATGATCATCAGTGTTCCAGGTAAATGTGAAATAGGTGGCAATCATACAGACCACCAGCGTGGACGTGTACTTGCATCCGCTATTCAGTTAGATTCTATTGCGATTATTGCGAAACAAGAGCGTTATGCGAAAGTAATCTATAATGAAATGAGTATTAAAGAAATAGATACAGAAAATATAAAATATAATGTAGCCAAGAAAGGTACAATGGAATCATTGATCAATGGTGTTCTATTTGGATTCCACCAAAAGAATTATCATATTGGTGGTTTTAATGCCTATATTCAAAGTGATATTCCTAGAAATGTAGGTTTAGGTTCTAGTGCGAACTTTGATATCATGATTGGTACGATTATTAACTATTTATACAATGAAGGAAGAATTGAGAATAAATATTTGATCCAGATTGGTCGTTTTGCGACAAATACATTTTATTGTAAGCCTAGCGGCTTAATGAATGAATGTGTCTGCTGCGTAGGGGGATTTATTAAAGTTGATTTTAAGGATCCCAATTCACCAGATATTCATAAGTTAAATGTTGATTTCTCTAATTTTGATTATACTCTATGCTGTGTGAATTCTAATGTGGTGAGATTAGATACTACACCTGATTATGATGCAGTACCTGAAGAGATGATCAAAGTAGCTAACTTCTTTAAGAAGGATGTCTTAAGAGAAGTATCTTATGATGAATTCATGAAGAACTATCGTATAGTGAGAGCACGTGTAGGAGACCGTCCTGCTTTAAGAGCACTTCATTTCTTTAAAGAGGAAGAACGTGTCTTAAAGCAGTCAGAAGCACTTGAAAAGGGTGATTTTGATACATTCCTTAAACTAGTAAGAGAATCCGATGACTCTACTTTTAAAGCGCTACAAAATATTTATCCACAGGATAATAGACGTAATCAAAATATTGGAACAGCTATTGTCTTAAGTGAGAATTATCTAGGAGATGATGGTGTTGTGAAGGTGAATGGTGGAGGCTTCTCAGGTACTATGCTTGCTTTTGTGAAAACAAGTAAATTAAATGACTATGTTAGCTATATGGATTCTGTATTTGGAAAAGGCTCATGCCAAGTCATTCATGCAAGATCACAAGGCGCAATTCAATTACTCTAAAGCAGTGAAAACTGCTTTTTTTTCATATTCTTTGTGCTATAATATTATCGACATATGTCAGTAACTGGAGGAGCGTATGGCTAGACCGAAGAGATCAAGGACAATTACAGGATTTCCTGAGTACAATATGTTTGTACCTGATGGGATTCCTCAAAGAGGCTATATAGAGCTTGAAATAGATGAGTTTGAGGTGATTCGTCTTATAGACTATAAATCTTATACACACGCAGAGTGTGCAAGTAAGATGAATATCTCACGTACTACAGTGACTGAAATATATGCCAGAGCAAGAAAAAAGATAGCCCGTAGTATTATGGAAGGCTATCCTTTAAGAATTGAAGGAAATGAATGTATAAAGAAAACAGGTAAACCTGTTTTAAAGGTAAAAGGAGAACATATTATGAGAATTGCGGTAACTTATGAAAATGGATCAGTATTTCCACACTTTGGAAAAACTTCACAGTTCAAATTATACGATGTAGAAAACAATGAAATCAAAGAATCACAGGTAGTCGGTACAGAAGGCTTAGGTCATGGAGCTCTCGCAATCCTATTATCTAATATGAATGTAGATGTATTGATCTGTGGTGGTATTGGTAGAGGTGCTATCATGGCATTAAGTGGGTCTAATATTAATGTCGTAGGTGGAGTGACAGGTGATTGTGATACTGCAGTGAAGTCTTATTTAGATGGTACACTTATTCCTGATGAAGAACCTACTTGTGGATGCAGTCATGACAAGTGTGAATGTCATCATGAATAATATTTGACAAACAAATAAAACGAGAATAAAATCAAAACTGTTGAATGCTCGGATGGTGGAATGGTAGACACGCCAGTTTCAGGTACTGGTGGTTTATGCCGTGTGGGTTCAAGTCCCATTCCGAGCACCAATAGTCAAAAACGTGGGAAACCACGTTTTTTTATCTAAAAAACAGGCAGAAAACCCCCATCACAATATAAAATATAGGTGGGGATGAATTTGTTTGAGAAATTTTGGAATAGTGAGGGTATAAGATATATAGGAAGCTTCTTTTCCTAAATCTATAGAAGAGAGGGAGTTAAATATATGTATCTTACAGTCAAGCAGCAGGTAAAGCATCTATCCAAGGAAGACTATCGTTCCATCAAGGAATTATGTCATATTGCAAAGAATCTTA
>UQGS01000070.1 GCA_900540685.1 uncultured Catenibacterium sp. | reverse complement strand
AAGTCTGAAAATGATGTACGATTACAAGCTACACTTGGCAATCAGAACCCCACGGACTTGCCCGTGGGAGTAGTCAGTTGGAGTGGACTGTGGCAGTGTATTCTACGTGCTAGCATTTGATCCAGGACATGATTTTGATAAACGAGCCTAACTCATTGAGTTAGGCTTTTTCACAATTCCCTTACATTATATGAAAAATTGAAGATTTTTTATTATATATAGTTATAATGTAACTCATTGGAGGGGACAACATGAAAAAGAACAGCTATTTGTATCATGCTGGTACATCATTTTTCTTTTATTTCGCATTTGCATGTTACAATGCAATGCTTGCTTTATATTTAAGTGATATTCACTTTAATGCACAACAAATATCACTTATTACTTCATCAGCACCACTATTCTCAATCTTTGCTCAACCTTATTTAGGAACACTAGCAGACCGCTTCCGTTCACCTAGAAAGGTATCCTTAGTGGCATTATTTATTACAGTAGTAATGAATATTATCTTTATGTTCTCACATCAGTTAGTTATTTTATTAATTACTAGTGCAACTATTCTTGCCTTATTCAATGCAGTGACACCATTAACGGACAGAATTGGTGTTTCTTCACCTTATGACTTCGGTAAGATTAGATTATGGGGTTCTGTTGGTTATGCTATTAGTGCTCAGTTATGTGGTTTAGTATATGATGCAATTGCGCCTATTTCTATCTTTGTTATTTTCCTCTTTGGTACAATAACAGTTCTTATCTGTATCCTAAGAGTTAATGATCCAGAAGTAGTGCAGACAGAAACAAAAGTAGAATATAGCTCTAAAGAAGCCTATAAGAGCCTCTTTAAGAACAAACAGTACATTATATTCCTATTAATCTCTTTCTTCTTCTGGGGCGCTTGTACAGCCAATTTCACATATATCTCTGTATTCATTAAGTCAGTTGGTGGTACAGCATCCATGGTAGGGACTTATCAATTATTTGCAACACTATTTGAAGTACCTGCAATACTTGCTACAGACTTTATTATTAAGAAGTTCTCTTATAAACATATCATGGTATTCGCATGTATCATGTCTATAGTTAACTTTGTCTGGTATGCAACACTACCTAATCCAAACCTTATTGTTGCAGTCTTTGTATTCAAAGGATTATCTACAATTCTCTTTACTATGATTACTGTAAGATTAATCATGGAAATCGTAGAAGACAAGTATGTCTCTACAGCTTTTGGTTTACAGGCAACAGTAGGTAGAGGAATTGGTGCTGCAGTCGTCCAGTTAATTGGTGGAAGACTCATTGATAGCTTCTCTACAATGAGACCATTCTATTTGTTTTTATCCATATTAATTGTAACCGCTTTAGCATTATCCTTAACATTTAAAGAAAAACGTGCTTAGAATCATAATTCTTACAACATTATTAAATAATTCTTAATCAAAAAAGAGTTGATATATTCAACTCTTTTTTCTATTTCTTAAAAAAATCTTAAGAAAGTTCTTTATTTTTTTGTACATAGTGATATAATAATTCTTGTCGAAAAGAAAGGGAGTGGATTACATGGATAAGAAGACTAGAGAAGTTGTAGATTTCATGGTAGACCGTATTAAAACTCAGAAGACAATGTTTATTCCAGTAGTCGCTATTTCAGCATTTGCATTAGTTGGTTATGCAGCAGCTGATAGAACAGCACCTGTTGTTCATTCAAATAAATTAGTTGTACCTTATGGTACAGAATTAAAAGCAAGCGACTTTACTGTATCAGATAATAGAGACACAGTAAGTGTTATTAAAACAGAAATTAATGATAGTGCATATCAGAAGGATCAGATTGGTTCTTATAAAGTAAATGTTACTGTAAAGGATGCATTCAATAACGAAACAACAAAAGAAGTTGAAGTTAAAGTTGTTGATACAGAAGCACCTGCATTAGAATCAGTAAATAATGATGGATATGTTATTGATGTTGAAGCAAATGGCAACAATGATTTAAAACAGTACATCAAAGCAACTGATAATGTAGATGGTGATGTTTCTGACTTCATTACTTTCGATCGTGGTTTAGATACATCTGTTTTAGGTGAACAGGTGATTCATGCAACTGTAGAAGATAACGCAGGTAATAAAGCAGAAAAAGACTTTACATTCAATGTTGGTGATACAATTGCGCCAGAAATGAATTTAAAGAATGGTAATATCACTGTTAACTATGGTGATGGTTTCGATATTAACAACTATGTTGATATTAAGGATAACTATGATGTAAACCCTACAGTTACTGTAGAAGGTAATGTAGATACTAGAAATATGACTGATGCACAGCCAATCAAGGTAACTGCAACAGATGGTTCTGGAAACCAGACTTCAAATGATTATGAAGTAAGAGTAGCAGATATGGCTGCACCAGCAATTACATTAAAGAGCGATAATGTAGATGTGAAGTATGGTACTTCATTTGATCCTAAATCAAACTTAGCATCAGCTATCGATAACTTAGATGGTGATGTAACAGGTAAAGTAGAAATTACTGGAACTGTTAATACAAACAAAGCTGGCGCTTATCGTGTTTATTACAGAGTTACTGATAATGCTGGTAATAGATCTGAAACAAGTGCAAAAATCAATGTATCTGCTGCACCAGTAGTACAAGTAAAAACTAACAATAAGAACAACAAGAGCAACAAAGGCGGAAGCTATAACTTTGGTGGTCTTGGCGGAGGCACTGCACAGGGTGGTATCATTGGAACAGCACGTTCAAGACTTGGCTGTGCATATCGTATGGGTGCTTCTGGACCAACAGTATTTGACTGTTCAGGATTCACTTCTTGGGTATATAGTCAGAATGGTAAATCATTACCTAGAACTGCAGCAGCTCAGTATAGTGGAACTGCAAGAGTATCTAAGGAAGGTTTAACTCCTGGTGACTTAGTATTCTTCGCTGGAACTTATAAGTCTGGTATCTCACATGTAGGTATCTACATTGGTGGTGGACAGTTCATCCATGCTGCAAACTCTAAGACAGGTGTTACTATTTCTTCATTAAATAGTGGATATTATTCTGCACATTATGCAGGAGCAGGTAGAAGATAAGAAGATTCTAAAAAGAATCTTCTTTTTTTTCGTATTGATGATAAGTGTTGAGTACTTCTGTTGTAATAAAATGGGACAGCACTTCTTGATATGTAATAGATGGATCCAACTCATTAATAAGCTCATCTATGTTTATTTTATGTAGAAATGTATCAAGTTCAGGAAGAATAAGCTTCAGGATAGAGACTATCTCTATTGCGTTTAACGAATCATAGAAACTATCATATTCTTTTTCAGTGAGAATATCCTGTTCAAGGAAGTCAATGAGATCATAGATACTTAATTGTCTTAACAATGAGATGTCTCTAGAATATTCAAACTGATTGAGTATTTCATAGAAGTCAGCTCCTTCGTGATTAAAGGATATTTGATAGGTATCCTGTGGATAAATAATAGGAATAGTATCGAAAGAAGCAATAATTCTCTCATTAAATAAATCAATCATAGGATAATTGAAAGAATCAACAATAGAACTTATGTCTTTTACTTCTCTTTGATCATGAATGATTAGTCCAGGAGACTTATAAATAGATATATGCGCAATACATTGATGAACCACTAATTCAAAGAAATTGACCTGTAAGTCATATATAGATGTCTTAATAGTCTTCTCATATGATTCAATAAATATGTCTAAATCATGAAATAGGCTGCAGAAATAATTCTCTTCACTTAACCTCTTCAAATAGTAAAGTATTAAATCAGTTCCTCTTAGATGATACATATCATGATAGAGAGGAATACCATCAATAAGAGGATAATCTAGATCTACAGAAATATCGCAATAATGAAATAAGTCATCCTCACTTGTAACAGATTGAATAAAGAAAGGAATCTGTTTTTCTAAAACATTCAAATACTTTTCATTATTGATAGGAAGTATCTTTATACTTTCATAGATTCTTTGTATTTCTTTGATATCAGATTGTATAGATTGAATCCCTTCTTCTAAAGTTTCTCCATGTTCTAGAATATAATCGATAGTATCTAGGATATGCTTGAAGTCATCTAAAGAAATAGATGTACTTTGATTATGGTTGTAATGGGAAATAAGCTCTTTAACGAGAGAAGGATCATAATTCTTCTCTGTATCTAATAGTCTGAGTTCGATAAGTTCCACCTTCTTTCAATAATATGTCTATCACACGATTGATAGATTGATATTCATAAAGCATATTTCTAATATGCTCATCACTGGTAGTCATGCTCATCTTACTTCTAATGACATAAAACATTGTGATGATATGCTTCAAATGAGATAGAGTCGAATAGCTAAGAAAAGGTTCAGTGATAAATACTACTTTTTCCGGATCAGTTTCTATCCAATATAGTTTTCTACATACCTTGATCAAATGATTAGTCAAAATCATTTTTTCTCTTTTGCTTAGTGTACGATGTTGAATAATTTGATTCATAGGCACCTCCTGCTATTCTTAATATCATATATTCTAAAAAAGAACAAGAATTGAAAAATAGCCGAAAATATGGTAATATAAGGGCAGAAAAAAAGTCATGCACACGTGCATGACTCGTTTTTTTTAACCATTTAATGTATAACCCTGTGAGTAGTAAACGACTACTGGCATACCAGTTGTAATTGTATTGTACATAGTACCTGCAAAACTTACTGGAAGGTTAACACATCCATGTGAACCACTAGCAACATAAAGGTTACCACCGAATTGTTTTCTCCAGTTTGCATCATGGAAACCAATACCTCTATTGAATGGCATCCAATAACTTACAGGAGATTCATAAGGATACTTACCTGTAACAGGATCCTTAGTACCTCTTAATACTCTATTACGTTCTTTAGAATAAATATAATATGTACCAGCTGGAGTATAACGATCATTTGTCATCTTACCTGATACACAATCTGACTGAAGAACACACTGACCATTCTTATAAATCCATACATGCTGACGTGATAAGTCAACTTCAATATAGTTGCCACCAAGCCCATAGTTCTCAGTAGACTGTTCTTTAGCACTATAACAAGGCATTCTCTTTACTTCTTTGCCCGCATTTAATTCTTCTTTAATCTTTGCGATTTCTTCTGTCTGGTTCATCTTGTAACCATAAGTACCACCACTTACTGTTCTTACACCTAATCCAGTCGCATTAAATGTATGTGTCTTACCGACAGTGTTGGCTTTAGTAGATAATGTATAAACATAACTCTTCATACGTTTATTCCAAGTATCTTCGTTATAGCTATAAGTACCATCTTCATTCTTTACAAGCCATGTTAATAACTTTTCACTATTTAAGACTTCACTCTGGTTGTTAGGTAGTTCATAAGTAATAGAAGTCTTTAAATATTTATTTAATGTTTCAGCTTCAGCTTTAACAGTTTCAGTTGTTTTTCCAGGAACTTTATAAGCATCCTTTACTTTTGCAACATTTAAGCTTGTCTTTTGTGAACCTACAGCTTGTTTCACAGCTTCAAAAACAGTTTCTTTATTTAAGCTATTACCAGCTTTTTCCTTTTCTACAGTAAATGCATTGTTTTTATACTTCAAACGTGCATCTGTAGGAGCTACCTGGTTTTCATCTTTTACCTGATTCTTTTCATAAAGAACAGTCTTTAACTTATTTTCATCATAGGAAGCTTTAGTCTGAATAGTCTTCTTGTTTCCCTTATGATTGAATAAGTAGTTCTTGAACCATGTAAATGAATCCTGCTTCTTCAATAATGCTTCAACCTGTCCATCAGGAACATAACTCATATTGATTTCTTTTGCGGAAATAGTTTCAGTCGTCTTATTTCTGAACTTCAATTTTAAAGTGTAGTTCATCTGATTTTCAGCAATCTTCTTTTCTGCATCTGCAACACTTAACTTACCTACATTTACATCATTAATATAAGTTGAAGGTAAGAATCGATCACTATAAGCTGTACCCAAATGATTAATATAGAGGAACACTGATAATCCAAGAATCACGAGTACAGATACAATAATCACGATAATCTTATTTCTTTTCTGCATATTTGTCATGTTATCTTTATCTCCCTTATACTACCCTTCCTAATTCAATGATTATAGCAAACATTTGTAAAAAGGTAAATCAAGATTTGTGAAATGACTTAAAAATACACAACTTGTACAAAAGAAATTAGTTTTAACTTATTTATTTATGAATGAATAGTGAGGTGTGATTGTTAGTACGTTGTGTGTAATGACAAAGAATATACAAAAAAACATGTATAGGTGATTCGAAAATATTCTCTCTTAAATAAGCAATTCGTCAAATATTGGAGTATAAAATAGTATGGAGGATGTGACTATATGGCAATACCAACAAGTATTAAAACATTATTGTCTGGGGATGTTGTTGAATGGGCAAGAATTGAATTAAAACAAACTTGGGATCCAGCAGCATCTTTGAAAACTATATGTGCATTTGCGAATGATCTTGATAATTGGGGCGGTGGATATATTATCATTGGAGTGCAGGAAGTGAATGGAAGACCTATTTATCCACTAAAGGGAGTACCATCTGAAAAATTAGATTCTTTCCAGAAAAATATTTTTGCGAAATGCAAACTTCTTAGACCGTCTTATACACCAATAATTAGTGTTGAAAAATATCAAGGTAAGTATTTTATTGTAATATGGTGTCCAGGTGGTGATAATAGACCATACTCATCGCCAAAGACAATGGAGAGAAATAATAAAGAGAGAATACATTATATTCGTAAAGCTTCAAATACTGTGGCACCATCTGATGATGAAGAAAAGGATTTATTTAATCTAGCAAATAGGGTGCCGTTTGATGATAGAGTAAATCATCAAGCAGAAATAACTGATCTGAATATAACTTTGATTCAGAATTATCTGAGAGAAATAGGAAGTTCATTATATGAAAAATCAATAACTGGAGATTTCACTGAATTATGTAGTGACATGAATATTATTAGTATACTTCCGGAATACGTTAAACCTAAGAATGTAGGGTTAATGTTTTTCTGTGCACAGCCTGATAAATTCTTTCCTTTTACACAGATTGATGTTGTTCAATTTCCTGATGGTTTAGGCGGAGATAATATAATAGAAAATACATTTAAAGGACCAATTCATCATCAACTTAGAGAAGCGTTACAATTCATAAAAAATTCAATCGTGAGTAAAAAAATAGTAAAAAGTGCAGATAAAGCAGAATCTGATTGGGTTTTTAATTATCCGTATGCCGCATTAGAAGAAGCACTTGCGAACGCGGTCTATCATCGTGCGTATGATATTAGAGAACCTATCGAGGTTAGAGTTGAAAAAAATATGATTGAAATAGTAAGCTTTCCAGGCCCAGATCGTTCAGTGACACAAGAAGGACTTAAACAGTACAGGGTTTCAAATCGTAGATATAGGAATCGTCGAATAGGAGATATTCTCAAGGAATTACATTTAACAGAGGGTAGGAATACGGGCTTTGGAAAGATATTAAGTGCACTTGAAGAAAATGGATCTCCAAAACCTGAATTTGAAACGGATGAAGGGCATAATTATTTTATAACTAGATTATTTGTGCATGAAGCATTTATAGAAAAGGAGCCAAAAGGAGCCAAAGTGGAGTCAAAAGGAGCCAAAGTTGAGCCGAAAGGAGCCGAAGTGGAGTCAAAAGGAGCCGAAGTGGAGTCAAAAGGAGCCGAAGTTGACGAAAAAGGAGCCAAAGTTGATCCAAAAGGAGCTAAAGTTGGCGAAAAGGGAGCCGAAGTTGACGAAAAAGGAGCCAAAGTTGGCGAAAAGGGAGCCAAAGTTGGGCAAAAAGGAGCCGAAGTTGGGCCAAAAGGAGCCAAAGTTGAGCCGAAAGGAGCCGAAGTTGGGCTAAAAGGAGCCAAAGTGGAGCCAAAAGGAGTCGAAGTGGAGTCAAAAGGAGCCAAAGTTGAGCCGAAAGGAGCCGAAGTGGAGTCAAA
>UQGS01000069.1 GCA_900540685.1 uncultured Catenibacterium sp. | reverse complement strand
ATGTTCAACATCTCTTTTTTATATTTTTAAATCTTTATGAACTATTCCAACAAAAAATAGAATAAGAATTGTGACTAAGACAGTAATCACAAAGAGTTCTAAAGTATTCTGCTTAGGTTGATCTTTCTCTTGAACTGTTACTGAAGCATTCTTATTTGTATTATTTGTATTTTGAACTGTTTCTGTAAGAACAGGTGAATAAGCCTGTACAGAGGTTGGCTGAACACAGCCAATCACTAACATAAATATTGATAAACACTTAATTAATCGTACCACTATAGAATGATTCATTGAAATGCCTTCTTTCCCCATATACAACTGTATTCTAGTCCTCATATAAACAATCGTCAATATGTCAAGCGCTTACAAATATACAAAAAAAGAGAAGAAAAATTCTTCTCTTAGTGATGGAAATTCGTATGTCCTGTAGATAATTCTGGTCTTTCAAGACCGGCTTTTTTACCTGCTTCAATAGACTTAAGTAACCAGCTCATATTCTTTGCGATATTCTGCATAGTCGCAACACCTTCTGCATCTTTATACACATCTTCAGGTTCACTTCCAAAGACTTCATTCCAGTAATTGGCAGATACAATAGGCATATGAGAAATACTGAAATGCTTGTTGACAACATCCATGCTTGCCACCTGTCCAGCACGTCTTGCACTAAAGATACAAGCTCCAGGTTTATACACAAAGACACTCTTATTTGAATAAAAAGCCCTGTCTAATACTGCAAGTAATCTTGCGCTTGGATGAGCATAGTAGACTGGTGAAGCAAAGATAAAGCCATCACAGTCTTTTGCTTTTGTAGTGATTTCATTGACTACATCATCAAATACACATTGATGTTCAGTAACACACTTCTTACAGTTCATACAATCCGCAATAGGCTGATTGCCAATAAAGATGATTTCTGTTTCAATATCTTCTTCTTTAAATGTTTCAGCCATAATATCTAAAGCTGCACGTGTACAGCCATTATTACGGGAACTACCATTAATCATAAGTACTTTCATAATGTACCTCCTTATGGTAAAGGTTTACCACCTGCTAGATAAAGATCATACCATTCCTGACGTGTTAATTCGATATTCGCAGCTTCTGCAGTTTCAATTAAATGCTTAGGAGAAGTTGTACCAGTAATGGCCTGAATATGAGCAGGATGTCTTAAAATCCATGCAGTCGCAATTGTGGCAGGAGTGACATTGTATTTCTTTGATAAGTCATCAAGTACATCATTTAATTTCTTATAATCTGGATGATTTAGGAAAGTACCTTCAGCCCATGATGCCTGTACAATACTCCAGGCCTGGATTGTAATATCATTTAAACGACAATAATCAAGAATACCGCCGTCTTTATCAATCGCAAAGTCTTCCTTCATATTCATGTTCATACCACTATCAATCATGACAGAATGCACAATAGAAAGCTGTAACTGATTAACGATAATAGGATGCTTTGTATACTTCTGTAATAAGGCAATCTGTCCTGGTGTATGATTAGATACCCCGAAGTATTTGACCTTACCACTTTTATAAAGCTCATCAAATGCTTCTGCAACTTCTTGAGGATCACATAATGCATCAGGTCTATGTAATAAAAGAATTTCTACATGATCAGTATGGAGTCTTTTTAATGATCCATTGACTGCATTCATGATATACTCCTTAGAAAAGTCATAACGTTTCCCAGGTACAATAGCACACTTTGTCTGAATAATCATCTTTTCACGATATTCAGGATGTCTTTCAAGAACCTGTCCAAATAACTCTTCTGACTTTCCTCCACCATAAATATCAGCATGATCAAAAAAGTTAATACCACAATCTAATGCAGTCTTCACAAGTTCTTCTACTTCTTTAATATTTTTATCTGCAATACGCATGCAGCCCAAGGCTATTTCAGATACTTTTAAATCAGTATTTGGTAGATCATAGTACTTCATATTAAATACCTCTTGTATAAGTCTTTAACCATTCATTTTCTTCATCAGTTAAGTATGGCTTTAATGATTCTCTTACGAATTCATGATACTTATTCAATGCGTCTCTTTCATCAGCTGTGAGTAAAGAAACATCAAGACCATCTAAATCAATAGGACATAAAGTAAGAGGTTCAAATTTCATCCACTGACCATACTCATTCTTGATATCTTCAACACATAATAATTCATTTTCTAAACGGATACCAAACTGACCTTCAATATAAACACCAGGTTCATCAGTTGTAATCATACCTGCTTCCTGGATTGCAGAAGGCTTACGTGGATCACGTAAACGTGGTCTAATATCATTTGGTCCTTCATGGACATTTAAGAAATGACCGACACCATGACCTGTACCACACTGGAAATCAATATGCTGTTTCCATAATTCATGTCTTACAAGACCATCAATCCAGATACCATTTGCGCCATATAAGAAGACTGCTTCCTGCATCTTCAACATAGCTTTTAATACATATGTGAAGTATTTTCTTTCAGTCTCACTGATTTCACCTAAGATGAATGTACGTGTAATATCAGTTGTACCATCTAAATACTGTCCACCTGAGTCAATAAGAAGCATACCTTCTTTTTTAACATGAACATCATGTTCAGGAGATGGATGATAATGCATTAATGCGGCATTTTCTTTATAAGCAGTAATTGTATTAAATGAAATATCAGTAAATAATTCCTGTGCTTCTCTAAAGCTTAATAACTTATCAGTAATAGAACATTCAGTCGCATCATCAGGCATAGCAGTCTTTAACCAATACATGAACTTAGTCATAGCCACACCATCTTTTAAGTGTGCATGCTTTGTATTTTCAATTTCTACATCTGACTTAATACTCTTGAAGTATTGAGATGGGTTAGATCCTTCCATGATTTCGCAGTCAATAAATGAATAGATCGCATAGTTGATAGCACTTAAGTCTACAAGTACCTGACCACTTAATCTCTTTGTATCAAGATAGATCTCATCATAAGAACGGATTTCAATACCATCATTCTTATAAGCTTCAATCATAGCATCATTATATGTACCATCCTGAAGATATAAATAAGCGTTATCTAAAGTAATAATACTAAATGCCATAGCCATTGGAGAATGAGGAATATCTTTACCTCTAATATTGAATGTCCATGCAATATCATCTAATGATGTAATGATGTGCGCATTACATTCATTTTCTTCCATATAACCACGTATCCATTCAAGTTTCTGTGCTGTGCTTTGTCCATGATACTTCACATCATAGATATAAGCAGGTTCATGAGAACGTTCTGGACGATCAATCCATACATCAGTCATATCGATGTCTTTCAATTCAAAATCAGTTTCTCTATCTTCATCCAGATCAATGATAAATGAAGCAGTTGTTACTTTACCATTGAAGCCAAGTACATCACCATCATCAAGATGATCAATGAGGAAATCCTTCACACTAGGAACATCTGCATTACCCATCTTCATGAGCTTGATACCAGGATAGAGTTCTTTTTCTGCCTGAATGAAATAACGTCCATCAGTCCATAACCATGCTTCTTCCTGTCCTACAACTAGGACACCTGCAGAACCAGTAAAGCCACTTAGATACTTTCTAAACTGGTCATGTTCGCCTACAATTTCACTCTGATGATCATCATCAGTAGGCACATAATAGAACTTGATATTTTGTTCTTTTAATCTTTTCTGTAATTCTTTTATCATTTTTTTATCACCCAAGATAAGTTTAACACAAATGAAAGAGATAAGGTATAATACAATTAGGAGATGATTAAAAATGAACGAATGGAATCTTGATGCATTATATATGTCATTTCATGACAAACAATTCCAAGAAGATTTAAACACATTAAAGGACTTAAATAAGAATTATTCCGTTTATAGAAGCGAGAAAACTGAAGCTGCATTACATAAAATAATAGATACAAAAATAGAAATTGAAAAGAGAATAGAAAGGCTACATTTTTTTATACAGCTTTCTTTATCTGCTCATACAGATAATGCAGAAGCAGCACGTTATCTATATCAGTTAAATAATATAACTGCTTCAATGATAGGAGAAGACATTAAGAATAATGCGTATATCGCAGAGTTTGATTTAGATAGCTGTCAGGATCCTTTTATTAAGGAACATGCATATATCCTTAAAGAGATTCAACATAATCAAAAATATAGATTGGATGAAAAACAGGAATCTATCATAGCTCATATGAAAAACACAGGTTCTTATGCCTGGATGAAGCATAAGGATGCTGTTGTATCGTCTATTAAAGTCACAATAGATGGATATGAATATCCTTTGACAGAAGTACTTAATATGGCGCATAGCCCAGATAAACAGACAAGAATGAAAGCTTATTTTGCAGAACTGGATGCCTATAAACCATATGAAGAAACAATCGCCACATGTTTAAGTGGAATCAAGGGAGAAGTACTCTATACAAGTAAACTAAGAGGTTATGAGTCACCATTAGAAGAGTCATGTATGAAATCGCGATTAAAGATGGAGACTCTTAATACATTACTTTCTGTTATGAAAAAGAATATGCCAGAAATAAGAGAATACTTTAAAATCAAAGCAAACTATTTAGGATATCGTAACGGATTACCTTGGTATGAACTTTATGCGCCTGTCGCATCAGATACTGAAGACTATCCATTTGAAAAAGGCTCTCAATTTGTCGTGGATCAATTCTATACATTCTCAAAACATCTTGGTGATTTTGCGACTTATGCAGTAGAGAATCATTGGGCTGATGTTTATCCAAGAGAAAATAAAGTCGGTGGTGCTTTTTGTGAAAATATCAGAAGTTTGAAACAAAGTCGTTTCTTATTCAACTATGGAAATCATTTCTCTGATGTGATTACTGTAGCCCATGAATTTGGTCATGGTTTCCATGGAAGATGTTTAGGTGATCAAACAATATTGAATACCCATTATCCAATGCCGATTGGAGAAACAGCATCTAACTTCTGTGAAACAATAGTAGGAAAGGCAGCATTGAAGTCTGCCTCACCAACACAGAAGATTGCGATATTAGAGAGTGCATTGAGTAATGCGACACAGGTCATCTGTGATATTTATTCTCGTGTCTTATTTGAAAGCCGCTTCTTTGAAGCAAGAAAACAAGGGCCAGTGAGTGCTGAAGAAACAAAGAAAATCATGCTTGAAGCACAGATAGAAGCGTATGGTGATGGATTAGATCATAACTATCTTCATCCATATATGTGGACATGGAAGCCTCATTATTATGATTCAGACTATTCTTTCTATAACTATCCATATGCCTTTGGCTTATTACTTGCGAAAGGACTCTATGTACGTTATCAACAGGACCCTGAACATTTCCCAGATGAGTATGAAACATTCCTTTCAGTGACAGGTAAGATGGATTTAGAAGATATTGCGAAAACACTGGATATAGATCTCACCGATGAATCATTCTGGCAGAGTTCTATTGATCTCATTAAAGAAGATATCGATACATTTAAAACTCTTTTAGAGGAACAGAACCATGATTGATACGTTCTATCAAAAAGAAAATCTTGAAGTCTATAAGCGTTATCTCTATTTCCAGTTGAAAGATGATTCTCGTTTTCAAGCACAATTTAATGAAAATGAATATCATATTACCTATCAAAACCGTACTGCTTCTATTCACTTTCATGATATAGGCATGATAGAAGAAAAAATCATCAGTGATGACAAGCAGATTTTCTATCTTCATTTCCCATTGACGACATTTCCTATTGCTTTAGAACTTTATCAATGTATGATCAATAAACTTATAGAAGAAAAAGTAGAACCAATGAAAGTCGTATTATGCTGTAGTGGGGGAATGACATCAGGGTTCTTTAAGGAAAAGATGCAGAACTATATTTTAAAAAACAACCTCCCATTGATCATAGAAGGGGCAGCAGTTCATACTGTAGAAAAGAAATGCCTCTATTATGACCTTGTATTACTCGCACCACAAATGGGTTATAAGAAAGAAGAGATAGAAACATTGACACATAAACATGTAGGTGTGATTGATCCTCAGGTCTTTGCGACATATGATTGTGGTGCATTATACAAACAGATTCAATATTACTATAGGAGGTATAAAGAATGAATGATACAAAAAGCAATATGATTTCTGGTGAACTCTATCAGCCTTTCTCTGAAGAACTCTATAACGATCGTCTTTATTGTAAGAGTCTTTGTCATGAACTAAACAATCTTTCACCACTTAAAAGAGATGATATCAATCTTATACTAGATAAGCTATTAAATGAGTGGAATGAAGCATTTATTGAACAACCTTTTCATTGTACATATGGCTACAACATCACACTTGGAAAGAACTTCTATTCTAAAGATAACCTCTTAATTGATGATAGTGGAATAGTGTCTATTAGTGATAATGTGACAGTTGGGTACAATGTCACAATACTTACATCAGTGACACCAAAGAGTAGTCAGGACCGTGCAAAAGGATTAGAAAGTACACTTCCCGTACGTATTTATGAAGGAGTATGCATTGGATCCAATACAGTGATTTATCCAGGTGTAAAGATTAATAGAGAATCTATTATACAACCAGGATCAGTTGTAAAGGATGATATTCCACCATTTGTGATTGCAGGAGGCAATCCATGTCGTGTAATGAGCGCAATTGATGATAAGGACTTGATGAGAAAATGAGAGAATTAGGACAATTATATGACTATACACTCCTTCATTTCCTTCATCATCTTGCTGAAAGTACTAACGGTGCATTGACACCAATATTCCGTTTGATCTCTTATTTTGGTGATAATGGCATCTTCTTTATCGCTTTATCCTTGGTACTCATTTATTTTAAAAAGACAAGAAAACTCGGTATATGTATCCTCATTAGTCTTGCGATAGGCGCTATCTTTACAAGCCTCTTTTTAAAGAATGCGATAGGACGTCATCGTCCTTATTTATCCGGTGTGGACGAATACTATAACTGGTGGAAGTATGTAGGAGGCTTACATTATAAAGAATTCTCATTTCCTTCAGGACATACTACAGCTACTATGGCTGTTATGATGTGTATATTCTTAACATGTAATAAGAAATACAGCTGGTTAGTTTTTATCTTTGTCGCATTAATGGGTCTAAGTCGTAATTATTTCATGGTGCACTATCCAACAGATATTCTAGGTGGTATTATGGTAGGCGGAATATCTGGTATTATTTCATATTTGATATGTTATAAAAGTAAATTGGGAGGAAGAACATGAAACTAACAATGTTAGGCACGGGGAATGCCTTAGTCACTAAGATTTATAACACATGTTTCATCTTAGAAGACAACCATCAATACTTTATGGTTGATGCAGGAGGAGGAAACCAGATTCTGACTCAGCTAAAAAATGCAGGTTATGACTGGAAGGATATGAAACATATCTTCTTAACTCATAAGCATATTGACCATTTATTAGGTATGGTCTGGATGATGCGTATGATTACACAGTTCATGAATGCGGGTAAGTATGAAGGGGATGCTTATATTTATGGACATGATGAAGTGATTCATATTTTAAAGGATATGGCGAATACACTTCTTGTACCAAAACAGAGTGCACTCATTGGAAAAAGACTTCACTTAGTAGAAGTGAAGGATCAAGAAACTAAAAAAATTATGGGACATCAAGTGACTTTCTTTGATATCCATTCTACTAAAGCTAAGCAGTTTGGCTTTATGATGGAATATGATGGCAAGAAGCTCACATGCTGTGGTGATGAACCTTATTGTGAAGAAGAGAAAGTCTATGCAGAAAATGCGGATGTACTCTTACATGAAGCATTCTGTTTATATGAAGAAAGGGACTTCAGACATCCTTATGAAAAGCATCATTCAACAGTGAAGGATGCCTGTGAACTTGCACAAGCACTTCATATCAAGAATCTTGTACTTTATCATACTGAAGATGATCATGTAGACAATCGTAAAGAACTCTACACGGCAGAAGGATCACAGTATTATACAGGCAATATATTTGTACCGGATGATTTAGAAGTAATGGAATTTTAGAGCTATCATTTGATAGCTTTTTATATTAATGATTTTTTGAAAAAAGTGCGATATATATATTTATTAATAATTGTTTTATATAATATAAATAGACAATATGAAATGACGAGGAGGAAACAAAAAAGTAACTCTCCTGAATTGTTCAATCGTGGATTTACCATTATACTTTGAGTAGAAACAAAAATTCATAG
>UQGS01000068.1 GCA_900540685.1 uncultured Catenibacterium sp. | reverse complement strand
TTTAAAATGAAACTGCTATAAGCAGTTTCTATCTATAATACACTGTTCCAGAACAAAATGCAGTATCAGGTGAAAAGTTTGCATTTTCCATACCCATAATAATTTCTTTTCCTTTTGCAGCATATCCACTTGTTGTAAATTTAATATTTGCAGTACTACCTTTTTTCTGATCATAATCATTTGAAATCTGTCTTTTTGTAGAATTACAAGCCCAGAAAGTAACAGTACTAGTACCTTCTACATTTTCAAGTTTATTTGTAATGTAATTTGCTGAAGTTGTTTTTGAATGTGAATTAGTATAGTTATTTCCTTGGAATCGTGGCAACTTATATCCTACATATCCTGCT
The DNA here is from genome assembly GCA_900540685.1 of uncultured Catenibacterium sp. GTDB lineage: Bacteria > Bacillota_I > Bacilli_A > Erysipelotrichales > Coprobacillaceae > Catenibacterium. Next base: position 8,106 of record UQGS01000068.1, on the reverse strand, counting down.
GCACTTACGGCACTAATAGATAAAATTCCAACACACAAGCTTGACATAATTATTTTCTTTAAATTCTTCATTATCATTTCTCCTATCTCTGTTTTTTTATTTTCTCTAATGATTTTGGTTGCTTTGGTTCATGCATATAATGAAATGATGCATAATTCAATGAATTAATTCCTATTTTATAACAAGCTTTTACAAATATCTCCGCTACAAATATAAAAACCGATTCACCCATAGCGCTCACCTCCAATCATTAATAATGATGTTAAAACAATTGAATAGCCTATTACTGATTTTAGAGAAAATATCCAGCAATATATCAGAACAAGAAAATAGAATGCTGCAATTATTCTCATCTTGTTTTTAATTCTTTTAATTTGATCACCGTCTAATATTCTATTTTTATTCTTTATTGGTGCAATTCTTATAATATGAAGAAGTGTTATTATAACTAGCATATATTCAATTGTATGCATTTCAATTTTCATCCATACAACACTTCCAAAATAAGCAAGCAATAATAAAGAATTACACTGTACATAAGTCTTACAATGATATCCACCACTGTATCTTCTTAAAACAGAAAAACTAATTAAGAATATAGTGGCATCTTCAATTTTAAAAATAAAAAACGCAACCAGCAAGACCATCAACGTTCCAACAATAGAAGAAACAAGCAATTTATAACCATACTTAACAATGTCAATATCTAAATCCTGTTTAGATTTACTTATTAAGCATTCAAGTAAATAGTCCATCACTTTTCCCTCCGTATAGATATTATCAAATATCAAAACTCATTTCAGTATTATGTCTTATAATACATAGGAATATGCATAAACTGCATTTTTTATACATAGCTCAACCTATTTAAACAAAAACATTGCATTACTAACATAAAACTATTATATTATAAAATATCTTTGGAGGAGAAAATTATATGAAGTGTTGTGTATTGGAAGATTGTAATAGAGACTTAAATCAAATTATTTCATGCATTCAAGCGGATAATAACTTAAATGATCAATTAAGCATAACTTCATATACTTCAGCTAGTCAAATTGATCTAACAACAGATATTTTTGATATATTACTGTTAGATATTGATTTACCAGATAAAAGTGGAATTGATTTTGCTAATGATTACATTAAGATTTATCCAAATACAAAAATAATTTTTATAAGTTCACACAATGAACTCGTATTTGATTCTTTCAAAGTCCATCCTTATAATTTCATAAGAAAAGAAAACATTGACATTGAACTTAATGATACTTTACTAGAACTCCTTGATCTATTGAAAATGCATAAAAAAGAAATTGTATTAAACAACAAGGACAATACAACTATAATTCAACAGAGTGATATTATTTACATAGAGTCATTTAAACATTACTGCTATATATATACAAAACGCACCACCGAGCCTTATAAAATAAGAACCAATATGCGCCAAATACTTGAAGATTTGAATTTTTGTTTTTATCGAATCAATCGTTCATACATCATTAATTTGAATGAAATCAAACAGATAAAAAATGGTAGAGTTATCTTAAAAAATGATATGGAAGTTACATTACAACGTGGTCAAATCAAGAAATTTCAAAATACATATGATCATTTTCTGTGTAGAAAAATCATTATTTAAGATGAATTTAATATACATTTTAATTTAACAGTATGTACATATTTATACCACTCAATTCTAATCACTCCATTCCCAAAGAAAGGATTTACTTATGAACGCAATTATCAGTATTGCAGAAGGATTATTAATAACTCGATTCACGTCAATGACATCTATCAACAAAGATAGATCAACTACTTTTCTTATTATTTATACAATCATTCAATCCCTATTATCATATTCTGTTTTTTATTTTAATCTCAATTCCTTTGTATCAACAGCTATAATCGTATCTTGCTATGCTATCTTCTGTTATAATGGTACATTTGCTTCTTTAGCAAATAGTATTTTTTTAGGATTTACTCTAAACTTACTTATTCTTATTGCTAATGGTTCCACAATACTTATCAGTTATGCAATCCGATTTATATCAAATATAGAAATTCCTTATTCGGTAATGTTAATTATCTCAAAAATATTGTTACTCCTATTAGTAGAAATAAGTGGTAAAATGATTCAAAATCATGCTTATTATACTAATTCTAAAATAAGCTTATTCAACTTATCAATCTTGCTTCTCACTTCATTATATTCATTATTATTTGATGGATTTTTTAAGTCATCGATCAAAACACATTATTTTCTTGCGAATGTTTTAATCTTTTCTTTATTAGTGATTGTTATATACAAATTGTTCGATAACCAAAAACAAAGTATAATTGCTCAAGCCAATCATAGATTATTACAAAATGAAATTGAGTTTCAAAAAAAGAATTATAAGAATTTGATATCAAATATAAATGAAACAAGAAAAATGCGACACAATAACAAACATTTCCTGTTATTATTAAAAGAATACAGTAAAGCTAAAGACTTGGAAAATATTGAAAAAGCACTGAATAACCAATTAGATAATCTTGATAATCTTAAATATTCTATTAATACAGGAAATGAATCTATTAACCTCATTATTTCACACTATCTTCCTTTAATAAGAGATAAGAAAATTGATTTAATATGTAATTTTTGCGAGGAACAACCAAATATTGATAAGTTAGATTTCTATATTATTTTTGGTAATATACTTGAAAATGCTATTGAACATTGTGAAAGTGATAAAGTTAAAAAAATAACTATTGAAACAGGAAAATCAGTTGACGGAAGATACTATTTTAAAATTATGAATAGTATCAATACGTTAGAAAAAATCAATTTAGAAACTTCAAAAAAGAATAGTATTAACCATGGTCATGGTATAAAGAGTATTAAGCAATTAGTGAAAAGAAATAATGGTGTAATTAACTTTATACAATCCAGAAATAGTTTTACATCTGTAGTTATATTACCAATCAAAAAAAAATATCTTAACCTCCTGATTAATTGTATAATTAGGGGGTTTTTCTCTCAAAATAATAAAGAACACCTCCTAAGAAGTGTCCTTTCATACCATTAATATTTAATATCTACAATTTCAACATCATAAGGTTTCGCAACACCGACTGTTACAACATCACCAATCTTATGAGTCATTAATGCTTTTGCAAGTGGAGATTCATTAGAAATCTTACCATGTAATGGATCAGTTTCTGTAGAACCTAAGATTGTAAATGTATCAGGTTCAGGATTTTCTTCAGATAAATCAAGAACTGTTACAGTAGCACCTAAGTTTACTACATGAGTATCTACCTTAACATCAGAACCAATGATAACCGCATTCTGCATCATTACTTCTAATTCTTTGATTCTTTCTTCAATACGAGCCTGTTTATCTCTTGCTGCATCGTAGTCAGCGTTTTCTGATAAGTCACCCTGGCTTCTTGCAAGCTTAATTTCTTCAATGACAGCTGGTCTTTCAACATTAATAAGGTTTTCTCTTTCAGCCTTTAGCTTTTCAAAACCTTCTCTACTGATTTGCACTTTTTTATCCATTTCTTTCACCTCATACAAGTAAATATAACATACTTATTTTAATTAGACAAGAACGATTTAATCGCCTAGAATACTACTTATTTTTGTAATCAATAAGTCAATCGCAACAGTATTAGTCCCACCTTCAGGAATAATAATATGTGCATATTTCTTAGATGGTTCAATGAACTGTTCATGCATTGGTCTTACAGTCTCTAAATACTGGTTACAGACTGAATCTACAGTTCTTGCTCGTTCTTCTACATCTCTTCTTAATCGTCTGATAAAGCGGATATCTGCATCTGTATCCACATAAATCAGTATATCACAAAGATCTCTTACCTCTTCTTCTGCTAAGACAAAGATACCTTCTAGAATAATAACATCACGATCTTCAATGACTTCTGTGATATCACTTCTTGTATGCTTTGCATAATCATAAGTAGGTTTTTCAATTCTTTCTTTCTTTTTTAACTTCTTTAAATCTGATACTAGAAGATCATTATCAAAAGCAAATGGATGATCATAGTTTGTTTTAACTCTTTCTTCCATTGTCTTATCACTTTGATCTTTGTAGTAATCATCCTGTTTGATGATCTTTACTCTATGACTGCCTTTAAAACGGTCATAGATAGATTGTGCGATAGAAGTCTTACCAGAAGCACTTCCACCTGCAATCCCAATAATGACAGCTTTATTTTCCATGGTTTACCTTCCTTCCCATATCATTCTCTAATACTGGATAATCAATTTCTACATAAAGTATTTCCATTGGATGGTTGGCTACTTCCACCAATTCATTATCTTCATTATAAATCTTATCAACAGTAAAATAAATATTTGAGTGACTAGGAGAGAATATTTCTATTTGATCTCCCACTTTGAAATAGTTACGCTGTTCAATTTTAGCTCGTTTAGAATCTTGATCATAACCTAAAACACGCATAACGAATTCCTGTGTAGGATGTTCATCTCTTAAGTTATAAAGCTGTTCATCTACGCCTGGATTATCATAAAAGAATCCATGACAGAATGCTCTGTTGGCTGCCTTTTGTAATTCATCTTCATATTTCTTTGAATCTGTAAAATGATCAGGATCCTCGCAATATGCATCAATAAGTTTTCTATAAGTAGATACAACTGTCGCAATATAATGGACAGATTTCATACGCCCTTCTATCTTGAATGAATCCACACCACATTCTATTAATTCACCAATATGATGAATGAGGCACATATCCTTAGAAGACATGGTAAATGGGAAATCTTCATTAATAGATTGTCCATTCTCTTCTAAATCATAATACCATCTACAGCTCTGAGAACAGCCACCTCTATTCGCATCTCTTCTAGAATAGTAGTTAGATAACATACAACGACCACTATAAGAAATACACATAGCACCATGTATAAAGTATTCTAAGTCTATATCAGGGGCATTTTTTCTAATATCCTTCAAGTCAACAAAAGTTGTTTCACGACCGAGTACTACTCGATCCATCCCCATATCTTCAAAGAACTTAACAGCCGATGAATTAGTCACTGACATTTGTGTAGAAACATGGACTTCTAGTTTTAAGTCCATGCTTTTCGCTAGATTCATAATATAGGGATCTGCCACAATAATAGCTGTAACACCTGCATCATCTAATGCCTGTAAGTATTCTTTAATACCTTCGAGGTTATCATGATGTAGGATGATATTACATGTGACATGTATTTTAGCCCCATATTGATTGGCGAACTGTACTGCTTCTTTAATATCTTCTATAGAGAAGTTAGATGCCTGAGAACGTAAAGAGAATTCTTTACCACCAATAAATACTGCATCTGCACCATAGATAATTGCTGTTTTAAGTTTTTCTAAGTTTCCTGCAGGCGCTAGTAATTCTGGTTTCTTTTCGATTACACGACGACCATCAATAATCTTACTTATTGGCTGCATCTTCTAGATCCCTCCTCTTTACATCTTCAAGACGATAAATTGTATCATCATATAAGAAACCACGATCAAGAGGTTTAGAAATCTTTCTTAATAAAGGAAGATATTCTTTTACTTCTTTGTCATATGTTCCTCTTTCTAGGGCTTTAAGACAATCACAATACATACTAGTGACTTCTACTGCTTCTCTTGGATCCATAAACATTGTTTCAATATAAAGGTAATCAAAGTCTTTTAATGTATTGAATAAGTCCAATGTATATAGTCTAGATTTGCTGAATACAGCCGTTCCACGGCTTGTTTCATATATATGACATGGGAAATCCTGTCCACGTGGATTAATTGTGAGAGCGTCTTTATTATGGTCTAAAGTCGTATGGCTTGCTTTTTCATAATTAGAAATCAGATGTCTCTTACTCATCATCATATACTGTACACCATGACCTAATACAAATAATGGCATATCACAGTTCTTACGGATTTCTAATTGTTCCTTTAAAGAGATTTCTTTAGAAACAAAAGCACCAGAAATACCATAATGAGATAAAGTATTAAGTGTACTTGAGTTTGTATTAAGTGTGAGAGGATGATAAATCATCTTAAAATCATACCCCTTCTGTTTTACTATACGTAATACACCAAAATCTTGGAAGATCAATCCATTGATTCCAATCTCATGTAATGCATCAATATGTTTTTCTAAGCCTTCTAGATCATGTTCATCATACATAGCATTCACATAGACATAGAGTTCTTTTGCCTGTTCTTTGATTTCTTTTAATTCTTCAATAGAAAACTTCACTGGTGTTAAAACACTATAGTCTGATCCAGCCATAATCAAAGAAACACCCATATCAACATAATCATAAAGATATCCACGATCATTTAAGTTAATTGCGATTTTCATTTTGATCCTTTCTAGTAATGATACATAGACCATCACCTACCTGCACATAATGTGCATCATACTCTTCATTAGAGAAGATCCAATCTTTAAAACGTTTAATCTTTCTTACAAGAGCACGTGTATTTCTATTTTTTATATTTGGAATATCAAAAATCATGCCATGGAAATCAAGATTATCCACTAACACAAAACCATCTTCCTTTAAATAAGGAACATACTTCTCAAAGAAACGCTGGTATTGTGCTTTGGCTGCATCAATAAAGAGACAATCATAAGGCGTATGATTCAACAATGTATCATCAAACTCCAATGCATCTTCATGATAGATTGTGATGTTGTCTTCCTGATGGAAATCCTTAATATTTACAACTGCTTCCTGATAACGTGTATCATCTCTTTCAATTGTATCTACATGAAGCCCTTTGACATGAGTCGCCATCATTAAAGATGAATAACCAATCGCACTACCAATCTCTAATACAGACTCTGCATTTCTTTTATTTAATTCATCAATAAGGTATTCAATACCTTCCTTCTGCATAATAGGCACATCTTTCACAAGTGCATATTCTTCTAATTCATAAAATGATTTCATTAATACCACTTATTCTCCTTTACTGCTTTTTGATGTTCTTCATATGTCTTTGAATAGATGACAGTCCCATCTTTCTTCGCAAAGAAGAATAGATAATCAGATGGTGTATAGTTTGCGACTGCATCCATTGTCTTTTGTGGGACACATGCAATAGGACCAATAGGGAGTCCTGCATATTTATATGTATTATAAGGAGAATCAGTCTTTGTCATCTTTGTAGTGACTTTGACACCTGTTCTATTTAATGCATAGTTTACAGTAATATCTGACTGTAATCTCATACCTGTCTTTAAACGATTAATAAATACACCTGCGATAGCTGGACGGTCTTTATCAAATAAAGATTCTCTTTCTACAACTGAACAGAGTGTTAAGAACTGATGAGGTGTATAGCCAAGCTTAGTCATTGAATCCTTATAAGGTGTTAATTGTTGATCCATATAATCCAGCATTTCTGTTGTGACTTTTTCTATTGTTGTAGATTTATCATAAAGTACATATGTTTCAGGATAGAGATAACCTTCTAATGGATAATGAATACCCTTTTGAAGAATATCATCTGTGAGGAACCAATACTTAGAAATAAGCTCTTTTAAATAAGCCTGATCAGCCCATTTATCTAATACTTCCTGTTCTGTCTTGCCAGTTACATTGGCCACCTTTTTAGCTGCCTGAGGAATGGTGATTCCTTCAGGAATAGTTAAGGAAGATTTGACTACATAAGGACTATTCATCTTTGACATGATGTTATACATCTTTGAAAGTGACATGTTCTTATTCAAGTTATAAGTCTGAGAGATAACTGAAGGTTTATGAAGTTTTAAATAGACCTTAGCTGCCAATTTATTCTTTATTAAGCCTTTTGATTTTAATGTATTTAATACTGTATAGGCATTCTCACCTTTCTTTACAGTTACCTGTACCACTTCACTTTTAGAAGAGACATGTCCTATACCACTTATATAAAATAAGCCTGTACCACCAATCAATAATACAACTACAAGGACTGCCGCTATGATTTTCTTTTTCATACTTACATCTGCCACTCAAAATGTGATTAAATATACTCACATCAAGATAATGTAAGTTCTCACGAACATTACTTACTATGTCATCGTGTATGCTTTGGA
>UQGS01000067.1 GCA_900540685.1 uncultured Catenibacterium sp. | reverse complement strand
ATGGTATTTTTGCTGAATAAGATAACCTAAAGCAACAATTTACTTAAAAAGAGCGTAGAAATATTAGAAAAAATACTTTATTGACATATTTCTTAAAATATATTAAAGTAAGTCATGCAAAAAAAAGAATATTGATTTAGGGTATTATTGGAAACGCACAAGCATAGCTTGATAACGAACAACACTTATATTAAGTGTTGTTTTTTTGTGTAATTTCAAGAAAGGAGCATTTTTCCAATGCCTAAAACATTTAAACAAAATTTATTATTTACTGCGATGATGTCATTCTTAATGGTGTATGTCATGATTCTCTTCAACATCTCATTAAATATCGGAGGAATGACAAACCAGGTCTTTTTACTTGCCTTCCACGAAATGATTATCATGTGGCCTGTCGCTTTCTTTTTAGAACTACTTGTTGTTGATTCTTTAGCTCATAAGCTTGCTTTCCGTTTTGTACAGCCTACAGATCGTCCTGTTGTGATTACTCTTGCAATTTCATGTATGATTGTTTGTATCATGTGTCCATGCATGAGTTTAATCGCAACTGTATTATTCAAGAACATCGATGTTTCAGTCTGGTTCCAGACAACATTTATGAACTTCCCTGTCGCATTATTATTCCAGATTTTCTATTGTGGTCCTCTGATCCGTTTCTTATTTGGAAAAATCGTATATGAATAAGGTCAGTTTTAAAACTGACCTTATTTTTTTAGTTAATAACTGAGTATTTATATAATGTCAGAATGTATGTATAGTGTTATTCATCAAAGGGGGAGTTTTATATGAAAGAAAATAAAACATTAAAAATTGCAGTAACAGGATTGATGGCGGCTTTAGCTTATATCGCCTTCACATTCCTACAGATTAAGATTCCAACACCTGGAGGAGTGACTTCATTCCATTTAGGAAATACATTCTGCGTATTAGCTGCCTTATTACTAGGTGGTGTACCTGGTGGAGTTGCAGGTGCTGTTGGTATGGGTATTGGTGATTTACTTGATCCTACATACGTAGTAGTTGCACCTAAGACATTTATCTTAAAGTTTGGTATTGGAGTTATTACAGGTCTAGTTGCACATAGAGTATTCAAAATCCAAAAACTAGAAGGTAAGCAGTTAGTGATTGGTGTAGTTGCTTCTACATTTGCAGGTTTATTATTTAATGTGATTGCTGAACCACTATTCTCTTATTTCTATACTTCAGTATTACTTGGTGCACCTTCTCAAGCTGCTTTAGCTCTTGCATCTTGGAATGCAGTGACTACTATTACTAATGCAGTAATTGCGATTGTGATTTCCTCAGCACTTTATTTAGCTTTAACACCTACATTTAAAAAGAGTGGTTTATTAGATAAATTACATACAGTTAAAAAAGACTAATTTAAAAGGACTCATATGAGTCCTTATTTTAGTTTAAGACCATCTTTAAAAGCACGGCCAACAACCTTTCCTAAACCTACATATTGATTATTAAATGGATCAAATGTGATAGGCTTTACTTTAGATACATCGACTCTTCCTGTTTCATCTAAGACACGTTCATCTACAGATACATTAACTATTTCACCCTTCATAATTTCTGTATCTAAATCATAGTCCTTTAAATGACATTCTAGACAGATAGGTAATTCATTAATAATAGGTGCATGTACTTTACTAGATGGTGTATAAGTAAAACCTGCTTTTTCTAGTTTATTTGGTTCCTTATGTCCTGATACAACACCCACATAATCACACTCTACTACATGATCTTCATCTGCAATACTGACAGTAAAAGCCTGTGTTTTTAAGATATTCTGTACTGTTTTATGACTTTTAGAAAGACTTAATGAAATCTCCATTTCATCACTGATGCCACCCCATGCTGCATTCATTAAATCAGGATGATCATTCTTATCAAAACTCCCAATCATATAGACAGGCTGTGGATAAGTGAGTGCACGTGCGCCAAAATCTTTTCTCATATCTTTTTTCTCCTTTTTAATATTTTCATAGCAGTTTGATAAAGTGCATCATCAGAGATGTTGTTGATTCTTTCCGCTTTTATATAAGTGGGATAATCATCAATATCTGGATCGTCGCCACATATATCAATACCAATTACTTCACAGTTTTTTAAGAAGTGCGCTAATACATCCTCTAACATCCCCAGTGACATGTCTCCTTGATTCCAGTTCGTCATGGCATATCTTTCATCTAAGACATCCTTATCTATAGAAATATAAACAGGATATTTCGTTTCAAGAGGAATAGTAGCACCTTGTTCAAGTTCTTCTATACTGAAACTTAATACTTTATTCCGTTCCACTGATTTTAAATCATGTTTGCTTGGTCCTATTAAGTATAAACGATGAAGGAAAGGGTTTTGTAAAGCTTTTTTAGCCCAGTTTCCACAGCTAAGCATATCTCCTACAATAGAAGATTGCATGTCTGTATGATGATCAATCAAAACAAGATCAAAAGGTTCATAAATAAAATCAGTCATCAATTTAGTAATGTAATGATAATCGCCTGAATCAATAAAATGAATACCAGAAATACCATTCTTGCTTATCATCTCTTTTAATTGTTTTTCTGCATGTTGATCACAGAATAAGCGTGTTCCTTCAATGTCACTACAATCATAATAAGTTAACTGTGGATAATCCCCTTTATAGGAATGAGTAAAATCAAATACATAGTTACGCATCTTTATCACCTGTTGATAATTATAGCCTTTATTTAGCACTTGTCAAATCCGACTGCTAAAAAAGAGATAGCCACAGCTATCTCTTGAGTATTATAATTCTTCACCGTTTGTTTCAATAACGTGTTTATACCAGTAAAATGATTTCTTCTTACTTCTAGAGAAGTCCCCTTCATGGTTATTATTATAGTTAACATAGATGAAACCATAACGTTTATCATATTCACCAGTAGAAGCAGATACGATATCAAATGGAGACCACATAGTATAACCTAAAAGATCAACACCATCATAAGTGACTGCATCTCGCATCGCCTCAATATGTGCCTTTAAGTAATCAATACGATACTGGTCATCTACAGTACCATCTGCTTCTTTCTTATCATAAGCACCAAAACCGTTTTCTACAATCATCATTGGAAGTTCATAACGATCATAGAACCAGTTTAAGCACCAGCGTAATCCTAATGGGTCAATCTGCCATCCCCAGTCAGAAGCCTTCAAGTATTCATTTCTTACAAAGTCTTCATTAAAGTAATCAAATGTCTTTTCATTACGTCCCTGATACTTAGTTGCGAATGACATGTAATAAGAGAATCCAATGTAATCTACTTTACCTTCACTTAAGATTTTCTTATCCTCTTCAGTAATGAAATCATATCCTTTTCTTTCAAACTTCTTTAAGATATAGTTTGGATAATGTCCTCTTGCATGTACATCAGTAAACCAATATTTCTGATGCATAGCACCTAAGGCATTCATCATATCTTCTGGTTTTGGAGAAGCTGGATAAACACCATTCATACCAATCATACAACCAACCTTTAAGTCAGGATTGATTTCATGAGCTGCCTTAACTGCAAGTGCTGAAGCGACTAATTCATGATGAGCTGATAAATACATTAAATATTCAGCATCATCGCCTTCTTTTAATAATACAGCACCTTCCTGGATTAAGTTATGCTGAGTCGGATCAGCCTGGTTATTGATTTCATTAAATGTCATCCAGTATTTTACTTTATGCTGATATCTTTCAAAACATACCTTTGCGAACTTCACAAACATATCAATGGCTTTACGATTTCTAAATCCTCCATATTCTTTTGCGAGTGCCCAAGGTAATTCAAAATGTGATAATGTGATGACTGGTTCAATACCATATTTTAATAATTCATCAAATACATCATCATAGAACTTTAAACCTTCCTCATTAGGTGTTTCTTCATCTCCTCTTGGGAAGATTCTTGTCCAGGCAATAGAAGTTCTAAATGCCTTGAATCCCATTTCAGCAAGTAATGCGATATCTTCTTTATAGTGATGATAGAAGTCTACACCTACATGGTTTGGATAATCTTCTCCAGGAAGAACACCATCTGTTAAACGTCTAGGTGCTCCTGTTACGTTATCTCCCGCTGTTTCTACATCTGTACAGCTGATTCCTTTTCCGCCTTCCTGCCAGGCACCTTCACACTGATGAGCAGCCACTGCGCCACCCCATAAAAAGTCGTCTCTAAACATTGTCTTATCTCCTTTTCTCTTTCTAATAATTATAAATAGAAATGAAAGTGATTTCTATAATTTTCAGAAATAGAGATCAAACTTTCGTAAAAATGTTTCATCTTTACATTATCAGTTCATCAATCCAATAAATAAGTGATATTTTGTTGACAGATAGTCATTAGATAACAATGTTTTCATTGTTACATTATTTGTTCAAAATTTCACAATAATTTTGTAACATTTTTTTAATGAAAGCGTTGCATTTTATTTATATAAGATGTAATATACCACTATCAACCAAATAAAAAAAGGGGAGCTGACGCGACGGCTGAGAAGAAATACGATCGGATTTCGACCCATATAACCTGATACGGATAATGCCGGCGTAGGAATTTTGTTTTTTTAGGTATACATGCTCAGGTATACCTTTTTTTATTGTTTAAAAGGAGACCAGGTATGAGTTACACAACACAAATGGATGCTGCAAGACAGGGTATTATTACACCTGAAATGGAAATTGTAGCAGCAAAAGAATCTATGGATGTAGAAGTATTACGTGAGTATATTGCGAAAGGACAGGCGATTATTCCATGTAATAAGAATCATACTTCTATTGATCCAAGTGGTATTGGTTCAATGTTGAAGACTAAGATCAACGTGAACTTAGGTATTTCTAGAGACTGTAAAGATATGGATGTAGAAATTGAAAAGGTCAATAATGCAGTGAAGATGGGTGCTGAATCAATCATGGATTTGAGTTCTTATGGTGATACACGTACTTTTAGAAAGAGATTAACTAAAGAGTGTCCTGCTATTATTGGTACAGTTCCTATTTATGATGCTGTTGTTTATTACCATAAAGCTTTAAAGGATATTACAGCTAAAGAATGGTTAGATATCGTAAGAATGCATGCTGAAGATGGTGTGGATTTCATGACTATTCATTGTGGTATTAATAGAGCTATGTATGAACGTTTTAAGAATAATAAACGTTTAATGAATATTGTTTCTCGTGGTGGTTCTATTATGTTTGCCTGGATGGCTATGACTGGAGAAGAAAATCCATTCTATGAATATTATGATGAAGTATTAGATATCTGTCGTGAGTATGATATTACTATGAGTTTAGGTGATGCATGTCGTGCTGGATGTTTAGCCGATGCAACTGATGTGGCTCAGATTGGTGAATTAGTGACTTTAGGAGAATTAACACAGCGTGCATGGGACAAAGATGTCCAGGTGATGATTGAAGGTCCTGGTCATATGCCTTTAAATCAGATTGCAGCGAACATGGAAATCCAGAAGACAATCTGTAAAGGAGCACCTTTCTATGTATTAGGTCCTCTAGTCACTGATATTGCGCCAGGATATGATCATATTACTGCAGCTATTGGTGGTGCTATTGCAGCGACTTATGGTGCATCATTCTTATGTTATGTCACTCCTGCAGAACATCTTCGTCTACCTAATCTAGATGATGTTAAAGAAGGAATCATTGCATCTAAGATTGCAGCACATGCAGCAGATATTGCAAAGGGTATTCCTGGTGCTATGGAATTAGATAATAAGATGGCATGTGCAAGAAAGAAGTTAGATTGGGAAGAAACATTCAAGTATTCTATTGATCCAGAAAAAGCAAGACGTTATCGTGCTGAAGCAGCACCTGAAAAAGAAGATACATGTTCTATGTGTGGTAACTTCTGTGCTGTTAAGAATATGAATCGTATTCTTGATGGTGAAATTGTAAATATTTTTGATGAATAAGAAAAAAGGCGTAACTCATTTGAGTTACGTCTTTTGTGTATTAGTCTAAATCAGCACCGTTAGATTCGCAGACTTTCTTATACCAGAAGAATGAATCCTTCTTGCTTCTTGAGAAGTCTCCAGTTCCATCATCATGTCTATCTACATAGATGAAACCATAACGTTTTGCATACTGTCCAGTACCTGCAGATACTAAGTCGATTGGTCCCCAAGTTGTATAACCGATTAGTGGTACACCATCTTCGATAGCTTCATCCATTGCTTTAATATGATCTCTGAAGTAATCAATTCTATATGTATCATGTACAGAACCATCTTCTTCTACCTTATCAAATGCACCAAAACCATTTTCTACAACCATTAATGGTGTATGTGGATAACGGTCATGTAAGATATTTAATGTATATCTTAATCCATCAGGGTCAATCTGCCATCCCCAGTCAGAAGCCTTTAAGTAAGGGTTCTTAGCACCTGTTGCAAGGTTACCATTTGTCTTTTCAGCGTTTTCATCTACTGTTACACAATTAGACATATAGTAAGAGAATGTATAGAAGTCAATCACACCTTCTTTGATGATCTTCTTATCTTCTTCAGTAATATATGAAGTATCAATGCCATGATCCTTGAAATATCTGAACATATATGTTGGATATTCACCACGAACCTGTACATCACCACAGAAGTTATTCTTGAAGTTATCTTCATTAAATGCTGCAAGAATATCTTTTGGATTTGGTGTTAATGGATATAAAGTTGTATGAGCAATCATGTTACCAATCATGAAATCAGGATTGATCTTATGACCTTCTGTTACAACTAATGCACTTGCAACAAACTGATTATGTAATGCTTCAAATGTTTTCTGAGGGTTAGATTTTAATTTATTTAGTGGAATACGTTCATCAGAGTTAACATCTTCTGGATCCATGATACCTAAACCATAAAGGTCACCTAATCCACCTTCACCCATACATGCAATATTGATTTCGTTGAATGTTAACCAGTATTTAACCTTATCCTTATAACGTTTCATACAAGTAGTTGCATACTTAACGAACATATCAATAACTCTTCTATCAGAGAAACCATTGTATTTAGTTACAATGTTCCAAGGAATTTCATAATGACATAATGTAACTAATGGTTCAATATTGTGTTTCTTACATTCGTCAAATACCTTATCATAGAAAGCTAAACCTTCTTCATTAGGTGTTTCATCATCACCATTAGGGAAGATTCTACCCCAGTTGATTGATAGTCTAAATACATTCCATCCCATTTCTGCAAATAAAGCGATATCTTCAGCATAATGATGATAGAAATCAATTGCTTCATGGCTTGGATAGAAAGCAGTCTTATCAGTCTTTGGTAAGAATGTTCTTGGAGTATTTACATCTCCACCAAGTAACATATCTGGTACTGATAAACCTTTACCATCTTCTAAATAAGCACCTTCACACTGATTGGCAGCAACTGCGCCACCCCATAAAAATCCTTTAGGAAATCCCATTTTCCTTACCTCCATTTATCTTTGTCTTCCTGTATTATATACACAATAAAAATCATTATGATTTATTTTCACAATGTGAAAACGTTTTACATGATATGAAAATTATTCAAAGTTATTATTATTTAAAATAAGTCCTCTCTTTATGAAATAAAAAACCACATAATACAATGCCTGTGTTTTCTTAATCCCTGGGCCATCATATGCATCCATTCTGGCTAGAATAAAAACCAACTAGTATTCGGTTTCGTAACATTCTAAATCTTCAAATCTTAGCGTCATCATAGATTTAATCTTCTCTATATCCCTCTCTAGTAATTCGCAATCAGGAATTTCATCTTTGAATCTTCCGAAATGTTCATATTGATAGATCCAATATGTCATTTGTTCTTCGATTCGTTCTTCCAAGTCATGATGTTCTAATTCAAATAATCCACATGCAATAAAATACTCACACAATCTCAGATTGTCCACATCTCCTAGTTCATAAAAAACATAAGAACTACCGTAGGAAATAGGATTAATATCTGGTTTTTGTGCATTCATCCAGCTATATACATCTTCTTTTCTATCTAAATAGCTTATTACTTCTTTTTCCATCTATCCCTATATTCCTCTCTTTCTTTATCAATTCCTTCATATCTTCTCTTCATTCTAGATTCTTTTATAGAAACCACTGAAACCTTTACATTTGGATGTCTTAGCATAAATTGCTCCATTACTCCTTTGCTAGTTTCACAAAGTTGCATCAGACAACATAAATAATTCGTGTTCATCATTATCGGTAATTCTTAAATTCGCCAACTCAAGCAATTTATATTCACTGTCTACTTCTCTATCACGAATTCCTATTACTTTGGTTTCTGCAAAAGTTTATATTAGGCTTCCAAATTAATCTTGATTTATCACCCTTGAAATTTTTTATAGGTTTTATCATCCCTGCAATTAGCTTTGCTATGTGCATAATAAATGTCTCCTTCTAATTCCATAATTGCATAATTACCACTTGTTTTATAATTTGTGAAAACGTTTTATATCAAACGCTCAGTTTAAGAAAAATGTTGCTATTCGATCATTAAATTTAGCTTAACGCCTGATTTTCTACTTTATAGCACTCTAACTCAAG
>UQGS01000066.1 GCA_900540685.1 uncultured Catenibacterium sp. | reverse complement strand
AGTGGACACGCCTATAAGAATAAGGATTGCCTAGCTTATAGGTGGAGACTTAAATATCAATCTTCTTAAATGGATGCGTAAGCATCCTAGAAGCTACGACTTCAAATACGAAGTATTAAGTCGTAGTAGTTCACAACCTCGCAACACCTCGCATTTACCTCGCAAAATATTAATTCAACTATTTCATACATTATTGATAGAAATAAAAAATGAGAGGCGCGCAGGTCCTCTCACAACGTAAACTTATATTGCCTTATTCTTTTTTAAAAGTAAAGAATGATCAATAAGAAAACATATATTTGACTGAATCCATTATTGGGTTCAGTCCTTTTAATTCTATATCCCTGATACTACCTTAATCATTAATAATACTAATACAATTGGAATAACTGGCTTAATAACCTTAGAACCGTTATTCACAACCATACCAGCACCTACATAATGTCCTGCAATACTAAAGCATGAAGCAGCAAGTCCTAATCCCCATAGGATCTTCCCTGCTAGAATAAATGTGATTAATGCTGAAATATTGGAAGATAGATTCACTACCTTTACATTTCCTGTTGCTTTATCTATAGGCATTTTCGCAAACTTAGTGAATACAAGT
The DNA here is from genome assembly GCA_900540685.1 of uncultured Catenibacterium sp. Lineage (GTDB taxonomy): Bacteria > Bacillota_I > Bacilli_A > Erysipelotrichales > Coprobacillaceae > Catenibacterium. The sequence goes on along the minus strand of UQGS01000066.1, from coordinate 8,459 downwards.
AATAAGAATGTACCTGTTCCTGGACCGTAGAATCCATCATAACAGCCAATCACGAATGAACATACAATCGCAATCAAATACTGTTTACTCTTTGTCATTCCTACTGGAACTTCTACATCCATATTCTTATCTTTTAATACACAGATTGCGACAACTGGTAAAAGTACTACTAATACCATTTTTAAGATATGATCACTCATAATGAGTGCAAGATTTGCGCCTGCGACAGAACCAATGAGTGCGCCAATGACTGTACCTGGTACAAATCCCCAATCTACCTTCTTATTTTTAATAAGTCTTGCAGTCGATACAACTGTGCCTGTTGATGATGACAGCTTATTTGTCGCAATTGCGTTATGTACTGGTATTCCTGCAAACATATAGGCTGGAAGTGAAATAAGACCCCCACCACCTGCAATTGCATCTACAAAGCCCGCTAGAAAGACTAACGGACATACGATTAAATAAATCCCCATTTTCTCTTTTCCTTTACATAAGATATAAGAGGTGAATACCTCGAATTCCTATTGTAGCGATTTAGGAGAGAGATGTAAACTTACTTTCCTATAATCTTATCGCAATTCACGACAAATTCACGACAACAGAATTATTTTATACACTATGAATCTTCATACTTAATAACTATGCAATTAAAATAGAGCCCATTATAAGGCTCTTTTTCAGGTAAAACAAAAACTCCCAAAAGGGAGTTCTTGAATGTCTCTTGTAATAAGTGATAAATAATATTATCTCTTTGAGAACTGTGGAGCACGTCTTGCTTTTTTAAGACCGTATTTCTTACGTTCTTTAACTCTTGAATCACGAGTTAATAAGCCAGCAGCCTTTAATGTTGGTCTGTAATCAGAACCAGCTTCAAGTAAAGCTCTTGCGATACCATGACGGATAGCACCAGCCTGACCTGAGATACCTCCACCATTAACGTTAACTTTTACATCGAACTTATCCTTTGTACCAGTTAATTCTAATGGCTGGTCAACGATCATTAATAATACGTCTGAAGGAAGGTATTCCTTAGCAGCCTTACCGTTGATTTCGCATTTACCAGTACCTGGTGTTAAGATAACACGAGCTACTGAAGATTTTCTACGACCTGTTCCTCTGTACTGTACGTTTGCCATTTATTCTTCCTCCTACTTTAACTTTAATTCTACTGGTTTCTGAGCAGCATGTGGATGTTCACTACCAGCATAAACAAATAATTTCTTAGCCTGCTGTCTGCCAAGAGTGTTGTGTGGAAGCATACCTTTGATGGCAGTTTCTACGAATCCAGTTGGATTCTGTTCCTGGAACTGTCTAGCAGTTTTAACTTTTAAACCACCTAAGAATCCAGAATGGTGATAGTACTTCACCTTGTCTAACTTCTTACCTGTCATTACTACTTTTTCTGCATTGATGATAACTACATAGTCACCAGTGTCTACATGTGGAGTATAAGTAGGCTTGTTCTTACCTCTTAATACTGTAGCAACCTGAGATGCTAAACGACCTAATGTAAGACCAGTTGCATCTACAACATACCATTTTCTTTCAATTGTGGCTTCTTTAGCCATTGTTGTTTGTCTCATTCTTTTTTCTCCTTTTAAAATAACCTTACCGGGGTCTTTTTAAAATGATTTTATCCAGGGAAACGTATAGTCTGTTGATAAGGATCAGACTGTTTCCTGAACAAACAAACTCATGCATTCTTGTATCAAGGTGTAATACCCCTTGAACAGAACAATCTTATTATAGCAACACTCGCACTTTTGTCAATGATTAAAGGAAAAATTCTCTTGAATTTTTCTATTGTTTTCCTTTCTTGAATTCGATGTGATCAATAACATGAAGATGGTATTCTTCAGCTAGTTTTTCTAGATAATGATACATCTCATAGCTAAGCTGATCGGGTGAATGGGCATCTAATCCAAGAATAATATCATTGCCTATCATAGAGGCAATCTGGAAGAAATATGCATTAGCATAAGGATAAACGTCTTTCCCATTCATTTTTACTTTACCCTTACGTACACCTCCTGCATTAAGTTCTAGAGGTGTGTTTGTGGCTTTTGCCTTCTTACATATACGTAAGATGACTTCTTTGCTGATATCGTCTATTTTTCCATATCCCATTAAGAAGAGATCAGGATGCGCTATGTAAGTGAATAGTCCTGTATCCATCGCCTTCTCTATTTCTTCTACATAGTTCATCAAGTCCTTTTGAGTGAGATTCTTTCTTCCATAGTAACAGTCATGAATACTATGTTTATGGAAATGATGTCCTAGAATCAAATAATCGACTTCTCCGGAGTCTAATAGACTCTGGTAATAATCTAGGTAGTCTTCAAAATATTCTGCCTCAAATCCCTTATATATCTTGATATAGTGGAAATGCTTCTGACAGTCGCTGATGGCATCTAGATAGTCATCTTTTTCACTATAAGTCATACGCATCTTAGGACCATTTCTTAAAAAAGCACCGATACATGATTTAAGACCCTGAATAGAACGAATAGAAGTCAGTGAATGAAGTAGGTGTGAACGGTAATGAGGTAATGCGATATGACAGCTCATACCTAATTCCTGGTAGCCCTCATGTAATGCAGCTTCTATCATTTCATATTCAGTACCCATTGCATGTCCACAGCGATATGTATGGGTATGATAGTTAATCATTTTCTTCATAATAGACTTCCTGTAAATAAAGGCCTTCTGGTTTAGCCTTGAATAAACATTTCTTCTTTCCTTTTGATTCAAGTAGTTCTTCTACAAATTCTTTTGTACGCCAATGAGATCCTACTTGAATCAGTGCACCAGAAATGAGACGGACCATATAACGACGGAATCCATTGCCTACAAATCTCATTGTGACAATACCATCATTTTCTTGTATATCGATTGTTTCTATGATACGGATTGTATCTCCTAAACCATTAAAGACACAAAAAGAGGCAAAATCATGTTCTCCTAAAAAGATCTTTGCACACTCCTTCATGGCCTCTATATCTAAGGAGCGGTTATGCTGATAGACATAGAGTCTTTCTATTGGGTTATAAGGTTTTGTAGAAACAAGATAACGGTATTCTTTCTTTTTTGCACTATAACGGGCATGAAAGGATTCATCAACTATGAATGAATCCTTGATATAGATATCATCAGGAAGGAAGTTGTTTAAGGCACGGATCCATTGTTTTTCTGGTATTTCCTCATTGATATCAAAATGGAACACCTGTCCTACTGCATGAACACCGGCATCTGTTCTTCCTGATGAGTGAATTGTGACTTCTTCATGAGTGATCTTATAGATAGCTTTTTGTATTTCTTCCTGTACTGTACGTTTGTCTGGCTGGATCTGCCATCCATAGAAGTGTGTTCCATCATAAGTCACTATACATTTTATTCTCATAGTATAAAGCTCAAAGCTATAACACTAAATACAACAACAAGTGAGAAGATAAGAGAAAGTGTATCACCTGAATCCCACTTTACCTGGTGGTAACGTGTTCTTGTTGCTTCTGGGTTATAGTTTCTACTTTCCATAGCATTAGCCAAGTCATCTGCACGCATAAAGGCAGAGATGAATAATGGAATAATTAAAGAGACAATGGCCGATACCTTCTCTTTAAATGTGCCTTCCTGGAAATCAACACCTCTAGAGGCCTGTGCTTTCATGATTCTTTGTGTTTCTTCTAATAGTGTAGGAATGAAACGTAAAGCAATAGAGATCATCATTGCGATTTCATGAGTAGGAAAGCCAACCTTCTTGAGTGGTCCAAAGAGCTTTTCTAGGCCAAGTGTTAAGTCTAATGGCTTTGTACAGGCTGTTAGAAGGGTTGTCATAGAGATAATCAAGACTAGACGAATAAGAATATAGGCTGTCTGTTTTAAGGCTCCAGAATAGATTTTAACGGGTCCTAGAGTACATACAACAGAACCTGTGTTTAAGAATAAGAGATTGAATAAGGCAAGGAACAACATCATGACAATCATCGGTTTCATTGCCTTCATCACATCCTTGAATGAGATTTTAGAAAGAATCAGACAGAGGATGACATAAGCAGATAGAATACCATAGCCAATAAAGCCTGCATCAAAGAAAACAGCTATGAGGAATAATAAAAGAAGACCAATCTTTAAACGTGGGTCTCTTTTATGTATAAAAGAGTTAAGAGGAAGATAACGTCCGATAATCATACTATCCATTGTATTCTCCTCCTATCGCATTCACTAATTCATCTATATCTTTGATAGATGGGTTGATATGGAAACCACCCATATTAAGTTCCTGGATAAAATCAGTAATCACTGGTAAATCAATACTCATTGATTCAAGATAGTCTCTTTCACTAAAGAGTTCATCTACAGTACAATAACGTTCTACTTCACCATGATTCATGACTACGACATGATCACAATATTTTAATACATGGTTCATATCATGAGACACCATGATGACTGTCTTACCGCTTTCCTGGAACTTCTTAAATAGTTCCAACATTTCCTTAGCCCCTTGTGGGTCAAGTCCTGCAGTTGGTTCATCTAAGACAAGAATATCTGGTTCCATGGCTAGTATTCCCGCAATGGCTACTCTTCTTTTCTGTCCACCAGATAACTCAAATGGTGATCTCTCTAAATAGCTTTCATCTAAGCCAACAAGCTTTAATACCTTGCCTGCACGTTCTTTGGCTTCTTCTTCAGACATACCGAAGTTTGTTGGGCCAAAGATAATATCCTTCTCGATTGTTTCTTCAAATAACTGATATTCTGGAAACTGGAAAACTAAACCTGCTTTCTTTCTAAGTGGTTTAAGTACTTCTGGTTTTTCTCCTGCACGAATCACAAATTCATCGATATCTACTTCACCACTCGTTGGTAAAAGTAAGGCATTGATATGCTGAATGAGTGTTGATTTCCCACTTCCTGTATGCCCAATAAGAGCTGTAAAGGAACCTTGAGGAATCTTTAAAGAAACATCTTTTAAGGCTATATATGAAAATGGAGTGTTTTCTCCATAAATATAATTTACTTTTTTAAATTCAATTGACATAATTCTTTCACCAGCTTTTCTTTGTTTATGATAGGTTTGATTGGGTAACCCTGATCATGAAGTTTTTTAGAAATCTTATACGCAAATGGAACATCTAATCCAATACGTTCTAACTCTTCTTTTTGTGTTAATACCTGTTCAGGTGTGCCTTCATCAATAATATGACCATTATCTAATAGGATCACATGATCAGAAAGTGCTGCTTCTTCTATATCATGAGTGATAGAGAGAATAGTCATATTCTGTGTTTTATTGAGTTCATGCACAAGGTTATTGATTTCAATCTTACCACGAGGATCAAGCATACTTGTCGCTTCATCTAGAATAATAATAGATGGGTGCATGGCAAGTATTCCAGCAATCGCTACACGCTGTTTCTGTCCTCCTGAAAGCTTTGTAGGTTCATGATCTAAAAATTCAGTCATGTTGACCTTTTTCGCATAAGTCTGAATAATGTCTTCCATTTCTTCTGTAGGAACACATAGGTTCTCTAATCCAAAGGCAATATCATCTCTGACTGTTGATCCAATAAACTGGTTATCAGGATTTTGGAATACAATACCTACCTTTTCTCTAACATCATAAAGATGTTCTTCATCTAAGTGAATTCCATCGACTGTGATGTCTCCTGTTTTTGGTTCAAGTAAACCAATAATTAATTTCGCAATCGTACTCTTACCAGAACCATTATGACCTAATACAACTGTATAGCTGCCTTTAGGAACTGAAAAAGAAATATCATCAATTGTTTTGGCACCTTCTTCGTACTCAAAACTCAAATTATTTATATCTACCGCATTTGCCATAGTTAGCCTCCTAATTATTAAAACACGTGTTCTAAGTGTATCATTTTATTTTTGTTTCATCAATAAATTCATATTCTGAATACTGATCATCTATTTCCCCGGCAATGCTTAGTTTATAGTTGAGATTCTCTTTATAGTTAAGTGAGAAGTAACAGCTATAGAGAATATCCAATATACAGGTAATAGACTCTGTTGATGCAAAGTCTCCAATCTTAGTATTCAACATTTCTCTTGATGAGATTCTTAAACTGACATCGGATAAGTTAACAAGGGTACTTTTAGAAATACTTGTAATCGCAATAATAGGGGTATGTTTACTCTTAAGTTTCTTTGCGAGATGTAGTATATGAGATGTTTCACCAGAATAAGAGATAATAATAGCGCAATGATCAGGACCACTCATAGAAGCCTGCATGAGGTCATTACCTGAGATCATAACAGTATCTACTCGTTTCTGGATAGAAAACATCTTCTGGGCAAATGATTGAGCCAAATGCTGCTTATTAGAGCGTGTATAGATATCTATATACTTGGCATCTCTTAAGAGTCTTAATGCGTTCATAAGATCATCATGTTTCATTAATTGTTTTGTATCTTCAATGGTTTCTTCATGTAATTTGAATATATTATTAGAAATAACAGAAATATCATCACTGATGAGAAATGGAATAGAAGCATCAATATCCTGAGATGCATACATATACTCTAATTCTTCTAAAAAAGCTTTCTTGAATTGATTCCATCCTGCGTATCCCATTTTTTTCGCAATACGGATGAGTAATGAAGGACTTGTATAAGTGGCTTCCGCAATCTCTTTAGTGGTCATGTTTTTAATATCCATGCCTTTATTTAAAATAAACTGAATGATAAGTGCTTCAGAATCACTGAAGTGTGTTTGTTCTATCTGATGAATAATCATATGTTTTTCACCTCTCTCGCTCATTATAGTGAAAAGAGGTCTAAAACGCAAAGAAAACAGCCTTTAGGCTGCTTTCTTGAGTGATTCTAACTTTTGTTTATATACTTTAAGTCTTCTCTGTTCTTCTTGATAATTGGAATAGAGATGATTGACTTCATCCATATAGTATTGATTCTTTTCTTTAGAGAAATAATGTCCCATGCTGTTTTTAGCACGTTGTGTAAGTTCTTCTTGGATTGCTTCTAGATTTTCCATATGACCCAATAACTGTTTCTTCTTTTTATCAAATGTATCTTCTAGTTTTTCTACATCTATGACGACATCGTTATTTTTATCAATATCTTTTAAATGTTCATGATTATTGAAATAACGATTGAATGAATCTTTAGCTCTTTCAATTGCCTTCTTATAAAGGTCATCCTTATCATCACACTTCAACTGTGTGGATAATATATGCAATGATATATTATTGTGATCGGAGGTGGGAGCAAGATTTACTGAAGGTTTTGGACGCTTTTTGCTGACTTGTCGAGGGTCAGTGGAATACATATAAGAAGCTTGCTGAAGGCTTTTTATGTTTGTTTTCATACTAGTGACTCCCTCCTTTCCGATTACAGTTGTATCTTAATCAAGAATTTAGTTGAATACAACACTATTTTTTCATTTGTAAATAACATACACAAATGAATTCCCTTACAATGTGAAATTGTGTGAATGAAATTTGACTAATAAAAAAATACCAGAATCATTCTGGTATTATTTCTTAAGTGCAGCTAACTTCTTCTTTAAATCTGCGATTCTGTTATTTTCTTCTTCATAATCAGCTAACATCTGATTAACAGAAGTCTTTGCATATTCTACAGCATCTTCACTAAATGTCTTATTTAATTTATCAGTTGCTGTATTTTCAATTTCTTTCTTTAATGCATTGAGGTTTTCTACATGACCATCTAACTGAGCTTTCTTCTTATCAATGATCTTGTCCATTTCTTCTACATTGAAGACAACATCCTGTTCATGTTTATCAGGTAAAACAGGTGCGTCTTTGAAATAACGTTCATAAGATTCTTTTGCTTTTTCAATAATTGTATTAGTATTCATAGTTGATTCCTCCATTATTTCTTGATTTCATCTAATTTCTTTTCTAGATCATTAATTCTTTTTCTTTCTTCTTCATAATCAGCTAACATCTGATTAACAGCTGTCTTAGTATATTCTTCTTTATCTTTAGTGAATGTACCATCAAGTACCATGCTTGCTTCATCTTCAAGTTCTTTCTTTAAACTATTTAAGTTTGCTACATGACCATCTAGCTGAGCTGTTTTATTCTTGATGATTTCCATCATCTTTTCTTTATCAATAATTACATCCTGTCCATGGTTATCTGGTAATACTGGTGCATCCTTGAAATAACGATCATATGATTCCTTTGCCTGATCTAAAATTTTCTTAACATCTATATTCATAATTGCTTCCTCCTCTTTTCTTTACGAGTTCATCATAGTCTTATCTTAATAATCAAACAATGATTTAAAGACCACTTTAAACCTAGTTAACAAACAGAAGCACTTACATTTATATAATTTGTGAATATCATTTACAAAATGAAGGAAAATAAAAACCCCTATGAAATCAGAGTAACTAAATAGACTTGGGGTTTACTCAAGCTTTAAAAATGTCAGGGGTGTGA
>UQGS01000065.1 GCA_900540685.1 uncultured Catenibacterium sp. | reverse complement strand
GGCACAGAAATAGTGATTAATCTTTGAATTAATACTATTTCTTGTCTACCCTATTAGAATTAACCTTTTATGGCTATCTTTATTACAGAAAGATGTTATAATGGATGAGAAGAGAAACATAAAACACCTGCCGATTCTCTTCAACTGCCTCATGCCAGTGACCTGAACGCTGGCTTTTTTAGGTGAAAGGGTGATTGTAATGATAAAATTAGCACATAGAGGTTATAGTGATTTATTTCCAGAAAATACAATGTCTGCATTTGAAAAAGCAGTCAACTCTTCTTTTGAAGGCATTGAAACAGATGTACAGATGACAATTGATGGTGAACTATTGTTATTGCATGATGATAAGATCAATCGTACAAGTAATGGTAAAGGTGTTTTAAGAAACATGACTTTTAAAGAAGCACGCCAATATAACTATAATAATAAGATGGATATCAAGGAACAGATTCCAACCCTTGATTCTCTCTTGACATTACTAGATTCTACCGATAAATTATTGAATATAGAAATCAAGGATACTGTATCTATTGGTCTAGAAGAGAAACTAAGAGATGTGATTATGAAGCATCATATGACAGATCGTATTTATTTTTCTTCTACGAGTCTAGAGAGATTATTAAAGATGCGTACACTCATGCCTGATTCTTATTATGCTTTAATTGTGTTAAGAGGTTATAAGAAGTGTAAACAGCAGGTAATTGATCATCATCTAGATGGTATTCATAGCCGTCATTCTTATTTAACTCGTGAAGAGATTGTTGATTTAAAGAACAGACATATCAAGATTGGTGCATGGACTATTAAAGAACAAGAACAGTATGACTTCTTTAAGAAAGAAGATATTGATTTTATATTTGCGAATGGATTATTTGAAGAGGATAAATAATGAGATTAGATAAATTTTTAAAGCTATCACGTATTATTAAGAGAAGAACATTATCTAAAGAAATCAGTGAAGCGTCACGTGTTAAGGTAAATGGGAAAGTAGCTAAACCAGCCACTAAAGTTAAAGTTGGTGATGAAATAGAAGTCAGCTTTGGACGTACTATTTTAACAGTTAAGGTATTGATGCTTAAAGATCATGTATTAAAGGATGAAGCCTCTTCTCTTTATGAAATTATTAAAGAAGAAAAAGTAGAAGAAGAAACTATTTACTAAGAGCCTTTTGTAAGGTTCTTTTTTTAATAGCGGAATAATGGTATAATGCGGTTAGTTAGGAGTTGACTCATATGGCTAAAAAGAAGAGAAGAATGGGTAATATATATGGAATTGTTTTTATTGTGATTTCTGTTTTCTTAATTTATACATTAATCGCAAAAGTGCAGCATATCCAGGCTGAAAAGGTGACTTATCAGAAGCTTGTTGTACAGGAAAAGGAATTAAAGAAGGAAAAAGAGAAGCTAGCAAAAGAAGTAGACAGCCTCAATGATAGTGATTATGTAGTACGTTATGCACGTAGTCATTATATTTTTTCTAAAAATGGTGAAGAAGTGATTATTCTTCCAGAAAATAAATAAGCCTTAAGCTTATTTGTTTTTGTAAGGAGGTTTGTATGTTTCAAAAGATTTATAATAAGTGTAGAGATAAAAATATAATTGTATATCTTCCTGATGATTATTATAGAAGTGAAGAGAGATATCCTGTTCTTTATATGAATGATGGTCAGAATGCTTTTTTTGATGATCAGGCTTATATTGGTGTCAGCTGGGGTATGGAGGATTACTTAAAGAAGAGTGATTTGAAAGTGATTGTAGTGGCTATACCTTGTGTCTTTAGTGAATATGGTCGTGCGAGTGAGTATGGTCCATGGGATGTAGAAAGTGGTACCCTAATGCGTGATGACTCTCATGAGCTGATTAAGGGGACTGGTGAAGAGTATTGTCAGTGGTTAATCAATGATTTAAAGCCTTATATAGATCGACGCTATCGTACTCTAAAAGATGATACAGCTATGACAGGAAGCTCTTCTGGTGGGATTATTACAGCTTATGCCTGTATGAAGCATCCTGATGTATTTCATAAAGGGGCAGCCGTTTCAACAGCTTATTGGCTTTATCAGAAGGAATTTATTGACTTGGTGAATACAAGTGATTTAAGTGGTCTTGAACGCTTCTATTTTGATGTGGGTGGTAAAGAAGGTTATGATGATGAATCATTGAGTCAGGACTATTTATGGTCTAATAATGAAATTGAATACTTGATAAGACAGAAGGGTATTGATTATATGTATCGTGTCTTCGAGCAGGATGTTCATAGTGAAGCATGCTGGAGAAATAGAGTCCCTGTCTTTATGTCTTATTTATATGGAGGAAAATGATTATGTATCAAATGATGTTATCAGATTTAGACGAAACATTACTTATAGGACAGCATGTTCCTGTATTTAATCAGGAAGCAATTCGTGAAGCTAAAAAACATGGCTTACGTTTTGTAGTGGCAACTGGACGATCTCATAGAATGATTGAAGAAATCCTAAAGGAAATTGGAACTTATGACATGCCAGGCGAATACTCTATCTGTTTTAATGGTGGGCTTGTCATAGAGAATAAAGACTATAAGATTCTCCATTTCCACGGATTGGACTATGAATTATTAAAGAAGTGCTTTGACTATGGATGTAAAGAAAATCTCTGTATGCTCGTATTTACTTTAGATTGCTGTTATATATATAATCCAGATGAATATGAAGTCAATAGAAAGATTGAACAGAAAACTCCACTCAAGGTAATGGATGATCATAATATTGAATGCTTAAAGAATGAATCTATCGCAAAGATTCTTCTAGTTAAAAGAGATATGGATTATCTTAAAGAGTTACGTGAGACAATGTATCAGGATATAGGTAATCAAGTAGAAATGACTTTCTCTTCTAATCGTTATCTAGAATGTAATGCGATTGGTATTAATAAGGGTGTTGGTTTAAAGTGGCTTGCAGATTACTTGAATATTGATATCAAGGATACAATTGCGATTGGGGATAACTATAATGATGTCTCTATGATTAAAGAAGCAGGACTAGGAGCCTGTGTAAGCTGTGCACATGATGATATTAAAGAAATCAGTGACTATGTCTGTGAAAAGAATTTTGATGAAGGCGCTGTTAAGGAAGTTATAGAAAAGTTTGTATTGAAGGGAGAATAAGAAATGGAATACAAGTTAATTGCGAGTGATTTAGATGAAACTCTATTGAATGATGACCATGTTGTGCCAGAAAGTAATATTTACTGGATTCAAAAAGCAGTGAAAGAACGTGGTGTGAAGTTTGTACCTGCAACTGGTAGAGGTTATATGCAGATCCTACCAGAATTAACACAGTTAGGCTTAAAAGATATGGAAGGAGAATATGTTTTAAGCTTCAATGGTGCTGCATTAACTGAGAATAAAGATAATCGTATTATTGAATTCAATGGTTTAGGATTTGATAAGATGAAGGAAATCTTTGAATTTGGTTTAAAACAGGATGTCTGTATTCATGTTTATACAAATGATACACTATATGTTTATAACTTAAGTGAATCTGAAGCAGAAAGAATCAAGCATCAGAAACTAGACGTTGTTTATCCTGAAGAAAACAGTGTTGATTTCTTAAAGGATGCCACTATCGCAAAGATTCTTTATCAGAATGTGGATGTACCTTATTTAATGAGTCTAGAACCAAAGATGACTGAAATCACTCAAGGATGTGCAGTCAGTTATTCTTCTAACCGTTATATGGAATTCAATAAAGAAGGCGTAGATAAAGGTGTAGGACTTCAGCATCTTGCTGACCAATTAGGTATTAAGATTGAAGAAACAATTGCGGTAGGAGATAACTATAACGATATGGCGATGCTTAAAAAAGCAGGTCTTTCTGTTGCAGCAGGTAATGCTGTAGAAGATGTAAAGAAAGCATGTGACTACACAACGCATGCAGACAATAATGAAGGTGTAGTTGCAGAATTGATTAAGAAGTTTATTTTCCATGAAGACATTTAAGTCAATTATTGAAACAGAAGCATCTCAGCCTTACTACAAAGCATTACATGAATTTGTAGAAGCAGAATATGCTTCTAAAACAATATTTCCTCCTCATAATCATATACTGCATGCATTTAACTTTTGTGATTATGAAGATATTAAAGTGGTGATTATTGGGCAGGACCCTTACCATGAACTTCACCAGGCCAATGGCTTAGCCTTTAGTGTCAATAAAGGCGTACGTATTCCTCCTTCACTTGTGAATATTTACAAAGAAGCACACGCTGATGTAGGAATTGATATTCCTAATCATGGTGATTTAACTTCATGGGCAAAGCAGGGGGTACTATTATTGAATACAGTACTTACTGTACAGGAAGGACATGCTAATTCACATAAAGGTAAAGGCTGGGAAATCTTTACTGATCATATTATTGAAGAGATGAATAAACGTGAAAAGCCACTTGTCTTTATTTTATGGGGTCGTCAGGCAGAAAATAAAGCAAGTATGATTGATACAAGCAAGCATTGTATTATTACAAGTGCGCATCCATCTCCATTAAGTGCACGCCGTGGGTTCTTTGGATCTAAGCCATTTTCCCGTACAAATGAATTTCTTGTCAGCCAAGGAATTGAACCAATAGATTGGAGGATTGATTAATGTTTAGAAATATAGATAAAGCAATCGCATATATAGAATCAAAAAGACATAAGAATACAGTTGAATCTTTTGGGAGAATTCTAGAAGAATTAGGTATTGAGACAAAACAGAAGAATATGATCCATATTGCAGGGACAAATGGAAAAGGCTCTACAGTAAACTATTTAAGAAACATCTTAAATGCCCATGGCTATCGTGTAGGAACCTTTACTTCTCCTTATATGATTGTGCATAATGATCGTATTCGTATTGATGATAAACCTATTAGTGATGATGATCTTCTTGCACTTATTAATAAATATGAATCAGTCATTGAAGAAAAGAACTTATCCATGTTTGAAATTGATGTTCTTATCATGCTTGATTATTTCTCTTCACAGGATCTAGATTATCGTATTATTGAATGTGGTATTGGTGGAGCCAATGATAAGACAAATGTCATTCAGCCTATCATCAGTGCTATTACAAATATTGGAAATGACCACTTAGATCAGATTGGTCCAAGTCTTTATGATGTCATTAATGAAAAGATGGGAATCATCAAAGAAGGACAATACTTTATTACAAGTGAAGTAGAAGGAACAGTTCTTGCAAGATTACAGGAACAATGTGATGCGATGGGAGCAACAATGGTTGTTGTACCAGAATACCAGGTGTCACGTTATCCATTCCATTTCCGTTATCGTGATATGGCCTTCACTTTAGAAAAACAGGGAATCTATCAGATTGCGAATGCCCGTCTTGCACTGACTATTGCGAATAAGCTTATTACTCTAGATCAAGAAACAACTGAAAAAGCAGTAGAAGAAGCTGTATGGTATGGACGATTTGAAATGATGAATGTGAGAGGTCATCAGATTATTCTCGATGGAGCACACAATGTAGATGGTATTAAATCATTATTAACAACAGTACAGTATGTACGTACGAATGATACAGTCTTTATCTTCTCTGGTCTAAAGGATAAGGATGTAGATGAAATGCTTGGTCTAATCGATGAAGCAGGTTATCCAATTTATCTTACTTCATTCAATGATGAACGTGCCTCTAATTTAGATGAGTATCGCAGTTTCTCTACGATAACAGTCGTCCCTCATTTTGCGGAAGCAATCAAGGTCGCATTACTTAAACATGACCAGCTTGTTATTACAGGTTCACTACATTTTATTTCATCAGTGAGAAAATACTTAAAACAGAACTACTAAAGACAGACTTACGCGTAAGTCTGCCTTTTTTATATTTAAAATGTAATAGATGTGTAGTATAATAAAAGTAGGAATTTGAGAAAATGAATCTTATAACTATCATAATCGGACTAATTGTGATAGAATAGATTTATATGAAAGAAAGCGATTACATTTTTTAGGAGGAGATAGAGAAATGGGTAAAGAAATCGTTGCTATGATCCTAGCCGGTGGCCGTGGAACAAGATTAAAAGAATTGACTGCGAAAGTTGCTAAACCTGCTGTCTACTTTGGTGGTAAGTATCGTATTATCGATTTCCCACTAAGTAACTGTGCCAATTCAGGTATTGATGTTGTAGGTGTTTTAACACAGTATGAATCAGTACTATTAGGAACTTATGTTGGTGCAGGTACTAAATGGGGTCTTGATGGTAATAACTCACTTGCTGCAATTTTACCAGCACGTGAAAGAGGCGAAGTAGGTGCAACTTGGTATGCAGGTACTGCTGATGCAATCTATCAGAATATTAGCTTCTTAGATCAGTATAATCCAGAATATGTATTAATCTTATCTGGTGACCACATTTATAAGATGGATTATGAAGAAATGTTGAATGTGCATAAGGAAAAGGGTGCAGATTTAACAGTTGCGGTATTAAATGTTTCATTAAAAGAAGCAAGCCGTTTCGGTATCATGAATACAGATGATAAAGGCTATATTTATGAATTCGAAGAAAAACCAGAAAAGCCAAAATCAACATTGGCTTCAATGGGTATTTATATCTTTAACTATAAAGAATTACGTAAATACTTAATTGCTGATGCTGCAGATGAAAACAGTAAGCATGACTTTGGTATGAATATTATTCCTAGCATGCTTGCAGATAAGAAGAAATTATATGCTTGGACTTTTGATGGCTATTGGAAAGATGTTGGAACTGTTGAAAGCTTATGGCAGGCAAATATGGACCTTCTTGATGATAAGGAACTTGACCTTTATAACATCAAGAAAGACTGGAAGATCTATTCAGAAGATACACTTGGTAAGCCTCAGTTAATTGGTGCACAGGCAAGTGTTAAGAATTCACTTGTAACACAGGGATGTGTTGTAAATGGTGAAGTTGAAGGATCAGTTCTATTCAATAATGTTAACGTTGGTGAAGGCGCTAAAGTTATTGATTCAGTATTAATGCCTGGTGTTCTTATTGAAGAAGGCGCTGTTATCAAGAAAGCAATTATTGATGAAGGCGTTGTAGTCAAAGCTGGAACAGTTGTAAATGAAGAAGCAAAAGAAGTCGCTTTAGTAAGTGGCAATAGCAGATAAGGAGTGAAGAGCAAATGGCAAATGTAGTAGGATTAATCAATTTACATAGTGATGTATCTTTGAAAGGATTAACAGAAAGACGTCCAGTTGCTTCAGTAAGCTTCTTGGGTCGTTATGGAGTCATTGACTTCGTATTATCTAACTTTTCAAATTCTCATATTGATAAAGTAGGTATTTTAGTAAAGGAAAAACCAAGATCATTATTAAAACATATTGGTTCTGGTAATGCATGGAACTTCAACTCTAAAAGAGGTGGTATTTCATTATTATATGATGAAAAGTATGCCAATAGTACAATGTACAACCATGATATCAACAATATGTTAGAAAATATTGCATTCTTAGAAAAATCAACTGAAGATTATGTTGTAATTTCTCCAGCACATATTATTACTACTATGGATTTCTCTGATGTTGTAGAAGCTCATGAAAAATCTGGCTGTGATGTGACTGTAGTATATAAGAAAATTAAGAATGCGAATGAAACATTTATTGGTTCTGATTTCTTAAAGATTAAAGACAAGCAGGTTGTTGATTTTGAATTAAATAAAGGTAATCGTAAGGATCGTTCAATCTCACTTGAAACTTATGTAATTAATAGAAAAGCATTAATCAAGATGCTTCATAAAGCACAGAAAGTATCTGTATTCTATGATTTAAGAGATACTTTAAATTATTTAAAAGATGAAATGAAGATCAACGCTTATGAATATAAAGGATTTGCAAAGTGCATCGATTCATATTCAGCTTACTTCAAGACATCTCTTGAATTCCTTGATATTGATGTATCAACTCAGGCATTCAAGTCTAACTGGCCAATTTTCACAAATACTAACGACACACCACCTTCAAAATATTTAAAGGATGCTGAAGTAAAGAGCTCATATATCGCAAACGGTGTATTTGTCGATGGTACTGTAGAAAACAGTATTTTAGGACGTAATGTTAAGATCGGTAAAGGTGCTGTTGTAAAGAACTCTATCTTATTCAGTGGTTCTTCAGTAGAAGCTGGTGCTCATCTTGAAAATGTCATCATGGATAAAGATGCAAAAGTTAAACATGTAAAAGAACTTGTTGGTGACCCATCTGATCCATTGTATGTCAAAGAAGGTGACATTGTCTAATGAGAATCGTCTTTGCTGCTGGTGAAGCACTTCCTTATATTAAATCAGGAGGGCTCGCTGACGTTATCGGTTCTTTGCCAAAAGAACTAGTAAAGAAAGGACATGAATGTTACGTCATTCTTCCAAAGTATCAGGATATTAAATTCCCTGAATCACTTGAGTATGTGACTAACTTCTATTTATGGGTAGGATGGAGAAGATGCTATTGTGGTGTCTTTAAAGCAGTATATGAAGGTGTGACTTATTTCTTTGTAGATAATGAACAGTATTTCAGAAGACCTGGCTTATATGGTTATGATGATGATTATGAAAGATTCGCATTCTATGACTTTGCTGTTCTTGAATGTTTATCTCGCTTAGATATCATGCCAGATATCTTATCATTACATGACTGGCAGGCTGCAATGATTGCACCTCTTTATAAAGAAAGATATTGTTACTATGACTATTATGGTAATGTGAAGATTACATTCACAATCCACAATATCGCTTACCAGGGTAAATGTGATCCATTCTTATTGAATGATTTGTTCGGTTTAGATAACTACTTATATTACAACGGTAATGTACGTAATGATGATTGCATGAACATGATGAAAGCAGCTATTCTATATTCAGATGCAATTACAACAGTTTCTCCAACATATGCTAAAGAGATATTAACAGATGCGTATGGTGAAGGATTACAGAATATCCTTGCTATGCGTAAGGATGATCTTTATGGTATTTTAAATGGTATCGACTATGATACAAATAACCCAGAAACAGATCCGAATATCCCTTATCATTTCAACGGAGAAAGTGTTTATACAGAAAAGGTAAAAGATAAGCTCGCATTACAGGCTGAAGTGGGACTACCACAGGATCCTGATGTGGCACTTATTGGTATTGTTACTAGATTGACATGGCAGAAGGGTCTAGACTTGATCCTTAACCGTATGGAAGAGATTTTACAGAGAAAGGTTCAGTTACTTATTCTTGGTGCAGGTGATAAGAAGTATGAAGAGCCATTGGAAGAAATTGCTGGATTTGGAAATCCAAAGATTTCATTACAGTTAAAGTATGACTTTGGTTTATCTTGTCGTATTTATGCAGGATGTGATATGTTCTTAATGCCTTCATTATTTGAACCTTGTGGATTATCTCAGATGATGTCTTTACGTTATGGTACAATTCCTATTGTCAGAGAAACAGGTGGATTAAAAGACAGTGTACAGCCATTCAATGAATTTGATGGTACTGGTACTGGATTCAGTTTTGCAAACTATAATGCGCATGAAATGATGGACATTATTGATTATGCATTACATATCTACTATGATGAAAGAGATCAATGGAATGGCTTGATCTATCGTGCTATGCATGAAAAACTAGATTGGGACCGTTCTGCAGATGAATACTTAAGAGTATTCGGTTCATTACTTGGTTAATACGAAGATGGGGGATTTCCTCCATCTTTTTGTGTTTAGGAGGATGATGATTATGAGTTTATTAGATAAAGTAAAAGAG
>UQGS01000064.1 GCA_900540685.1 uncultured Catenibacterium sp. | reverse complement strand
CGCCGTATGCGGAACCGCACGTACGGTGGTGTGGGAGGTCGGTAAATGTGAAAATCGGAGGCAAATGCCTTGTATGATTAGCATTTACCTCCTACCCGATTATGATTTTCTCTAATCTCTCTTCTCTCTGCATACTAATCCGGATAGGAGAAATCTTTATGCCTTCATTCATTTATTTCTTGATAAGAAAGAGAAGTGCAATTCGTCCTACGTATGTACCTATCATCTTTCTGAACATCATATATTTCTTGGTATATTCTTTGTTCGGAAGAGGATATAACCCATGTTTCCTTAATTTTCTGATGGCATGATTCAAGGATATCAACGAATGTTTCAAGCGGATATTGTTAACCAGATAATCCATCGAGAGCTGGGCAATACGGCGGTTGAGTGCCTGGCGCTCTGCTACAGGAACCGTATCGAGCAACTTCTGAAGATGTAGAATTACCTCCAGTTTATTGTCCATGTGGATATCTATCTTATCCTTATTTTCTAATTCGCCAGGCGCGTATTTATCCACTCTATTATAATAAGGTGAGGTCTGAGTCTTGAATATTCGTTCTGCCCGTAAGAAGAGTTGTGGTGTGAATTCCTCGTCCTCGCCAAAACTGATGTTTGGTGAGAACAGCAGGCTACCCACAATGGCGCGGCGGAATATATAGGAACAGGCTGAGCCTAAAAGGGTATTGTTGTTGAGATATTCTGTGCCGCTGATTGGGGTAGGGAGTTCGTAAGATGGTTCTCCTGTATCATCCTTGCTGAAACAGAATGTAACGATATCTGGTTCGTGGAATCTCACGATGTCAAGGCAATGTTCGTAGGTTGGCTGAAGAAGATAATCATCTCCTTCTATAAACTGGATGTATTTCCCTTTGGCTAAGTACATGCCATAGTTGCGTGCCATACTGCTGCCTAAGCCGGGTATTCTTAAATAGAGCAGGTTATCCAGCAACTCTTTTATCTGGCTGGCTACCAATTCTTCGCTATCATCATCAACGAGAATTATTTCCCTCTCTTTGGCATTGAGCGAAAGCTGAAGGATACTATTGATGCATTCTACAAGATGTTCCTTCTGATGGTTGCTTGTAGTAATGATGAAACTCACCAATGGTGAAGATATCTCTGATATTAATTCTTTCTGCATAAGTTATTCTTTTTTATGACTGCAAAGATAATAAAAAGATTTAATTTACGTATTAATAGTAGTACAAAAAACATAAAAATGGAAATAGTTTGTTCTACTGATAGTAAATATATCATGCCGACCGGTATCATGTTGACCTCTTTGTTTGAGAGCAACAGAGGAGAAGTTGTCAATGTACATCTCTTGCATGATCAGGATTCTGCTGCATTATTGGATTCTATCAGAACCATAGCTGCCCGTTATCAGCAAAATATTCATTTCTATCTAATTAATGATGATATCTTCAAACATTTTCCAATTGGTCTGGATTTTCAAGTAGATCATGTAGGAACTTCGTTTGCTACTTATTATCGTTTATATCTTACGGAAATTCTGCCTGCTGATATTGATAAGGTTATCTATCTGGATGGCGATATTCTGGTTGTGGATAAACTTGTTAAATTGTGGAATACTTCTGTTGAAAACTATGCAATTGCTGCTGTTCCAGATAGTTATAATAATAAGATAGAACACTATAATCGCTTGCGTTATCCCCAAACTTTGGGGTATTTTAATGCAGGTATGTTAGTTGTCAATCTGAAATATTGGCGTGAAAAGCAGGTGCTTCTCAAATTCTTTGATTATGTGAAATCTAATACGGAAAGGTTGAGATGTCATGATCAGGATGTACTGAACTATCTGTTCAAGGATTCTAAGTTGATATTACCTATCAGATATAATGTACTGAATGAGTATTGGTTTGATTTACGTTATTCTCTTATTTCCTGGGAATTTGATGAACAGATATTGGAAGCTCAGGCTCATCCGGCCATCATCCATTTTACGGGTATTCCTAAACCATGGTATAAGAACTGCCAGCATCCATGGAAAAAAGAATTTGATAAGTATAAAGCGATGAGTCCTTGGCGTGATGAAAAAGAAAAGCGCTGGATGCCATTGAAGTTCTGCCTGGAGAAAATGGCCATAAAACTGGTGGTAAGCATGGGACTGCGCAAATCTGATTATATTGTAGAAAATAGGTATATTGAATTGTCTTAAGATTTCTGATATTCAAGTATCTTATAAATAAGTATCATATAAAGTTATGAAGATTCTGTTGTTAGGTGAGTCTAGTTTGCTACATAATACTCTCAAAAAGGGATTAGTAGAACTTGGACATCAGGTAACGCTGATGTCCGACGGCAATGATTGGCACAACTCTCCTCGTGACATCGACTTGCGCCGTAATATGGAGCGTTATGGAAGATGGAGCGGGCTTATGGTGTTGTGGAAAATAGTCTGCAATCTTCATAAGATATGTGGAAATGATATTGTTCAGGTACATAACTATCAATTTGTGCCTTTGATGGGGTGGTGGAACATGCTGATATTCTGGTTTCTCAAGTTTACCAATAAGCGAATCATTAAAGGCTGTTTTGCCGATGACCCACATCTGTTCAGACAACAGGCCAAGGGTATTCCAGCTTATTCTGATACTTTTTGGAATGGTAAATTACAGAATATCGAGGAGAATAAAGAGCGTATGGCTTTTCATTTCATGCCTCAGTTTGATAAGTGCTGGCATACTGTATCTTATCATTCTGATGCTTTGATAGCCTGTCTTTATGAATATTACCTCTGTTACGATGTTTCTGAATTTCATAAAAAACTCTACTATATTCCTCTCCCGATGATAATTCCTGCTATAGATGAAAACAGGCAGAAAGGGAATGGTGAGGTTATCAAAGTGCTTGTAGGTTTACAACCTAAGCGCGAGTATCTGAAAGGTGCTTTAAAGATAGCTCATTTTGTAGAAATCTTGGCAAAGAAATATCCTGGTAAGATAGAACTCAAATATGTAGAAGGAGTAGACTATGATGAATATTGCCGGATGCTGGATGAAGCAGATGTTCTGGTAGATCAGTTTTACAGTTATACTCCATCCATGAATTCGTTGGCAGCCATGGCACGTGGTACGGTGGTTATCGGTGGAGGAGAGGAAGAATATTATGAGTTCATTGGCGAAACAGAATTACGTCCTATTATCAATGTGAGTCCTGAGTATTCAGAATCTCAGAATGTGGCAATCATCGAGCAGGCGTTCTTCGTCAAGGATAATCTTGCTAAGCTATCTTCTCAAAGTATAGATTTTGTAAAGAAATATCATAATTATACTTCTGTGGCTAGCACTTATGTGAAATTTTATGAAAAGCTTCTAGCCAGTTCCAACTAAGTTACTCTCTTTTGTCCCGTGATAAATGGTAAATATCTATATATAAACCATGTAACGAGTGTAGTACATAAATATACAATCAAGAATACGCCTACTACTGATAAGTAGTTTCCTGAATAAGAAAGGTGTAGGTGATTGCATATTTTTCCAATACAGAAAGGAATGCCTCCACATAGGAAATAGTATACGATACAATGTCTTCCAGTCCACTCTAACCATTTACAAGATGGAATCTTTTTAAAGAGAGTTGTGGTGGCAAGAGTACCTATCAAAATATTTAAGATAAATAGGGGATAATTAGTTATGTTAATACGCCATATAGTCATCATAACATATGTTCTATCCACATATATCTTAATCGTTATCCACAGTATTAATAACAGAATAATTTGTGATGTCTTTATTTTTTTATAAATGCTTTGCTCATGTTTGTGGATTATATATCCTATACAACAGAAAAACATGGCTTGCAATGAGTTATCTAATTGCCAAAAGTAACAGTCTGTAGTTTGCGGTAACCATCCAGATATGCCAAAAGCGATAGTGCAGATAGGTAGAATATACCTATCTTTCTCATGAGTTATCCAGAGTAATATTGAAAAAAGAATTTCAGCTACTATCAGTGCTGCAACAAACCAAGAAGCTTTCCCCATGATAATGGATTGAAATATATTCAAAATATCGATACTCGCTCTATGAACAATTGCTTTTGGAAGTGCTAGAAGTGATGTAAAAATAAAGTATGGCATTAGCAAACTTCTCCCTATAGATTTCATTTTATGAGCTATACAGAATTGCTGTTGTGGCTTATACATTAAATAACCCGATAAAATGAAAAAAAAGACCAATGCATCCGTCAAATACAGATTTTGGTTAATGATATGATAATCCAGATAATAAGATTCTGTATGGTCTAGCAAAATAGCTAACATACAGAATCCTCGCAAATTATCTATCCATCCTATTCTTTTTAAAGAATTAATTGATGTTGTATTGTTGTTAATATATCTTCCCATTTTTTTAAAATGTTTGATTTGTCATATTTATCTCCTGTTTCTAAGGCATGTATCCCTAACTCTTTTCTAAGATGAGAGTTGCTAATCAGTTTGGTGATAGCCTCTGTGAAAGCATTCTGATTATCTTGAGTTACGATAAGTCCGTTATATTCGTTTTGAATAATATCACTTGCTCCATATTTGAAGTTAAAGGTTACAGATGGTAGTCCGCATGCTTGAGCTTCTAACATTACAATACCTTGACCTTCATAATGTGAAGACATTATGTGTAGACTATAGTTGGGATATATTTCCATCATATTTTCTCCTCTGCCACACAATTTTACCTGTTTTTCCAATCCTAAACTTGTAATTTGCTCTTGTAATATATGGTAAAGTGAGCCGGTTCCATAAATATCAAGTTGCCAGTCGGGATATAGTTTGGCTACGTCTTTCCAACAGGTAATCAATCTGTCAAAACCTTTCTGTTGTTCTAATCTTCCTACAGCAATAGCTTTTTTGCAACTGTAGTCTTTTACCTTTTGATGAGGTATGTTGATAAAGTTGGGGATAACGTATACATTCTTTGCTAATTGAAATTCTTTAGCATCGTCATGAGTCAGACAAACTACGGCATCAGCTTTTCTTTCCATTAATCCGAATAGTGCGTGAAAAGGATTGAATGAACGTGCCAAATGTGATTCGTATATTCGTTTTGCCTTGGTATGACAAAGAGGTAATAACAATGCTCCCAATGTAGTTGTAAAGAAAACTACGTCAGGATTAATCTGTTTTATTGTTTTATTTAATCTGTAAGCTGCTAATAATAGTGTAATTATTCTGCTTAATAGCTTATATACTTTATTTCTTGTCTTCTTGGCAAAAGGAACATGAAGATGAATCAGCCGGATACCTTCATTTAAGATATACTGTTGTTTCCGTTTATCTTCATATACAGAAATAACAGTAATCTGATGATGATATTCTTGATAGAATATATTAGCCTTCATGGAAACGATTCTTTCAACGCCTCCATTCTCAGAATAATCTTCTATAACATAAACTATGTTCATTTTCTTTTCCATAGAAACGAGTTTTTTCCTATTTTATTTTTTAAAATGTTTTTAATGATGTTCCATCTAAACCTAATCTGCTGCCATTTGCTGAATTTGCTCCCTTTTCCATTGCAGGAATTGGTAGCTGGATGGCGACGGAACGAGATAAGTCTGTCATCTATGAATTTTACAGAATATGTAAATGCTGCCACATTTCCTATCCAGATATCGTACATGGGAATATCTTTAGGAAAAGGTAATGCAGCATCTTTTACGCATCTTGTAAATGCCATACAACAACCTGTATATCCGTTTTTCCACAATGCGTTATATATTTTGTTTTTACTTACATGCAGGAGCTTGAACAGCGACGGAAAAAGAATATTCAGATGTTCATCTGTTACTTCTGCATTGCTGATTACACAATCATATTTCTGTAGCCATTTCATACAAGTAGCTACTTTATTAGTCTTCCATACGTCATCTTGGTCTGAAAGAAATATGTAGTCTCCTTGTGCATGATGCAGTACATTTTCAAAATTTAGGGTAGGAGAATGCTTTTGTGGACCAGGTATGACCCTTATTCTTGGATCTTGGAATGTCTTGATAATGGATAGGGTTGCATCGGTGGAGCCATCATCAGAGATAATAACTTCATCGTTGGCATTTAGTTGCTTCAATATAGAAGCAATCTGTTCGCCAATATACTTTTCACCATTATATGTAGCAATACACACAGAAATCATTTTCTTGTTATAGTTAATATCTATTTAATGAAAATATCATATTTTTTATCAATATAAGGAGTCGTGATGTCTCCTGCGTCTAAGATGGAGTGGAATAGAAATGCAGAATTATATTTTTTATTCTTGTTATTTTGCAGAGCTTTCCATTTGTTAGGATAGTTAGCTTTGTATTTGTTTGACATCCATATCCAACAGCCAGGATAATGCAATGCTTCTGCTTCTTCTCCGTGTCCGAAGATTCCTTTTTCTCCCAAACTTTCTGCATGATCAGAAAGATAGATAATAATGGCATTCCGATTTCGGAACCTGTTTCTCACTTCATTCCAAAAGAAGTCGGAATAGAGTACGGAATTGTCATAGGAGTTAAAGAATTCTTCTTTGGTGTTGGCAGATAGTACTCTGCTTTTAAGTTCTGGTTTCCAACGGGCATATTGGCGTGTATAATGTATGTTATACCACCAGTGGGAACCTATTGTATGTAAAATAAATAAGTTTCTTCTACCGAAGTTCTTATTCAGAATTTGCTTGTCTAGTAATGGTAGGATATCTTCGTCCAGCCATTGGTCGAAGATATAAACCGATTTTCCGTTATTTACGTAAATAAGCGAATCTGTTTCTTTCATGAAATAAACGTAAGTATCAATACTTTCTTGGTTGGCAATCCATGTAGTATGGAAGCCTGCTTTTTTGAAAATATCAATAAAAGATCTTTCTTTATAGGCTGCATCCAGATTCTTTGGGCATGCTCTGGTAAGCAAATATGGTACACTGGTATGCGTAAATCCATATTCTGAATAAATATGAGGCATGGATACAATGTTGCTGTCTGTCATCAGAAAAGGAGTTGTTGCTCTGTGATAGCCGTTGATTTGCATGTTTTTAGCGCGTAGGGTTTCACCTATGATGAAGACAACATCTATAGAGTCACTTTTACAGATTCCTTTCTGCTTGAAAGCCGGTCTGTTTTCTTCTATAATATTTCTGTTATCTAAATAATCATTGATGGAGAAATAGATAACGAAAGGAATGCGGCTCTTGATAGGTAAGGATATTCTTGGAATACTGATGTATAGCGTAAGCCCAATGAAGGCTAGTATAAACTGAAGCCAAGAATGGGAAAATCTGATGTATTTAATACGAATATAAATGATACCTATACATATCAATTCTGTCACAATAACAAACAGTATCAACGGAATGGTAACAACGTCCATGGTTGTTCTGAAATCGTTGGTTATAGATAAATCTATAGTTGCTGCTGTAAGTGAGATTTGAGCAGTATATCTAAAGTATGTAGCTACAGAGCAAGCTAGGGTATATATAGGATAAAGTATGGCAAAGACGTATTTATTGCTAGCTATACACCACATAAATAGGAATATAGCTATTTCTATTACCAGAAATTGTGCGATAAGGATAAATAAATCTTTCATGCCTCTGAAAGGCATATTGTAGAAGTCACCCATGGTGTATAATACTCCTGAAAGAAGAGTCAGCCCTATGAGAAATAGGACTGACTTATAAAGTTGTTTCTGTTTCATTTTCTTGTTATTTGATAATGGCTATTTTACAAACCACTCCTCTTTCTCCTTCGGAAGTAGCAGTTTCTACCATATATATGCCACTAGATACTTTTCTGCCTTTTAAGTCGCACTGGTTCCATGTGTAAGTACCTCCGATGCTTCTACCTTGGTTTACCAGAATTCCATTGCTTGTTACAATCTTTACATCAGCGTCAAATGTTAATCCTACGATTTTCACGAGTCCAGTATAATCCGGTTTTACAGGATTTGGATAGGCATAAACATCATTTTTGTTCATTTCATTGCTTGGTAGAGTAACATCACTCATATATGAACAAAGTCCTTTAGGAGTTGCAAAATATACTTTTCCGGAAGGCTCTATCAGAATGTCAAGTATTGTATTGGATAGCAGCGGAGAATTCTCAGATGTAAAGTGCTGTATCTGCGTATTGCAATCAGAACTGATGAGATATACACCATTTGATTTGGTTCCAAGCCATTTTCTGTTTCCTCCATCTATGGCTATACTTCTTGTATCTATTCCGTCTAGCAGATAATCGGCATAATTGGTACCATCGTTTCTTGGTACCTTATGCTGGGTTACTTCTTGTGCTCCCAAACGTATGTTGTCTGCCGACAAGTAAAGAGGGCCACTGCTAGTGCACATCCATATATTTCCTTCTCTATCTTCTTTTATCTTGTAAAAAAAGTTTGGAGTAATTTGAACACCATCTTCATTTATGTAGGTAGGGCCGTAAGTATGCAACGTATTTTTTATATAGTCATATGCATATAATTGGCTTGTTTGCCAATAGTTGGATAAAAACCACATTTTATTGTTTGTTCTACTGATGAATAGACATCTTAAATCATCATTGTATTTAATCTGTGAACAGACATCTAGGGACTTCCATTGTTGATTTTTATCAAGGGTCCAAAAACAGTTTTCTACAGAAGAATTGAATACCCATAGTGTACCTTCTTTATCATACATGAGATCTGAGACCAGAATATAGTTATCATCGTTGACACATGATAGGAATGGACTATTGTTTCTATTGTAACATTTTATGAATTCTCCATCTTGAAATTCATAAAGTCCACTCTTGGCAGCTACCATCACGTGTCCTTCTTTTGTTGGATCAAAATCCATGCTTAGCCAGTCTACGTTGCGATGACCAAGAACATCATTAGATGGTTGTTCAAATTCAGACCAGTTTTCTCCATCCCATACATGAACTTCTCCTGGGTAACTTCCATCATTCTCTTGTGAATAGAAACCACCAGTAGCATAGAGTTTTCCGTTGTGAAAGAAAAGATTGTAGAAATTGTTAGAAGCAGGTCCTTTAGGAAGTATTCCTTCTGTCTTATAAACAGGTTCATTATTCGAATCTACTGTATAATAAGTAAGTTTTCCTTCTTTGGTAGTTGTCCACCAAAAGCCTGTTCCTTTATCATATACAAGTTTCTTGTTTTCAGAAAGCTGTTTGTAACTTCCAATTTTTGTCCATTCTTTAGAATTCAGTAAATTACCAGTTAGTTTTCCTTTATATAAGCCAGCTTCTTTCGAAGCTGCATAAAGGCAGTTGTCTTCTATATAACTATAGTTAACATTAAAGCCCAATTTGTATGTATCGAGTATTTTTCCTTCTTTTGTATCTAGCTTAATAATTCCAAAAGAGAGAGATAAATAAACATTTGCCCCACTTATATTTATATGGTTTATCTGTTTATTATCTGTCATACTTTTCTGATACAAATCAGGCACATTAACTACATTTCCATTGGCATCCAACAGGTCAATATTGCCATTGGTATATGTAATTACCAATTTTTTGGTAGTCTTATTCCAAGCTATATGATTAATATCAAAGTCGGAAAGAGTGTTTGCTTTATCGTATGTCGTAACTGAACCATCTTTTATATGATAAGAAAAAAGTCCGTTAGATGCTAAGGCAAACACTAGGTTTCCTGCTGGCTCGATTTCTGTTATATCATTATAACTGGTGTATATTTCCCAACTTTCCTTATCTGTGGCCGATAAGGGAAGTACCATGAATAGTATTGTAATTAATAATGTTATTGTCTTCATTGTCTGTTATTTTAAAGCCTAATACTATATTAACTGCAAATATAACTATTTATTGTTTTTATAAACAG
>UQGS01000063.1 GCA_900540685.1 uncultured Catenibacterium sp. | reverse complement strand
GACACCTTAACTTAATTATCAGATGGTATTAGTTTTCTTTAACTTAATACCATTGATCAATAATGATTCTCTAGATGAAGAAGAAGGCCTATTGGCCTTCTTTTAATTTCTTTAATGCTCCCTTAACTCGTTTAGTATTAGTGAAATTCAACTTACATACTTTAGTAAGAATCTTATCACCATACTTGTGCGCAAGTTTAACAGCCACGATTTCGGCATTAGTGCCGGCCCCTCTAGCAAGGTTCATCTTTAAACTCTTTGTCATACTAGCAAAATATTGTAGATATGCGTAACGAGAAATGATTTCTGCAGCTAATACTGCTAAATACTGTTCATCAGCATTGGTTTCAAAAATCATATCTTTTACAACAATAACTTCACTCTTTAAATAATTATAATAAGTCTTAGGTGAAACGAACTGATCAATAACTTTGAATTCAACACTCTTCTTCACTTTCTGAAGAACATTCACAACAGCCTGATTAAATAAGCGTGCACGAATATTTGCCTGGTTGATTCCACTATCAATCATCTTATTATAATGTGAGTTATCTAATACTAGTAGTGATGAAATGAGATGTTCTTTTAATAGTTTAGCGCAATTGATAATCTCCTGATTAGATAAATCATCGACATTATCAATCTTTAAGTTTTTAATAATCTCAAGTGCTTCATCATCCGCATAGCATGCGACAACACAAAGCGGTCCAAGGAAATCAGCAGATCCAGTTTCTGCAGCTCCAATATGTGGATGCATGCATAAATGATCTGAATTCTTTTCCTGCTCAATCTTTTTTGCTAAACTTCTAGACCAATGCTTTGCTTCATGCACGGCATTCTGTCCTAAAAAGCTTGCTTCATAATCAGATGTTACTTCGATGTCACAGCCAATAGCATGAGCTTTTAAAAGAAGGTTCTCGCTTTCGAATGGAACCATCTGACTGTCATAAAACTTCTTCATCTTGTTTAAAATGTTTTCATTAATCAAAAATTTAATTGGCTCCACCATATTCACCTCACATGTCTTATTTTATCATAAATTTCATTTTTTTGACAGTATAAATTTCATTTGTTATAATTAAGAACCGACAGTATCAAGGAGGTAAGTGTTATGAGTTTTCTCGATTTGATTCTTATCGCTTTTTTGTTATATATGTTTTTTTGTGGATATTCCAAAGGTTTTTTCTCTACACTCTATGATTTAGTAAGCTTCATTATCATGATGCTTTTTATCTATTTTAATGTAGAAACAATTTCTTCAATTATCCAGATTTATAAACCAACAGATGATCCATTATCACTGCTTGGTGGTTCAGTTGTGAATATGCTGATTGTGTTTATCATCATGTTCGTTATTTTAGAAATAATACGTAAGCTGATTGGCGTTTTAATTAAACCTTTAATGACTAAATTAACTGACCACTTTGCTCTCACATCATTTGTAAATCATTTGTTAGGCGCATTACTTCATGGTTTAAAAGGTATATTTATCTCTTTTATGGTTATGGTGATGATTATTATTCCTTTCTTTGGTCCTGATATATTAACCAATTCAAAAATAGGACATTTAATCATAGAGGATGTACCAATCATTTCAGAAACAGCCATCAATGAAGCAAGTGCCTATGGAAGTTTATTAAAAGGACAGCATACACTCCAATTAGAAGACAAAGATATCTTAAAGAAGATGATTATTGCGAATAATCATGCTTATGATCATGGCTTACTTGATGAGCATGATGCAGTGCAGTTTGTCTATACACAACTAGGTCCTGCCATCATGAAACAGCAGGTCATTATACCAAGTGATGAAAAAACACAATTTATCTTATTATTAAATAAGACACCTTATACAGAAACAGAAAAGAATACAATATTAAATAATATAGGAAGTGAATAAAATGTTAGATAGTTATAAAGTCTTAGAATTCCCTCGTATTTTAAATAGTATTGCAGGTAATTGTCGTACTGAGATTGCGAAAAAGAAAATACTAAATCTAGAGATGTATGATAATCTTGCAGATTTAAATGAAGAACAGAACCGTTTAGAAGAAGCGATGACTATTCATCGTATTATGGGTACTTTACCTCTTGCACCATTAAGTGATATCAGTGCTTATCTTGCAAAGGCAAAGATGGATGGTATTCTTGCTCCTGAAGAACTCATGATCATTGATCATATGTTAGAAAACATCTTCCAGGTGACATCTTATTTTAATGCTTATGAAGGAGATATTATTCTACTTAGAGACCAGGTAGAAGGATTAGAAGGGGATAATGGCCTTCATATTGAAATCAATAGATGTATTATGCCCGATGGCTCTATTAGTGACCATGCAAGTGAAACATTATACCGTATTAGAAAAAGCATGCATGCATTAGAAGGACGTATCCGTCATTCTATGGAAGGCTACTTAAAAAGTGAAAAGAATTCTTTAAGCATGGATACTTTATCAAGCAAGAATGACCGTCTCGTTCTTGCAGTTAAAGCACCACATAAAAATGAAATCAAGGGATTAGTCCATGCCACAAGTGCGTCTGGTCAGACATTCTTTATTGAACCAGAAAGTGTTGTTGTCATGAACAATGAACTGAATGAATTAAAGAGTCAGGAACAGACAGAAATCAATAAGATACTGCAGAGTCTTACAAGACGTGTAAAATATAACTATACAAGATTCTATTTTGATCAGGAACTCATGTCAGAACTTGATTTTATCTTTGCGAAAGCACGTTTTGGCTGTGATTATGACTGCATTAAACCTGATATTAATGAAACAGGTATACTCTCTTTAAAACAGGCAAGACATCCTTTAATTGATCAGGAAAAAATTGTTCCTAATGATATTATTATTGATGGTAAGATGCTGATGATTACTGGTTCTAATACAGGTGGTAAAACAGTCGCTTTAAAGACAGCAGGACTACTTTCATTAATGGCTATTAGTGGTTTAGCTGTACCAGCAATCTCAGCTTCTATTCCATTCTTTGATGCTGTTTATACAGATATTGGTGATGAACAGTCCATTGAACAATCACTTTCAACTTACTCATCACATATGAAAAAGCTTATTTATATCCTAGAACATGCTACATGTCGTTCTTTGATTCTCATTGATGAAATTGGTTCTGGTACAGATCCACAAGAAGGGGCATGTCTTGGTGAAGCTATTTTAGATACATTACTTAATCGTGATTGTCGTATTATTGCTTCTACACACTATGGTGAACTTAAGAGCTATGGTCAGTCAAGAGATGATATTACTCTTGCATCAGTTGGATTTGATGTTGAAACAATGCGTCCAACTTATCGCTTAAAGCTTCATTCTATCGGTTCTTCTTATGCTTTTGAAATTGCAGCTTCTTTAGGACTCGATCATGAGATCATTGATCATGCGTTACATAATAAAGAAGAACGCATGAGTGAAGCAGAAAAACTCACAGAAAAGCTCACTAAACAGAGTGCTGAATTAGATGAGAAGGAAGAAAGAATCAATATATTACTTGCTGATAATGAAAAGCTTCATAATCGCTATGAACATCAGCTTTCTATTGCGACAAAACAGAAAGATCGTATTGTTGAAGAAGCTCAGCAGGAAGCCAATAAGATGCTTGAAGAAGCAAAGAAGACAATTGATGAGTTAACTAAAGATATCATGAATCAGGGTGCTTTAAAACCTCATCAGGTCACTGCCGCTAAACATGCATTAGATCAACAGAAATATGAAAAGAAGGAAGTTGTCAAAGTACAGGATCATGTCTTTAAGAAGGGTGATCATGTCAAGCTTGATAAAATGAATAGAGAAGGAGATGTACTAGAAGTCAAGAAGCATGAGTTACTTGTTGATTTAGGTGGTCTTCAGGCACGTGTAAAGGATACAGAAGTCACATTCATGCATGGTGCATCTAAGCCTCAGAAGGTGAAAAAAGCAGGTACACGACAGCATATGAAGAAAACTGGACATTATGAAGTCAATGTCATTGGTATGCGTTATGAAGAAGCTATGAATATTGTAGAGAAGTTCTTAGATGATGCTTTATTATTAGGTTATCCATCAGTACGTATTGTCCATGGCATGGGTAAAGGAATCTTACGTAATGGTATAAGAAAGAAATTAGATCACTTATCTTATGTCAAGGAATATCGTGATGGTGGTCCTAATGAAGGTGGTTTAGGTGTAACGGTGGTTAGCTTTGAATAAGAATCTAGACTATATTAAAAAGAAGCTTTCTTTGCTTCCTATGTCTCCTGGCTGTTACTTAATGAAGAATACAGAAGGAAAAGTGATTTATGTAGGAAAGGCGCGAAAACTCAAGAATCGCGTCTCTTCTTATTTTACAGGAGCACATAACTACAAGACTACAAAGCTTGTCGATCATATATGGGATTTTGACTATATAGTGACAGGCAGTGAAAAAGAAGCATTATTACTAGAAATCAACCTTATTAAAGACTATACACCTGAATATAACATCATGTTCATGGATAATACCTATTATCCTTATATTGAACTGACTGATGAAACCCACCCAAGACTTAAGATAGTAAGAAAAACTAAAAATAAAAAGAACAAGTACTTTGGTCCTTATCCTGATGCGACTGCTGCAAGAAATACCTTTAAACTATTAAATAAGCTTTATCCTCTAAGAAAATGTAATCATGTCCCAGACAAACCATGTTTATATTACTCTTTGCATCAATGTTTAGGTCCATGTATCAATGATATTGATAAGAGCCAGTATGATGAAATAAGAAAAGAACTGATTTCCTTTATACATGGTAATACTAAGTCTAAAATAGATGAACTCACTGAAAAGATGATGACTGCCAGTGAAAACCTGCAGTTTGAACTTGCTAAAGAATATCGTGATCTAATCCGTTCGATAGAATATGTCACAGCCAAACAGAATGTACAATTTGGTGACTATAAAGATAGAGATATTCTAGGCTATTATATTGATAAAGGCTATATCAGTATTCAGCTCTTCTTTATGCGTGAAGGAAAGCTTCTTTATCATGATTTCAACCTAGAACCAGTAGGAGAAGATTTTGAAGAAGATCTCATTCGTTTCTTAGTTACCTATTATCAGACACATCCTGAACCTTATGAACTATTGATTCCTCAAGATGTAGATCAAGAATTACTTACTGAAATATTATCCTGTCATGTCTTACAGCCTCAAAGAGGAGATAAGAAATCTCTAGTAGAAATGGCCAATAAGAATGCGAAGGAAGCACTAGAAAAGAAATTCTTATTAAAAGAGAAGACAGATGAAAAAACAATTCTGCCTATTATTGAATTAGGTAAAAAACTTGGTATAGATACACCTCATACAATAGAATTATATGATAACTCTAATATCCAGGGAGCGTATGCAGTAGCTGGTATGGTTGTATATAAGGATGGTGTGCCTTCTAAGAAGGATTATCGTAAATATAAGATCAAGACAGTAGAAGGTCCTGATGATTATGCAAGTATGAAAGAAGTCATCTATCGCCGTTATTATCGTTTGCTTATGGAGCAGAAGGAAATGGCAGATCTTATTATTGTCGATGGGGGACTTGGACAAATCAAAGTAGCCAAGGAAGTTATTGATAGCTTAAATCTTTCTGTACATATATGTGGTTTATCTAAAGATGATAAGCATTCTACTGCTATGT
Organism: uncultured Catenibacterium sp.; assembly: GCA_900540685.1. GTDB lineage: Bacteria > Bacillota_I > Bacilli_A > Erysipelotrichales > Coprobacillaceae > Catenibacterium. The sequence continues at coordinate 5,006 of UQGS01000063.1, read as the reverse complement.
TACTTGATGAAAATGGCAATCAGGTACCTATTGATACAAAGAGTCCGTTATTCTTCCTACTTACTCGAATGCAGGATGAAGTGCATCGTTATGCAATCTCATTCCATCGTCAGGTGCGTTCTAAATCATTATTTAGTTCTATATTAGATGAAGTAGATGGAATAGGGGAAGCACGTAAGAAGAAGCTTCTAAATCATTTCAAGAGTGTTAAAAAGATGAAAGAAGCCACACTTGAAGAACTAGAAGCCGTCATTCCTAAAAATACTGCTTTGAAGCTCTATGAAGTACTGCATAAAGATTAAACTATACACTTCTGGAGATATACTATATAATTGACACTAGAGAGCAGGTGATTTAATGGAAAATAAGCGCAAGTATCTGTTTATAACAGTCATTGCATTATTTATCGTTTCATTCTATACAATCAATCTCCGTTTTGATCCATTCTATCGTGTCAATGGCATCAACAATGATAATAGAATGATCATCGAAAAGTATTTAAGTAAAGAAGAACAGAAATATCTTGTAGAAAACAGAATTCCTCTTTACCATTTTATGAAATATATCAAGTATGATGACTTTTATCTTCCTTATTATCAATATTATGAACTATTAGAAAAAACAGGTCGTTATGATAATAATAAAATCATCCTTTCAACAGGGAATGAACTCGCTGAGAAGCTAACAAACGCCTTTAAAGGAAAGGCTTATGATCAAGCTAAGAAGATAGTAGAGCATGACCTTGAAGCAGGGTATTTATATAATCAGAACTTCGATTTTGATAAAATACAAATATATTATGAAATGAGACCTCTTTATGAAGATTATAGCTATGTAGATGATACAGAATACTATATTGAGTTATTAAAGAATCATGGTTTAAATGACAAGTTAATCAAATCATTCTTTGCGGATGCCTGTGATAACTACACACGTTATGGTCTTACAACACTTATGACACAGGCCAATAATCTTGAAGTCTTCTTGATTGCGGATCCTTCATCTCTTCTTACAACACTTGGTGAGAATACTTATATAGGTTCCTATGTCCCTCATAACCTTGTCTTGATGTCCGATATTCATCGTTTAAAGTATGCAATGTATTTAAACAATGATGCTTATCAGGCATTAAAGAAGATGATTGATGCGATGCCAAAAGGTATTGCGAATGATTTTTATATTAAAGAAGCCTATACAAGCTTCAATGATTTCCAGTATTCAAATGCCTCTCTTGCAGGCAAGGATGAAAGACAATTAGGTAGAACTGTTTCTATAGCCTCTAAATCTATTGCCTATCAGGAATTTGAAACATCAGCCCTGTCACAATGGTTAGAAGCCAATGCCCATGAATATGGCTTTATATTGCGTTATCCTAAACGTATGGCTTCTTCTACCAATCATGTCTATGATGCCCATTATTATCGCTATGTAGGCAAGAAGATTGCAAATAAGATTTATAAAGAGAATAGCTGTATTGAAGAATATAATCAAAAGGAGGCAGCAGAATGAAGAAAATCGTAATTATGTCAGATAACCATGGCGATATGAATATCATGACAGATATTAAAGTATTAGAAGATGATGCTGATTATTATATCCATTGCGGTGATAGTGAATCCTATTCACTTCGTGATTTAGATGAATTTGTGGCAGTCAAAGGAAACAATGACTGGAGTCTTGATCTTCCACAGACTGCAAGATTAGATATAGAAGGAAGACATCTTCTCATTACTCATGGTCAGTTCTTTGGTTATTTTGACCGTGAAAAGAAGATGCTTGATTTCTTACACAAATACAATGGAGATGTTCTCATCTCAGGTCATACTCATATGCCTCTCGCAAAAGAGGAAAATGGATTATGGCTCATTAATCCAGGATCTACATCTTGGCCTCGTGGAGGATCAAAACGTTCTTATGCCGTGATGACCATTGATGGTGCAAATGTAGATGTAATGATTAAAACTTTGGAATAAGGGTACATTTAAGTAAATAGGAATTGACATTTCATATCTTCCTATTATAATGAGCATGTAAAGTCAAATATAAAGATAGAGGAAGCGATGCATCAGAGTAATATGAGGAGTCGGCAGACGTAGAATCATATGAAAGGTAATCATCGCCGAAAGAGGATAAGCGGCAGCTTGTGGTCTTGGTGATTCAGGAAATACCTGTCTCACTCCTTCATGATGAAGAGGCGTTATCTATTCGTTAAGAGCTATACGATAACGTATGGCTTTTTTTCTATTTTTATATAGAAAGGGGAACAATTTATGAAAAAGACTTTAATTACGCTTGCAACAGCAGCACTTGTATTATCAGGATGTGGATCATCCACTACTACAGATGACAATACTTTTACAGTAGGAATGGAAGCAGCTTACCAGCCATTTAACTGGCAGACTTCTAAGAAAACAGATACAGCTGTTAAATTAGATGGTGGAGCAGGTTATGCTGATGGTTATGATGTTGTCATTGCCAGCAAAATCGCAAAGAAATTAGGTAAAAAACTTGTGGTAAAGAAAATTGCATGGGATGGTTTACAGCCAGCTGTAGAATCTGGTGAAATTGATGCAATCGTTGCAGGTATGACTGCAGATAAAAAACGTGAAAAGGGATTAGATTTCACTACACCTTATTATCAGAGTGAAATGGTTATGATTGTAAGAAAGAACAGCACTATGGAATCATTCAATGATATCCAGCAGTTCTCAGGCTATAAGGTAACTGGTCAGAAGAATACTAACTATGATACAATCATTGATCAGATCAAGGGTGTAAAACATCAGACACCTAAATCAACTTATCCAGAATTAGTTGTTGCTTTACAGCAGAGTGATACAGATGGTATTACTGCAGAATTACCAGTTGCGAATGGTATCGTACAGGCTAACCCAGATTTATCAATCGTTAAGTTCGCAGATGGTCATAACTTTGATGTAGATACTGCAGTATCAATTGGATTAAAGAATAATACACGTAAGACTGCTGAATTCAAAAAGATTCAGAAGGCTTTAGATTCTATTTCACAGGAAGAAAGATTAAAAATCATGGAAGATGCTGTTAAGAGAGCACCTACTGATAAATAGGAGATAAAATGAAAATAGATTTTCAATATGCATGGAGCCAGTTAATCAATAACTGGCCTCTATTCTGGTATGGTATTAAGATGACAATCGCTTTTGCGATTGTTGGTACATTAGCTGGTTTAGTATTAGGTCTTATTATTGGTGCCATTCGTTGTGTCCCATTAGATCCTCTAGATAAGCCAGTGACAAGATTTTTTAAACAGCTAGGACGTTTTATTACAGGTTTTTATGTATGGGTATTCCGTGGAACACCTATGATGGTACAGGCCGTATTCCTTTATTATTTATTTAAACCAGTATTACACTGGAATAACTTCACTGCAGGTATGGTGATTATTTCTATTAATACAGCTGCTTATATGGCTGAAATTATCCGTAGTGGTATCCAGTCTATCGATGCAGGACAGATGGAAGCAGCTAAGTCTTTAGGTATGACAAATACTCAGACTATGATTTCTATCATCTTCCCACAGGCAATTAAAAATACATTCCCATCACTTGGTAACCAGTTTATTGTTAATATCAAGGATAGCTGTATGTTAAATGCGATTTCAGTTGTTGAATTATTCTTCCAGGCACAGTCAGTGGCTGGTACAAACATGAGATATATTGAAGTATATCTTGTTGTCGCAATTCTTTACTTAATTCTTACAACTGTTGCCACATTTGCGCTTAACTATGTTGAAAAGAAGATCAATAAGACTAACACAGTAAGTATTAAGGATAACTGTGCATAAGGAGGAAAAAATGGATACAGTAATTGAAATTAAACATTTAGAAAAACATTTTGGTGACCTCCGTGTCCTTAATGATATTGATTTCACTATTGAACGTGGTAAAGTAGTGACTATTATTGGTTCAAGTGGTTCTGGTAAGAGTACATTACTTAGATGTATTAACCTTCTAGAAGTACCTGACGCAGGAGAAATCTTATTTAATGGTCAGAATATTCTTAAAGGTGATATGGATGCCTCTACTTATCGTAGTAAGGTAGGTATGGTATTCCAGAACTTCAACTTATTTAGTAATAAGACAGTATTAGAAAACTGTATGATTGGTCAGATCAAAGTATTAAAAAAATCTAAAGAAGAAGCCCGCGTTGAAGCTATGAAACAGCTTAAAGCTGTTGGTATGGATAAATTTGCGGATGCTTCTAGTACAAAGCTTTCTGGTGGTCAGAAACAGCGTGTAGCCATTGCGAGAGCTTTATGTATGAAGCCTGAAGTTCTTCTATTCGATGAACCTACAAGTGCCTTAGACCCTGAAATGGTAGGGGATGTATTAGATGTTATGAAGGAATTGGCTAAAGAAGGTTTAACAATGGCTGTCGTAACTCATGAGATGCAGTTTGCAAGAGAAGTCAGTGACGTTGTATGCTTCATGGATCAAGGTGTTATTGCTGAAATGGGTACACCTGAAGAAGTATTTGAACATCCTAAGACAGAACGTGCTAAACAGTTCTTATCACGTTATTCTAACAGATAGTATATTAACTCAAGAGATAGCTTAAAGGCTGTCTCTTTTATTTTGTATGAAAAAAGGACTAAAGAGTAACTCTAGTCCAAGATAAAATAAAAACCTCGGATGAACCGAGGTTATTTTCAGATGGCGTCCACGAGGGGATTCGAACCCATGACCGCACGCTTAGAAGGCGTGTGCTCTATCCAGCTGAGCTACGTAGACATTTGTTTTCCGACTGCTTGAATATAATACCATATGGGTTAGGTTAATGCAATAGAAAAACATGAAAAAATGAAAGAAATATCATTAAATACCTGTCTTAAGGTTTTCTCAAATATAAATTAAAGATAATAAACAAAGTGTGTAATATATTATATAAATCATGTAATATTTCTAAAGAAATCATATATGTCTTTTTGACTATCTTTTTATATCTTCTTAAATGTCCGCAAAGCCTTA
>UQGS01000062.1 GCA_900540685.1 uncultured Catenibacterium sp. | reverse complement strand
GACTGCCTGTCTATAATACCTAAAATACTCACTCTTGTAAAGTGTTTTTTGAAAAAAATTCAAAAAAATTATTTTTCTTATTTTGAGTCATATTTTTATGCACAAATATTATAAAAAGTATGCATTATGGATTGCATGCCTTACAAGGAATATAGCCTTCATCTTGTGCTTCTTGTGAAGAACTAAAGTAGACTTTATTCTTATCACTGATTGTTTTCGCATACTGACAATCTTCAGTATGATACTTCTTTGTATTTCTAGATCCTATATATTGTGTTGTTTGAGTAGTTGTGATTTCTTCTTTACCATTAAAGGTCAATTTGTTCTTCTTAGAAACACAACGAATTGTACCTGATTCATCCGTACGATAAACTCTCATATTATATTTAGAAAATCTCTGTAATGCTTCCTTATGAGGATGACCATACATATTGTCTTTACCGCAAGAAACAACAACATAACTTGCTTTCATTCTAGAGAGAAGATCATCACTATTTGAATAAGCAGAACCATGATGTCCTGCCTGGAAGACATCACATTGTACATTGTTTAGTTTCTTTTCCATAGATTCTGCTGCATCGCCAGTGAAAACAAAACGATGATAACCATCATTATATCTCATACATAAAGATGAATCATTATTGTTTTGGGCTCCTTCACCTACACCAATGAATTCTATAGAGCCTGCACCTAACTTAAAGGTATCTCCTACCTTTGGTACAGTGATCTTCTTTTTCTTTTCTTTAATCGCATTTAATAGTTTCATATATGTATAAGAAGAAGAGGTTCTACTAGACATATATATCTTTTTTACATTTAATTGATAAATAATATTTTTCGCATCATTGATATGGTCTGCATCACAATGCGTTAAGATCAATGCATCAAGTGTATTGATATAGTGCTCTTTTAAATAATTCAAACTGGCATTTTCATAGCCTTCACCATGCCCTGCATCAATTAGAACATTTTGGTTATTATTTTGAATAAGTGTTGAATCCCCCTGGCCTACATTAATATAAGTAACCTGAGATTTAATATTGTTAGATACTTCTTTCTTGGGAGCAGATGGTGTACTACAACCTGTCACAAGTATAAGAGATAATACTGCAATAAATAACTTCTTCATAAATTCCTCCTGTCACTCATTATAGACAACTATTTTTCTTCTACAAGAAAAAAAGACAGGAATAATCCTGTCTCTAACGGACACCGCCGCCTCCTCCACCGGAGAAGCCGCCTCCACCACCACTAAATGATGATGAACCACCTTGTCCTGCACTTGCAGCTGAAGAAGCTGCACTCATACTATTATGTGCAAAAGTATGTGTATAGTAGTAAATTGGGAAGTTATTGTAAGTTGTTGTTTCTTCATAACGAGGAATCGCAACCTTCAATTGTTTTTCTACACGATCTGCAATACCAAGTACTGCCGCAAAGATAAGATATTCATCCCAGAGCTTAACTTCAATAGCTGCTTTTTCTTTCATGTTGTCTTCATCTTCAAGGAAGTTATTAAATCCCCATACATAAAGACATTGATCATATGCTTTATTTGTCCACACTGTACGATCACGTGGAATATTCCAGAATAAGATACGTTTATAAACAGTCGCTGTTTTCGCATAACCATTCTTATTCATCAAATCTTCTGTCACATTATCCACCTTAGTGAACCAGCTATCAATCTTCTTATAGTGCTTGCCACACCATTTCTGGAAAGCTTTTGTTTGAAGAACACCATCTTTAGATGCAAGAATAAACATCTTATAAAGTGCTGATTCCTGCTTATTTTCAAACTTCGCATTTACATCAAGATACATATCATATTTCTTTTTCTTGACGATTGCGCCACTTTCTTTTTCTCTAATAGTGACCACACCATCGCGTACCCACTTCAAGATGAATCCTGATATTAGGTTTTCACGACTCTCATCACCACCTATAATATCCAGCTTTTTCGCTAGATAATAGAATAAGAATATATCCTTATCACATGGAATTTCTCTAAATGGAGTCACTTCTTTACCTTTAATCGTACGTCCATTTTCAAATACAACACCTGAATCTGAGAATACAATAAGCGCAACTACAACAAAGATAACCATTAAAATCACGAAGATGACAAAGATAAAGAGCATGATCTTCGCTACTGTTGACAAACCACTAGAATAACTAGAACCTTCTTTTGCATCCTTCACAACATCTGCAAACTTTTCACTTGCATGACGTTTATTAGGTGATGTATAAGAATTACTTTCAAGACCCATTAATAACTGCATCTTATTACTGCCTAAAGAGTCTGTTTTTAAAGTAACGCCACCATTATCAAAATTCACACTACCTGAATAACCAAATGCCCAGATTTTCGCATTCTCTTTACTATAGGGTGTCATACCAGTCACATGAATTGTGACATCTGAAACATCCAATGACATATCACTAATAAATGCATAGTTAATACCCTGCTGGTCCTTATATTGATTCACAAAGTGTTCAATCTGATAAACCATTGTATAAGAACGTGTGCCATAGTCACCTAAACCAAAGCATAACTCATAGTGACCACCATCTTTAATCAAGCCACATTTATTAATCTTTGACTCTCTAGAAACATCAGAATTCCATGTACCGATATTTTTGTATGTTACCCCACAATCATCAGTAACACCAATAAGTGTCAACGGCTGATCACTCATACCATTAAATATTTTGTATCCTTCTGTCCCTTCCGATACATCCATATCCCATTTCTCCACAAATGTTGCAGTACCATTTTGATCAATCTGGCAGGTAATGCCGATATTGTTTATTTTTGTGCTTGATGCATCAACTGCAGTTGGTATTAACAGCAACAATACTGTAAGAAATGATAATAAGCGTTTCATTAGAACTGTACCTTTGGTACTTCTTTAGATGCTTCATCTACTTCAAAGAAGTTCATCTTTTCAAAGTGGAACATTGAAGCAATGATATTAGAAGGGAACATTTCTAACTTATTCACATACTGTTTAACATCATCATTATAGAACTGTCTTGCATAACTGATCTTATCTTCAGTATCCCTTAAATCATTCTGTAAAGACATGAAGTTTGTGTTAGCCTTTAAATCAGGATAGCTTTCCTGAAGCATCATTAAACGACTTAATGATCTTTCTAATTCACCTGCATTCTTAAGCTGTTCTTCTGGTGTGGAAGCAGTTACATAACTGTTTCTTGCACGAATTGCACCTTCAAGTGTTTCCTTTTCATGCTTTGCATAACCTTTTACAGTTTCTACAATATTAGGAATCATATCTGCACGTCTTTTTAATTGAACATCAATCTGTGCCCATGCAGTACGGCACTTATTTCTAGACTTAACAAGTCCATTGTATGTTGCGATTGTATATAAAACGATTAATACAATCACCACTACCGCAATAATCATAATTACGTCCTCCTTTGTATATGCATAATTATATCAACAAACACATGTGAAACATAGAAAAAAAGGCTATGATGCAAAATCATAGCCTTAAGGTGTTTACTTTAATTTTGTGATATCAACTAATGAAGTTGGACCCTGATGTCTCTTTTCTAGACAGTTGATTAATGCATGTGCTGTATCTAATGATGTATAGATAGGGATACCTGCTTCAACTGCAAATCTTCTGATTAAGAAACCATCCTTTAAGTTATCGTTTCTCGTAGGAATATCGATAACTAAGTCAACTGTATCAGTCAACATTAAGTCAAAGATTGTGTTAGACTTTTCCGCAATTCTGTTAACTCTATGAACTGGTACATCATGTTCCTTTAAGAAGTTATAAGTACCTTCTGTTGAATAAAGGTCATATCCAAACATATAGAACTGCTTAGCGATTGGTAAGAATTCTTCTTTAGAGCTGTCCTTGATTGTACAGATGATATTCTTCTTCTTTGGTAAGTTGATACCTGTTCCAATGAATGCCTTATAGATAGCTTCATCAAATGTCTTTGCGATACCTAATACTTCACCTGTAGATTTCATTTCTGGGCCAAGTGAGATTTCAGCACCCTTGATCTTTTCAAATGAGAAGACTGGCATCTTAACTGCAACAGTTTCTTTTTCTGGCTGTAAGCCATATTCATAACCCTGATCCTTGATTGAATGACCCATGATAACCTTAGTTGCAACATCTACTACTGGAATATCTGTTACCTTTGAGATATATGGAATTGTACGAGAAGATCTTGGGTTTACTTCGATTACATAAACTTCATCTTCATATACGATGAACTGGATGTTGATTAATCCAATAACGTGTAATGCTTTTGCTAAGCGCTGAGTGTAGTCACAGATAACTGCCTTGATTTCAGGCTTGATCTTCTGTGGTGGATATACTGAGATACTGTCACCAGAGTGAACACCAGCTCTTTCAACGTGTTCCATAACACCAGGAATAAGTACGCCGTTTTCATCACAAACAGCATCTACTTCTACTTCCTTACCTGATAAGTACTTATCGATAAGAATTGGATGTTCCTGGAACTGACGGTTGATGATCTTCATGAACTTCTTGATATCACCATCATTTAAGGCAATTTCCATACCTGCACCACCTAATACATATGATGGACGTACAAGTACTGGGTAACCTAATCTATTTGCAACTTCTAATGCTTCATCTACAGTAAATACTGTTGCCCCTCTAGGACGATCGATTTCACATTTTTCTAACACTTCATCAAAACGTTCTCTGTCTTCTGCAGCATCTACGCTATCAGCTGAAGTACCAAGGATTGGAACTCCCATATCCATTAAGTCCTGAGTTAACTTGATTGCTGTTTGACCACCAAACTGAACAATAGCGCCATCTGGTTTTTCAAGTTCAACAATGCTCTGAACATCTTCCTGAGTAAGTGGTTCAAAGTATAATCTATCAGCGATATCGAAGTCAGTAGAAACTGTTTCTGGGTTGTTGTTGACGATGATTGTTTCATAGCCAGCTGCTCTTAATGCCCATACACAATGTACTGAACAGTAGTCGAATTCGATACCCTGTCCGATACGGATTGGTCCTGAACCTAATACCATAACTTTCTTACGAGAGTTATCTGGTTTGATTTCATGTTCTCCACCATATACTGAATAGAAATATGGAGTTTCAGCATCAAATTCTGCAGCACAAGTATCAACTGTCTTGAATGCAGCAGTGATATTGTTTTCTAGACGATAATCATGAATTTCATTCTTATCTTTACCAGTTAAGTCTGCAATAACTCTATCTGGGAATTCAACCCTCTTAGCAGCCTTTAATAATTCTGGAGTTAATTCTTCTGTCTTTAATTTATTTTCGATTTCTACAAGATGTTTGATCTTATCGATGAACCATAAGTCAATCTTAGTGATCTTGTGGATTTCTTCTTCAGTGATGCCCTGTCTTAATGCTTCAGCTACTGCGAAGATTCTCTGGTCATCTACATCTTTTAATTTAGTTCTTAAGTATTCTGTGTCTTTACCTTCCATTTCAGGAATTGATAAATAGAATACATTCTGTTCAAGTGAACGTAATGCTTTCATTAAAGCACCTTCGAAGTTATTACAGATTGCCATAACTTCACCAGTTGCCTTCATCTGTGTACCAAGTTTTCTTGATGCACCATAGAACTTATCGAATGGCCATTTAGGAATCTTACACACAATATAGTCTAATGTTGGTTCATAAGAAGCATATGTCTTACCTGTTACAGCGTTCACGATTTCATCAAGTGAATAACCTAATGCAATCTTAGCAGCTAACTTCGCAATAGGGTAACCAGTTGCTTTAGAAGCTAAAGCTGAAGAACGGCTGACACGTGGGTTAACTTCGATAACACAATATTCAAAAGAATTTGGGTTTAATGCGAACTGTACGTTACATCCACCCTTGATATTTAATGCAGTAATGATGTTTAAAGCAGAGCTTCTTAACATCTGATATTCTTTATCACCTAATGTCTGAGAAGGAGCTACTACGATAGAGTCACCAGTATGAACACCTACTGGGTCAACGTTTTCCATATTACATACTGTAATACAGTTACCATTGCCATCTCTCATTACTTCGTATTCGATTTCCTTCCAACCGGCAATACATCTTTCAATTAAGCACTGAGATACACGTGATAATCTTAAACCATTAGTACAGATATCATGTAATTCTTCAGGAGTTTCAGCAATACCTCCACCAGTACCACCAAGTGTATATGCTGGTCTTACTACTACTGGGTAACCAATCTTTTCAGCAAATTCTAATGCATCATCTACATGGTTAACAACTGTTGAAGCAGCCACTGGTTCATGGATTCTTTCCATTAATTCCTTGAATTCAAGACGGTCTTCTGCAAGCTTGATTGTAGTTGTATTAGTACCGATAGTACGTACGTTATGTGCTTCTAAGAAACCTTCATCATCAAGTGCCATAGCAATATTTAAGGCATTCTGACCACCAAGAGTTGGTAAGATTGAATCTGGTTTTTCTTTTAAGATTAAGTTCTTAACAACAGGAACTGTTAAAGGTTCAATATAAACATGATCTGCAATATCTTTATCAGTCATGATTGTTGCAGGGTTAGAGTTAATAAGAACGACTTCAATTCCTTCTTCTTTTAATGCACGACAAGCCTGAGTACCTGCATAGTCGAATTCAGCTGCCTGTCCAATAATAATTGGTCCTGATCCAATAACAAGAACCTTTTTTATATCTTTATTCTTAGGCATTCTACTTTCCCTCCATCATCTTAATAAACTCATCAAATAAATATTCAGTATCTCTAGGTCCAGCATTTGCTTCTGGGTGGAACTGAACAGTCTTGATGTTCTTATTTAAATATTCAACACCTTCAATAGTGCCATCATTTACGTTTCTAAACCAAGCCTTAGCAACTGCAGGATCAATTGATTCATCCTTGATAACATAGTTATGGTTCTGTGTAGAGATATAAACACGGTTAGTGTCTAAATCCTTAACTGGATGGTTTGCACCATGATGTCCATATTTTAATTTTTCTGTCTTGAAGCCATGAGCAAGAGCCATTAACTGATGTCCAAGACAAATTGCGAAAATTGGCATACCGCTTTCTGATAATTTCTTCACTTCAGCAATGATATCAGTAACTTCAGCTGGGTCACCAGGACCGTTGCTTAACATAATACCATCAAAGTTTCCTTCTAATACTTCAGAAGCAGGTGTAGTAGCTGGGAATACTGTAACTTCACAGTTTCTCTTAGCTAATTCATTCGCAATATTGCGTTTAGCACCAAAGTCATATAAAGCAACTTTCATTCTGCCTGTACCAACAGTATGTTTTTCTTTACATGTACATGCCTTTACAACACCCTGTACCTTGAATGCTTTAATCTTGTCGATGACTTCGCTTACTTCATACTTATGAGTAGTGATCATACCGTTCATACAACCATCATTACGAAGTAACTTAGTAAGTGCACGTGTATCAATTCCCTGGATACCTGGGATATGATTACGTACTAAATAATCATTTAAATCTTCATTCTTTCTAAAGTTAGATCCTAAACGTGATAATTCGTTTACTACAAATCCTTCAACATATGGGTGTTCAGATTCCTGATCTTCTAAACATACACCATAGTTACCAATAAGTGGGTAAGTCATTACAACACTCTGACCTGCGTAAGATGGGTCTGTCAACACTTCTACATAACCAGTCATTGAAGTATTGAAGACAAATTCGCTTATGACTTCTTTTTCATATCCAAAGCTTTCTCCTTCAAACACATGTCCGTCTTCTAAAATTAAATAAGCTTTCATAGTCAACCTCCTCAATTATGAAAAAGACATATCACCAATAGATGATATGTCCTTAAAATAAGAAATCTAAAAAATGAAAATAAGAACCCTTAGGAAACACGTTTGCGAAAACTGTAGTTGTCATAATTGTGTTTGCGTTCATATTCTCACTCCTTCTGTTGTAGTATAAACGATATTAAGATTGTAAGCAAGCAAAAAATGAATACTGAAATATTTTTTTATTTTACTACTTTGATGATGTTAAAAAGTGGTAGATTGCACCAATAATATTGGCATCATTCGCAAAGGCACATTTCTTTACAACAGGCTTAATACGTGCTGGTTCAACCTTGTCTATAATGATATCTAAACGTTGATTGATTTCATCAATCATATCTTCTCTTACAGAGATTCCACCACCAATAATAATCGCTTCTGGATCATAAGAATATTGAATGTTATAGATACCTACAGCAAGGGCATAATAGAAACGATTGACATACTTCTTAAATACTTCATTTTCATTGGCATGATCAAAGATATAACGTCCATCATATGTTTCACCTAGTTCTTTTTCTACACCCTTGACGATTGCAACTGTAGAATCAAGAGACCAATAGTTAAACTCAAGTGAATCTGCATCAAAATTATTGATCATATAACCAAATTCACCACCATGAAGATGCTGTCCCTTATGAATCTTCTTATCTTTAATCACAGCACCACCAATACCTGTACCGCATACGACAAAGCAGCAATCCTGATTATCTTTAGCAGCACCTAGCCATACTTCAGCAAGTGCTGCACAGTTGGCATCATTTTCTAATTCTACACGAGTCTGTAATCTTTCTTCTAGATCCTTCTTAATATTAGGCCCATGAATATAATCGATGGCAGATGCACCATAAATGACACCTTCATCACTTGCGACTGCTCCTGGCATACTTAACGCAATACCATCAACATCTCTTTCTTTATAAATAGTTTCAATCGCCTGATACATGTCTTCTAACGTATCAGGTGTTTTAAAAGACCCCTTATCATATAAATGACCCTTTTCATCGCATGTTGCGTATTTGACAGAAGTCCCTCCTACATCAATTCCTAACAACATATGTATTACCTCCTATCTATAGAATAGCACAAAAGAAATACACAATAGTGAAATAGATGAAAAAAGGAATAACGTTACGCTATTCCTTAGTTTACACGATGAATATCTAAACCATTCTGTTTAAATGTTTCAATAATTGTATCGATATGAGATTCACCATTTGTTTCACAAGTGACTCTTAATTCTACTTCAGAGAATCTTGCAAAGTTCTTGAACTGGTTATGATCAACCGCTACAACATTCGCATTACATTCATTTAATAGATGTGCAACTTTTTCTAACTGTCCAGGAATATCTGGAAGCTGTACTGAGAATGAGAAAATTCTTCCTCTTTCAATTAATCCCTTATTGATCATAGAAGAGATAGAAAGTACATCAATGTTACCACCTGATACAAGTGAAACAACCTTCTTATTCTTTTCGTTAAGTTTCTTTAATGCAGCAAGTGATAAGATACCTGAGTTTTCAGCAACAAGCTTATGCTTTTCTACAAGTACTAAGAATGCATCCATTAACTCATAATCGCTGACTGTGATGATTCCATCTACATATTGTTTAATATATTCAAATGGTTTTTCACCAATTGTCTTGACTGCTGTACCATCCGCAATAGTCACTGCTTCATTTAATGAAACGATACGATCTTCATTAATGGCAGCAAGGGCACTGGCAGCTCCTTCTGGTTCTACACCGATGATCTTTACTGTTGGTTTAATAAGCTTAGCGGCACAGGCAATACCTGAGATCAATCCTCCACCACCAACTGGTACAAGAATAATATCTGTATCTGGTAATTCTTCTAGAATTTCTAAGGCAATAGTTCCCTGACCTTCAATAACATCTTCATCATCAAATGGATGTACAAATGTATAGCCATGTTCTTTCTGTAATTCTACTGCTTTATTATAAGCATCATCATATACTTCACCATGAAGAACGACTTCAGCACCTAATGCCTTAGTCGCATCTACTTTAATAAGTGGTGTATGGGCAGGCATAACGATTGTAGCCTTAACACCTAACTGCTGGGCGGCATAAGCCACACCCTGAGCATGGTTTCCGGCACTTGATGCAATAAGTCCTCTAGACTTGGATTCATCATCCATCTTCATGATCTTATTATAAGCACCTCTAATCTTGAATGCGCCTGTTCTCTGTAAGTTTTCTGGTTTGATATAAACAGTATTTCTACTTTCTTTAGAAAAAGCTGGGCTATAAATCAAAGGTGTAGGAAGAATGACTTCATCCACTCTCTTCTTTGCTTCTTCAAAATTCTTTAATTCTAACACTTAAATCCCCCTCTCAAAAATCTGTTTTTCACATTATAACACCATTATTATTCTATTAAAACTAAATATTTACTTAATTCAAGAGAAAAGGAATAGCTTTCGCTATTCCTTAGTTGATACGCTGGATTTCAAATCCATTGTTTTTAAATGTTTCAATAATAGATACAATATGGGCTTCACCATTTGTTTCACAAGTGACTCTTAATTCTACTTCTGAGAATCTTGCAAAGTTCTTGAACTGGTTATGGTCTGCAGTGACAACATTCGCATTACATTCATTTAAGATATGAGCAACTTTTTCTAACTGACCTGGACTATCTGGTAACTGTAATGAGAATGAGAAGATTCTACCTCTTTCAATTAATCCCTTATTAATCATAGAAGAAATAGAAAGTACATCAATATTACCACCAGAGATAAGAGAGACAACCTTCTTATTCTTTTCATTGAGTTTCTTTAATGCCGCAAGTGAAAGAATACCTGAGTTTTCAGCAACAAGCTTATGTTTTTCTACAAGTACTAAGAATGCAGCCATTAATTCATAGTCACTTACTGTGATGATTCCATCTACATATTGTTTAATATATTCAAAAGGTGTTTTACCAATTGTCTTAACAGCTGTACCATCCGCAATAGTTACTGCTTCATTTAATGATACAACACGGTCTTCGTTAATGGCAGCAAGGGCACTTGCAGCCCCTTCTGGTTCTACACCGATAATCTTCACTGTTGGTTTAATAAGTTTTGCAGCACAAGCAATACCTGAAATCAATCCTCCACCACCAACTGGTACAAGAATAATATCTGCATCTGGTAGTTCTTTGAGGATTTCTAAAGCAATTGTTCCCTGACCTTCAATGACATCTTCATCATCAAATGGATGCACAAATGTATAACCATGTTCCTTCTGTAATTCAACTGCTTTATTATATGCATCATCATACACTTCCCCATGAAGTACAACATCAGCACCTAATGCCTTAGTGGCATCTACTTTGATAAGTGGTGTATGGGCAGGCATAACAATTGTCGCCTTTACACCTAACTGCTGGGCTGCATAAGCCACACCCTGAGCATGGTTTCCTGCACTTGATGCAATAAGTCCTCTAGACTTGGATTCATCATCCATCTTCATGATCTTATTATAAGC
>UQGS01000061.1 GCA_900540685.1 uncultured Catenibacterium sp. | reverse complement strand
AACTACATTTGTACAAATATACACTCATAGTAGGAAAAAAGGCGATAAAAAAGAGCCAACTTCTTAAGTTGACTCCATTGCATCAGATACTTCTGACGCTTTCTCCTTCTACAAATGTATAGTCAATAAGTGTAGCACGTTCTACTTCTTTTCCTTCTATCATATCTAGAATGACTTGTCCTGCAATCTGACCAGCATGAGCATAGTGGAACTTAATAGTAGTGAGGGCAGGGGAAATAACACTGGATGTCCAATAACCACCAAAACCAGTCACTGAAACATCTTCAGGAATACGTAATCCATGATCCTTTAAAACCTTCATACATCCCATCGCAATTGTATCTGTAGCACAGATGATGGCAGTAGGGCATGTATGATTCTCTAAGTAGTCATTAAGCTTATCCATAGTCTTTTCTACAGAAAAGTCTGTTTCTATAAAATGAGGATGAACATCCTGCAATCCATCATAGACACCCTGTCTTCGGATTACACCAACTGCCACGTCTTTTCTACTTACTCCTAGATAAACCACATTTCTATGTCCCTTAGAGTAAATATAATCCCCAATTGTATAACCTGCCTCATAATCGTTATTGATGACACTCACACCATCATCATATGCCTGAGCCATAAAGACAATGGGAATAGAACTCTTAGAGGCAATATCTCTATGTGCCATTGTGATAGATGTAGCTAGTAAGATAATACCATCTACCTTTAACTGCATGAGTTTAGTAATAGATTTAATTTCATCTAATTCAACATGATTTGTATTAATAATGACTGTTGTATAACGATGTTTCTTTAAGAACTGATCAATGTTCATCATCATACGACTAGATGCATAAGAAGTGAGAGTAGGGCATATGATCCCTACAGTACGTGTCTTATTTGCCTTTAAATTCGCAGCTAAAACATTGGGTTCATAGTCATACTCTTTCACAATCTTCTCTATCTTCTGACGTGTTTCTTCTTTTACATAGCCATCATTGAAATATCTAGAAACAGTTGTCTTAGAAACACCTGCTTCCTTTGCGATATCGGCCATAGTCATCTTCTTCATACTTAATCCTCACTAAATAGACTCATGATTTCTTCACCACTCATAGTTGTAATAGAACCACTATTGCCTTCCACAAAACGATCTGCTAAATCCTTCTTAGCTGCCTGTAATGTCTGGATCTTCTCTTCAATAGAATCAGCCATAATTAATTTATATACAAATACTTTATTCTTCTGACCAATACGATAGGCTCTATCTGTTGCCTGATTCTGTGCAGACATATTCCACCAAGGGTCAAAGTGAATAACACCTTCTGCAGCTGTTAAGTTTAAACCAGTACCACCTGCTTTTAAACTGATTAAGAAGACTGTTGTATCATCATTCTGATACGCATCAACTAAACCTTTACGGTCCGCTTTATCTGTATCACCTGTTATCATATAATAAGATGTTTTACTCTTATCAAGTTCATCTGCAAGAAGATTTAATAAGCTTTTAAACGATGAGAAGACGATAAGCTTCTTGTTATTGTCTTTATATGTCTGAATGATATTCAAGCATGCTTCCATCTTAGAAGACTTATGTTTCACATCATCAAATGCAATACGAGGTTCACAACAGATCTGTCTGAGCTTAGTCAACATCGCAAGTATTTGAATACGATCCTTAGAACCATCTAAAGTCTGTAACAACTTATTAGCCTGCGCTAGATGCGCTAAATAGAGCTTCTTTTCATCTTCTCTAAAATCAACTAATACAGTATTTTCAATCTTATCAGGTAGATCCTTTAATACTTCATTCTTTGTACGTCTTAATACAAAAGGTGAAATCATTTTCTGTAATTGTGACTGTACCTCTTCATTATGATCCTTAACGATAGGTGCCTCATAATGAGATTTAAAATAACGATAGTTATATAAATAATCTTTGTTTAAGAAGTCAAAGATGGACCACAATTCAGCAAGTGAGTTTTCAATAGGTGTACCAGTGAGCGCAAAGCGCTGTTTACCTTCCAATGATTTGACTGCAATCGCATTCTTAGTCTTCTGATTCTTAATATACTGTGCTTCATCTAAGACAATAAAATCAAATGTGATATCTTTATACTGTTCATAATCTTTACGGATATAGTCATAAGAAGTAATCATAACATCAAACTGCTTATAATTCTTAATAATCTCTTTACGCTCTTTTGCGCTTCCCATCACACAAGTCACTTTTAAGTGAGAAGAGAACTTATTAAATTCATCCAACCAGTTTAAAATCAATGAAGCAGGACAAATAATAATAGAGAAATGATGTTCATTACTTTCTAATAAACTCATAATCTGGATAGTTTTACCTAGCCCCATATCATCCGCAAGAATACCACCAAAATGAAGATCATTCATAGTAGAAAGCCATTGGAAACCTTCTTTCTGATAATCTCTTAAAATAGGGGCATAACGTTCATTTAATTCATGATTCTGATGTGAATAATTCTTTAAATGGTCTAACACATCCTTAAATGATTCTTCACGGTTGACTGTCACATGCTTGAATCCTTGAGTCGCTAAGTCCATCTGATAAGCCCTATTAAGATTTAAATCAATTGTCCCATCCTCAGAAATATCCTTAGGGAGAATATGATATTGATCCATCATATTGCCTAATTCATCTAACTCATGTGTATCAATATATAATAATTGTCCATTCTTTAAACGATGATAACGTTTCTTTTTCTTATGACTCGCAATAATATCAGCGAGTTCTTCTTTAGGTACATCTAAAGAATCTAGATCCATCTCTAACAAGTTATGAGATACCTTAATACCAACAGAGAGGTTCATAGACTTCTTAGTTCCAATTGCCTGCAAATCATCAGAGACATAAACATCTGTCAACTTATTCAAGTGTTTTAATCCATCATGAATCATATCAATTGTTTCATCGCGATGTGTATCAAAACGCATAGGTCCTGACATATCATCAGGGTTATATTTCTCTAAGAAACTAATAATCAAATCTGCTTTTAAAGAATGAGGCACATCTTCTTTAAGAATATCATGCTTTCCATCCTCATAAGTTCCTATTAAGTTTACTAAAGCATATTCATCTTCATCTACATCTGCATAGATTTCTAGATGTGTTTCTTCCTGAATCTTATCTTCAAGACCTACATAATCAATATATTTTTTTGTAGGAGAAATAATATAACGTGTAAAGTTTTCTAACTGCTCATGAGCGACATATAGACGCTGGAATGTATCAAAACGTTTGAGTAATTCAACAGTGACTCCCTGTTTATCAAAACTATGACAGGTAAAAGTAAAATCTTTGCGGTCAAATTTATAAAGACTCTTTTTACCAATATAGTAAGGCGTTAAGTCTGTTTCTAATTCCAAAATTGTATCATGCTTATCCTTGGTCACAGATACAACGGGATGTAATTCTTCTTCTAAACATCTAAAATGATGTAAAGAATCCGGTATTTCCTTAAGTAAGTCCCAGAACGCATCAATATTATCAAGGTCAATAAACATCATATTATTGTAAGATAAATGAGTGTGATAATATTTTAAGATGAATTGATAAATTTTCTTTGAAGGTTCATCAAGAATATCAGGGTTATGTACAAATGCGAGATTTTTACCATAGGAGTGATATTCATTATTCTGCATTTGTGTTATAAATGTAGGAATATTTTTTAAGATATAATCCCTATTACGTCCTACTTTAAAGCTGATACAGAAATTCCAATTGCCTGGATAATCTATTGTTAAGTGTACAGGAGCAGAATCTACAGGAGTAAACTGATTCACTAACTGATTCTTAATATAATCAGTGAGTGCATTGGTTTCCTTTTCTCTCTCCATTCGTCTAAAGTCTGCCATCTGCTGTTCCCATAAAAGACGTTGTCTCATAGCACTCTTCTTTTCTTCCTGGGCACGCTTTTCTAAATCAACAGCATAACGATAAGGGAATGTATTAGGAGATAACTCCTGAACCTTTAAAATAAGGGCTCCTATATGTCCACAGGCTGTATATTCATCTGCATAAATACAATTACAGTCTGTTGAAACTATTTTAGAATCGGGATTCACAAGAACACGGGGAAGATAGATATTACCATTAATCATAACTTTACCAGAAATATGATAATAACCACGATTATCTATAGTGATAGAAACATTCACAACATAATCTCTTCGATAATATTCTCGTGCAATATCACGGTTACGTGCTCTAGATACAACACGTTCAAATTCATTATCAGTGATAAATAACATTTTAACTCCTCCAATCTAATAAATTATATCATAAGAAAGTGCACAAAAAAACTGGAATAAAACTTATTCCAGTTCAACAGGTTCCTGTTGTAAAGTTAAACCATATTTATCTTTAATGATCGATACGATTTCTTCTCTTGCTTGTTTTAAGTGTGCATAACTTTGTGCACTTTCATTAATTAAGATTAAAGCAGCTTTTTCTGATACACGCATACCATAGAACGATTGACCTTTTAATCCTGCATTGTCTATTAACCATCCAGAAGGGACTTTATTTCCTTCCCAGACAGGTACATTCATACCTCTTAAACGATCAGCTTCTTTATCATCTAGATATACATTCTTAAAGAATGATCCAGAACTAGCCATTTCTTCAGGTTTAGGAAGCTTAGACCAGCGTATTTCAGTGACCATCTCTCTAATAGATTTAGGAGAGAAATCAGTGATCTGATGTTCTTCTACATAACTCTGTAATGAAGTATAGAAAGGAGGAGTAAGTGTATCATGACTTAAATGAATAGTCATAGAGACAATCAAATAGCGTCCTGCATCTTTACCCTGATTAAAGATGCTTTGTCTATAGCCTAGTTTCATATCTTCTTTCTTAATAGTGACATACTTCTCTTCCTTTAAATCATAAGCAAGAACAGAGTCTAATACCTGTACTATTTCCTGACCATAAGCACCAACATTTTGTACAGGTGCAGCACCTACAGTACCAGGAATAGCACTTAATGCTTCAATACCAGATAAATTTTTTTCTGTAGTAAAAGCAACTAAATCATCAAGTAGTTCTCCACCCATTGCTTCTATAGTCAATTCATCAATCAAACGTATACCTTTAATACGGTTTAAAAGAATAACCCCCTTGAAACCTTCATCTTTTCCAATTACATTACTTCCTGTACCTAGAATAAATACAGGTAATTGACGTTCTTTCGCAAATAAGTAAGCTTTTTCTACATCTTCTACGGTCTCTAATTCAATCACATAACGCGCTAGACCGCCTAGGCGCATTGTAGTGAGTTCCTTGATTTCTACATTCTCATTTATTTTCATAAGGTGCATTATAACACACTTATAGAAAAAGTAGAGTATTAATGATGGAATAATCTCTGATGAGTGAATGCAAGTACCATATCATACTTATCACATGTATCAATAACATGATCATCACGAATAGAACCGCCTGGTTCACCTACATATTTGACACCACTCTTATGGGCACGTTCAATATTATCTCCAAATGGGAAGAATGCATCACTACCTAGTACAACATCTGTATTCTTCTTTAACCATTCTTTCTTTTCTTCTCTTGTGAATACTTCTGGCTTTACCTTGAAATAGTTCTGCCATACATCATCACCAAGGACATCTTCATAATCATCTGATACATACGCATCAATTGTATTATCCTTTTCGGCACGTTTTAAACCATCCGCAAACTGTAAACCTAATACCTTAGGATGCTGGCGTAAGAACCATACATCTGCTTTATTACCAGCAAGTCTTGTACAGTGGATACGAGACTGCTGACCAGCACCAATACCAATCGCCTGACCATTTTTGACATAACATACAGAATTAGACTGTGTATACTTTAATGTGATCATAGAAAGGATTAAGTTATGTAATGCATGTTCAGGAATATCTTTATTCTTAGATACAACATCTTTAAACATCTCTTCATTGATCACACAGTTATTTCTACCCTGCTGGAAAGTAATACCAAATACCTGTTTAATTTCTACAGGATTAGGGACATAGTTAGGATCCATCTGTAATACACAATAAGTGCCTCTTCTTTTCTTCTTAAGTATTTCTAAAGCTTCTTTTGTATAACCAGGGGCAATGATACCATCACTTACTTCACGATTAATAAGCTTAGCAGTCACTTCATCACATACATCAGAAAGAGCACAGAAATCACCATATGAACTCATACGGTCACTACCTCTTGCCTTAATATACGCATTCGCGATAGGACTTAATACTTCAGCACTTTCCTTTACAAAATACATCTGTCTTTCAACTTCAGTTAAAGGTGTACCAATAGCAACACCGGCAGGAGATACATGCTTAAAGCTTGCAGCACAGCTCATATGAGTCGCTTCCTTTAATTCTTTTACTAACTGCCAGCTATTAAAAGCATCTAATAAGTTAATATAACCAGGTTTACCATTTAAGACAGTAAAAGGAAGTTCTCCTTCTTCCATAAATACCTTAGCAGGTTTCTGATTAGGGTTACAGCCATACTTTAATTCTAATTCTTTCATAGATTCCTCCAAAAAAAGAAGCCAACACGTACTCCAGGCTTCTTTGCCCAGACGGTCGGCTTCTTCATTTGATTTATTATACTCCCTGTGGTCAATTCCACTTCCGTCAGTCATATAACTAAGCCCATTATAGTAAAAAGAGTTTTATAAAACAAGCATTTTCATATTATAAAAATAGAATGTAAACGCTTGCATAACTGAAATTGTTAGGCTATAATTAAGACAGAAAGAGAGGAGGAAGACCTCCTTAACATATACATTCATCTCAAAGAACTTGGTCAGAAAGGAGAGATTCCCATGGGATACTGTGACTGAGTATCCGTTGAGGATACTCAATTAAATTAGGAAAAACGTATTTATCCACCAATAATGATTTATATGCTTTATTAATAATATGGTTTATAAGAAAGGTGGAAAACGGGAGATAGCTCCTGAATATAATAATAAGGTACGTTGATCTATATATCAGAAGGCTGTGAAAAGGTTTTCTATTTATCTATTAACGCTGGAAATTGAATCCAAAAGATGTAATCCTAGTATCCAGCAGGAAAAGCTATGGTGATGTAAAAGCCATAGCTTTTTCATTTGGAAACAAAAACCTCCTTGTCAATAGACAAGGGGGTTTTTGCGCAGGTAGGCTCACTTAGAGTACTTCTACCGCTGGCGTAGTTGTATTGTATAGTATATGTATACTAACGTCAATTATATTTGCGAAAAAGCATCTATTTATCAATGGATTTTCATTTTATGAAAATTATATGAAAACGCTTGCATTCATATGAATGATAATGTATGATATAAGCGAAAAGAGAAGACAGAAGATAAAACATTAAATATAAGACATGTTACTTGACTTCCTAGTCTAACGAACCGAAAAGTAAATAAGTAATACGGCAATTATAGTAAGATTCGATCTTATATTCAGTGAGAAATGAAAATTTCTAATAAAATGTTGAATCCATAAAAAGTCTAATAATAAAAAGAACTCAATATCAATAAGATGGGTTTGATAAATTATTCAAATGAGTCTAATGCTTCTCCTTATATAGCAAAAGAGGAATCCAAATGGATTCCTCTTTTCGTTTACCCTTCTTCTATTTCTAATAGTTCTAGATAACGTTCATTCTTTTCTTCTAAAGTCTTTTCTACTTCAGTACGTTCTTTACTAAGTTCATCTAGTTTTTCAAAGTCCTGGGTTGTTCCCATTTCTTCATCAATCTCACTTAAACGTGTTTCTAGATTCATTAAGAGATCATCCATACCTTCTAGTTCTTTCTTTTCACTGAAGGTTAATCTTCTCTTTCTATTCTCTTTAGCCTGTTTACGATAATCTTCTCTTTGAGATTCTGTTTCTTTCTTAGTATTAGTGATATCAATAGAAGCACTATAGCCACCATTCACATAATGGATTTCCTGATCCTTAAAGACAAATAATCCATCTACAATACGATCTAGGAAATAACGGTCATGGGATACAGTAATCACAATACCTTTAAATGTATCTAGATAATCTTCTAATACATTCAATGTTTCAATATCTAAGTCGTTGGTCGGTTCGTCTAATAATAATACGTTAGGTGCACCCATTAATACCTTTAATAAATAAAGTCTTCTTTGTTCACCACCAGATAATTTACCAATCTGTGTATATTGGGCATGATCATCAAATAAGAAACGTTCACACATATTACGGGCACTAAGTGTGCCTTCACTTGTTTCTAGATTATCACTTGTTTCTCTAATATAATCAATGACTCTCATTGTAGGATCATCATAATGGAAATGTTGCTGGAAGTAGGCCATACGGATTGTATCACCAATAATGATTTCACCATCATAATCAGTAATTATACCTGCAATCATATTGAGTAATGTTGTCTTACCACAGCCATTTTGTCCTAATATACCAATACGATCAAATCTCTTGAATAAATAAGAGAATGGTTTAAACATCACTTTATCAGGATAACTTTTAGATACATTTACTAATTCAATTGTTTTCTTACCTAAACGACTTGTTGTATCTATGAGTTCAACAGTGCCTTTTTCCTGAATCTGTTCAATAGAAGATAATTCTTCAAAACGCTGTAAACGGTCTTTACTCTTAGTAGAACGTGCTTGAACACCTGCTCTGACCCATTCTAATTCTTTCTTTAAGAAGAGGTTTCTTTTTCTTTGTGCTTGTAAGGCATTATTTTCTCTTTCTGCTTTTAATTCTAGGAAATGAGAATAATTAGCTACATAAGGGAAAATCTCACCTCTATCTAATTCGTAGATCTTATTTGTGATACGTTCTAGGAAGTAACGATCATGAGTAACCATAAGTAATCCTTTAGAACGTTTGATTAAATACTTTTCTAGATATTCAATCATAGGTGTATCTAGATGGTTAGTTGGTTCATCTAGAATAAGTAGATCACATTCTTCTAGTAATACAATCGCGAGAGCTAAACGCTTCTTCTGACCACCAGATAGAGTACTGATCACCTGATCCATATCTTCTAAACCAAAACGTGTTAAAGAAGACTTAATAGAATATTCAGGTACATCCTTAAGAATATATTTTGCTTCATTAAGAATCGTTTCATTGTCTCTAAATACAGGATTCTGAGATAAGTATGCAATCTTTAAATCCTTCTTATAAGTAATTGCAGGACTTTCATGACGAGCAATCATCTTTAATAAAGTACTCTTACCTGTTCCGTTTACACCTACTAAGGCAATCTTATCTGTATCCTCTACAATCATATTTAAGTTCTTATACAACTGTCTTTCACCAATTGCATAAGATAAATTCTGTATATTAATTAACATGTATTCACCTCTATAAAAGAGAGTGGAACAAATCATCCACTTCTTGTTTTCTCTTTTTTGTTTCTTCAGGTAAAACATGGAAATACTCATCTAACACATCATTCTCATTTGCATTTAGACCACTCTTTAAGATTGTTTCACCTGTCTTTAAGTTTTCTAGATGATAATATCCTTTTTCATCAATTCTTTCAACAACCCACACGATATCATCTCCTCTTTGTTTTCCTCATTATAGCATGCTATAATGGGGAAAAGGAGCGTGAACTTTATGAATAATATGCTTTTATTTGGTTTATGTGTTGTTGTGCCAGTACTTATTCCTTTGATCATTGCGTTATTAGTAGCAGTATTATGGAAAATAAAATAAGTACAAAAGGTGTATTCTACCTGCTTATGACAGCATTCTGCTGGTCACTTGCAGGTTTATTTATACGTGCAAGCCACTTAAGTGGACTTGGATTCTCAATGATGAGTTCTATTGTCGCAATACCTTTGAGTATGATTATTCATCATAAGAAGCTGGTATTCAATAAAATGACAGTGACAGTAGGGGTCTTTCAGTTTCTTATGAGCTTGACTTTTATTTATGCGAATAAGCTCACATCAGTAGCCAATGCGATTGTATTACAGTACTCATCAACTATCTTTGTATTGATCTATCAATCTATAGATTTACGTAAATTACCTACAAAAAGACAAATGGGGATCATTGCGATTGTCTTTATAGGTATGGCACTATTCTTTGCGGATACTCTTTCCTTCTCGCACTTATTAGGAAATATACTCGCAATCACATCTGGCGCATGCTTTGGCATGCAATTCTATCTCAACAACAAAGAAGAATCTGAAGCATTCTCTTCTACAATATTTGCCTATATGTTTTCTCTTACAGTAGGTTTCATTGTCTTTAGAGGACTTCCTGATTTCCATATCACCGATGCCTTTGGTGTATGTGGTTATGGTTTCTTCCCAATGTGTTTAGGAGGAATATTTCTTGCATTAGGTATTTCCTGTACAGAAGCTTTTACAGCCAATCTGATTTGTATGTTGGAGGTTATATTAGCTCCTCTATGGGCTTTTATCTTCTTTCATGAAACAATATCCGGTATCAGTTTACTAGGTGCAGGAATGGTTGTAGGAGGCATTATCTTAAACTTAGTATTAGACTTTAAAAAAGCAGCCATCTAGGCTGCTTTTTTTGATTGTAGACCATTTCTACTTTGATATATTCATAATGTCCTCGATGGTCTTGTCTTTCAACAAATTGTCACACGCTTCATTAAGATCTACAAAAATAGAATCAATCGCTTGTTCTACCTTAGAGTCCTTAATGGCTTCTCTTCCATCTTCTCCATTGTGCCAAGTCACATGGATATAATCATTTGAGACAGATTTCGCAATCTCAGATAAAGTAATATCATCAGCTTCTTTATCTAGACGATATCCTCCATCAACACCTGCTTTAGCCTTAATAAGGCCAGCTTCTCTCAATTTGATCATAACACGTCTTACACGTACTGGATGAGTGCAAATATGCTTTGCAAGTTCATCACTAGAAATAAGGTCTTGGTTTTTACCTAAATAGACGAGAGCGTGGACAGCAATACTAAAATCACTAGTCATATGTATCACCTCCATATAAAACTTCTATTTATATTTCCATTTACATAATAATGCCTTTTGTAAATATTTACAAGAATATTTTGCAAAAAAATCACAAAGGACACTTTAAAAAAACCTTTTGTAATCAACGCTTTTACAATTTACTTTCCAAATATTTCAAATAAAAGCATATCATTAGTAGTCATTCTCTAAAGGTGGTATGATATATATAAGAAAAGGAGGAATTGAATATGAAATTCTATCGTTGTGAACATTGTGGTAACGTTATTACTCATTTTGTAGATTCTGGTGTACCAGTATCTTGTTGTGGAGAACCTATGAAGGAATTAACAGCTAATACAACTGATGCCGCAGTTGAAAAGCATGTTCCTGTAGTGAAAGTAGAAGATAATAAAGTAACAGTATCTGTAGGATCAGTAGAACATCCTATGACTGAAGCACACTACATTACATTAATTGTATTAGAAACTAAGAATGGCACACAGTTTAAACAGTTAACACCTACTGATAAGCCTGAAGCGGTATTCTATATTGGTGAAGGTGATGAAGTTGTAGCAGCTTATGACTACTGCAATCTTCATGGTTTGTGGAAAGCATAATAAAAAGGGGCTGTAACGGGTAAATAACTCATTATAGTTTCAGAAATAGCAAAAGGCGGACCGAGGTCCGCCTTTTGTGGTATATTAATTTTAAGATGAAAACATACCAACAAGATTATACGGCATATCAGACATATGCGCTACTAGATT
>UQGS01000060.1 GCA_900540685.1 uncultured Catenibacterium sp. | reverse complement strand
GACACCTTAACTTAATTATCAGATGGTATTAGTTTTCTTTAACTTAATACCATTGGCACGAGCATTCCTTTTTTAGTGCAAATAAAAAAACGGTTTAACCGTTTTTCTTTTTTAAGATGACTTTTGTAACGATAATGATTAATACTAATACAATCGCAGATGAAATATAGAAAGTATTCATTAGTGGTGGTTTACTGAACCATTTAGTAGATTTTGCAATCATACGTGCAGCTAAAGCAATTGAGTAACCAGTAGAAGCAGCACCTACTAAAGCAAGTAATGCTTTGAATAATTTTCCTGTAACTTCAGTAAATAAAATTGCGATTGCAAGAGTACATAACGCAATGAATATATAAATGACTAATTGCATCGGGGAAACCTCCTTTTCACACTTAGTAAAAGATATCATAAAATCACCCTTTTTGCAATTGTGTTCGATTAATTAAACAGTAATATGTAAATTATGTGAAAATGTGAGATAATAAGGGTGTAGTGTGGACAAATAATGTCCTGTTTGGTACTATTATTCGTGATAAAGAAAGAGGTAGAAAATTTATGAGAAGAAAGAGAAATTATAATTATTCTCCCTACAGTCGTCGTAGAAGAATAAGATGGGATAATGTCTTAAAGGTTGTTATTCCTGTTGTTGTAGTACTTGTATTAGTGATCACATTTAACTTTTCACGTATTAGACTTGCAATGAAAGGCTATTCATGGTCTCAGCAGTCTGCAGTATTAAAACTTACAAGTGATAAAGTGAAGATTGTGATTGATGATGATTATTTAGATCATATCGATTCATGGTTAAAACATTCTAAGGATGTTAAGTATTATGCTGATTTTGAACAGTATCAGTCACTTCATAAGAAGATGAAAGCTGCTGATGTAGTAGATACATTATCACCAATGCTAGATGACCAGATTCCTTCTTTAAAGAAGAATGGTTTTACTGAAAAACAGATCTGGACTATCTTAAAGACAGCTGATAGTGATGATCTAGACTATATTCTAGATAAAGGCTATAGCTATAATACAATGAAGAATTATATGGCTGTATCTGGATTTAAGTTCCAGGATATGGATAAATATGAAGAAGCTTATAAATCAAGCAAGAATTATAACTATGCTGTATTAAGTACTTCTTATCCATTTATTGGAGACTCTACTAAAGAAGCAACTAGACATACTATTACTAATCCATCACGTTATACAACTCTTGTAAAGAAAGGCTTATACCTTCCTTCTAGTTATAAACCATCTGATTTAGTCACACCTGATAAGAAATATATCACTAAGAAATGTGATCATCCAAAATTAAGAAAAGAAGCTTATGAGGCATTCCTTGCGATGCGTAAAGCAGGTGAAAAGGAAGGCTACTATATCATGATCAATAGTGGTTATCGTTCTTATGCTGAACAGAGTGAAATCTATAAGGAATATAAACAGAGGTGGGGAGAACTTTACGCAATCCAGCACGTTGCTTTGCCTGGCGCAAGTGAACACCAGACAGGACTTGGTATCGATATGAGTTCTGAAAGTGTTAATGAAGGTAAGAGACTTGTATTTGGTGATACATCAGAATATAAGTGGGCATGTAAGAATGCACATAAATATGGTTTTGTATTACGTTTTGCGGATGGTACTTCTAAGATTACAGGTATCACACAGGAACCTTGGCATTTCCGTTATGTAGGTAAGAAAGCGGCTAAGATCATGTATGAAAATAACTGGACACTAGAAGAATATTGTCTTTATACAGGAGACCTTCCTGCATTAAAGTCATAATAAATCCGGCATTTGCCGGATTTTTTTAAAGGAGAATAGAAACATGTTAAGTATGGTAGAGTATGTACATGAACGTATGCATACATATGAGAATCTAGAAATAGGTGTAGATTTCACAATGGGTAATGGCCATGATACAAAAGCTTTGATTGAATGCTGTAAGGAAGTGTATAGCTTTGATATACAAGAAGAAGCACTAAAGCATACAAAAGAGTTAGTGGGAGATCAAGCACATCTTATATGTGATTCTCATGAAAATTTTGATAACTATGTTGATACATTTGATATTGGTATCTTTAATCTAGGTTATTTGCCAGAAGGAGATCACAACATCACAACAACACTTGATGTCACTCAAAGAACCCTTGTTAAAGCTATTGAACTTGTGGAGAAGGTTATTTTTATAACTTGTTATATTGGACATCCTCAAGGTAGAGAAGAAGCTTTATGGATTGACAACTACGTATCAGGTTTGGATACACATACATTTAACGTATCAAGTTTTAAGATGATGAATAAAAAGAATGCCCCTTATGTGATAGAAATAGAGAGGAAATAATAGTGAAAGATAAAGCACTTATTTTTGATATTGATAATACTTTAGTCAATACTCTTGATATGAATATGATTCCATTACAGAAGATTATCCAGGAAGAAAAAAGGGAAGAATGGACTTTAGAAGAAGTCTATCATTTTGCCTCTTATCCAGGCATGAAGGTCATGGAAGAACTAGAAGTGAATAATCCTGAAGAGGTTTATGCAAGATGGGTTAAATATGTGGATGAATATAAAGCAACTCCTTATAAAGGAATGGATGACGTATTAAATACATTGCATGAAAAGTTAAGATTTAGCGTTGTCTCTTCTAAGAATAAGAAACAGTATGATATTGATGTTGTTTCTTTAGGACTAGATGATTATATGGAAGTTGTTGTATTAGAGGATGATACTTCAAAGCATAAACCTGATCCAGAACCACTTTTATTATGCATAGAACGTTTAGGATTAAATAAAGAAGATGTTATTTATATTGGAGATGCTTATTCAGATCTTCTTGCTTCAAGAAATGCAGGCATTGATTTTGCCTTTGCGAAATGGGGTAGTGTAGAAAGCAAGGATATGAGTGATTCTAATTATATACTAGAGAAGGTAGAAGATTTATTAGGACTTTTATAAGTGTTATAATATAACACAAGGAGATGATTGATATGAAGATAATCGCATTTACAGGTGCAGGAATATCTAAACAAAGTAATATTCCTACATTTATGGAAAGACCAGATGTCAGAGAAAAACTGTTTAGAAGCTATGCGCAAAGACATCATGAAGAATACAATGAAGTTATTAGACAATTAAAAGCAAATATGAATGGTGCAAAACCAAATGATGCACATTATGCCTTGGCAGAGTATCATATTCCTATTATCACAATGAATATTGATGGCTTACATAAACTTGCAGGTAGTGATGCATTAGAACTACATGGTGGTCTTCCTGCTGATGATGAAATGGATATTGCTTATTCTTTATACAATAAGCCAGTTCTTTATGGTGATCCTGCGCCAAATTATCAATTAGCTTATGAAATGGTATATGCATTACAACCAGGAGATGTATTTCTAGTTGTAGGATGTTCATTCCATACAGGTATATCAGTAGATTTAAGAGAAGTGGCCAAGTCTAGAGGTGCACGTATTATTGAGATACAGGAAGATGCAGCTCATAACGTAAGAAAAGTATTGGAAGAATTAATGGGAGAATAAATGAATCAAACAATTTATTACCACTTACCAGGATTATTTGAATTCTATGAATTATATAAGAAGTTCCTTCCTCTTTTTTATAACCATAGAGAATATTTTTATGACTGGTGTGAAATAGGTTCTATTTATGGTGCTCCAATGGACTGTTTATGGGGTGGAGGAAGACTTGGAGAAGGGGAAGATAATCCTCGTGAGGTATTAGACCTGATGAAGACGTATCATATTTCTGCAAGACTTACTTTTAGTAACTCTATGCTAGAAGAAGAACATCTCTCAGATCCTAAATGTAATACATTATGTAGGTTATTTAATGAAGCAGGCAACAATGGTGTGATTGTACACTCTGATCTCTTATTACACTATTTGATGGAGAAATATCCAAATCTTTATTTTGTCTCTTCTACCACTAAAGTCATCACTGACTTTAATGAGTTTAAAGAAGAATGCGAAAGAGAAGAATTCCGATATGTTGTGCCTGATTTCCGCTTAAATAAGAAATTTAAATTATTATCTACCATCAAACAGAAGGATAAAGTAGAATTCTTATGTAATGAATGCTGTTATGTAGGATGTCAGGATAGAAAGAAATGTTATGAAACAGTGAGTTTGCAGAATTTAGGTAAAGATATACCTGATCACATTTGTAAAGCACCAAATGCAAATCAAGGCTATCGTTTTTCTCATGCTATGCATAATCCTTCATTTATCAGTATTGAAGACATACAGTCTATTTATAGACCACTCGGCTTTACACAGTTCAAGATAGAAGGCAGAAGTCTAGGCAGTGCTCTTGTATTAGAGTTTTTACTTTATTATATGGTTAAGCCAGAATATTCGATCAATGTAAGAGAAGAAATCTATCTTGATAATATGCTTGATCTTTTTTAGATGTTATAATGAGTAGGAAAGAGAGGTTTCACATGAACGCATTAAAAGTAATGGAATTTGCGAAAGAACTGCTTCTAATTGATTCCCCTACAGGATATACAAAAGCAGTCATTGATTTTTATGAAAAGGAAGTAAAAGCCTTAGGTTATGAGACAATGCATACCAATAAAGGTAACTTAATTGTTAAAATGCCTGGTATCGGTCATCATACAAAGGCATTATGTGCCCACGTTGATACTTTAGGACTTATGGTAAGAAGTATCAAAGAAGACGGTACACTTGCATTCACTTTAGTAGGTGGCCCAATCATTCCTACATTAGATGGTGAATACTGCAAAATTATCACAAGAGATGGAAGAGCTTATACAGGAACTATTCTTTCTAATTCTCCAAGTGCTCATGTCTATGATGATTCTAAGAATGCCCCTAGAACAGATATGACAATGCATGTACGTATTGATGAATGTGTATCATCTAAGAAAGAAGTAGAAGAATTAGGCATCATGCCAGGAGATTATATCTGTATTGATCCTAAAACAACAATTACGCCAAGTGGCTTTATTAAATCAAGATTCTTAGATGATAAGTTGAGTGTTGCGATTCTTTATGGCTTATTAAAGACAATGAAGGAAGAATTCATTATTCCTCAAGATACATGGTATTTCTTGATTTCTACTTATGAAGAAGTAGGGCATGGATGTGCTTATATCCCAGAAGAAATTGAAGAAGTCATTGCAGTGGATATGGGATGTATTGGTAAAGACTTAAGCTGCACTGAAAGAGATGTTTCTATCTGTGCTAAGGATTCTAGTGGTCCTTATGACTACCAGATGACAACAACGCTTATTAATCTTGCGAAAGATCATGAATTATCTTATGCAGTTGATATTTATCCATTCTATAGCTCTGATGTTTCTGCATCTTTAAGAGGTGGTCAGGATATTAGAGGTGCACTCATTGGTCCAGGCGTAGCTGCAAGCCATGGTATGGAACGTTCACATGTAGATGCAGTAGAGAACACAATGAAACTGTTAATTGCTTATATGACAAAAAAAGACTGATGCTTCATCGCATCAGCCTTTTCTTTTATGATGATTATTCAACTACTGTAACGTTAGCTGCCTGTGGTCCACGATCGCCTTCAACAACGTCAAATTCAACAGTCTGGCCTTCTTCTAGAGTCTTGTATCCATCAGCGTTGATTGCAGAGAAATGAACGAAGATATCTTTGCTCTGTCCTTCTACTGTAATGAATCCATAACCTTTTTCAGCCTTAAACCATTTTACTTTACCTGTCATCTGACATACCTCCTGTAAATTGCAATACATCAAGCAACTTTATTATAGGCTTTTGCAATCGATAGTGTACTACTGATAAAAAACCAATACAAAATGTCCTGTGTAACTGCTATACATATCATATCACATGTGTAAAATAATAACAAGAAAAATGGAAATTCAACACGTAATATGTTATGCTTTTTCTGTTGACAAAGATTATAAATTTCTTAGAATAATGGAGATGGGGTGTAATGATATGATGAATAAATATGCTGAATTGATAGTAAAAAAAGGCGTTAATCTTCAAAAAGGTCAGAAACTTGTTGTTACTGCTGATGTTGAATGTGCCTCTTTAGTGAAAACTATCGCAAAAGAAGCT
Organism: uncultured Catenibacterium sp.; assembly: GCA_900540685.1. Taxonomy (GTDB): domain Bacteria; phylum Bacillota_I; class Bacilli_A; order Erysipelotrichales; family Coprobacillaceae; genus Catenibacterium. Next base: position 5,849 of record UQGS01000060.1, on the reverse strand, counting down.
TACAAAGTTGGTGCTCAGGATGTAATTGCTCATTATGTAGATGAAGATATTACAAGACTCAGATATGAACATAATGATGTGGATTATTTCAAGAATGTACCTGATTATTTAGTCGAACTACGTAATAAGTATGCTTTAGAACATGCGGCTGTAGTTACTATTACATCAGAAAATCCTGATGGATTTAAAGGCATTGATCCTTTAAAGATGGCAACATACAGTAAAGCCATGCATGAACAGGCTAAGACATTCTATGATCATTTAGATCTAGGTATTGATCGCTGGTGTATTGTTGGTGCACCTTCTCTTAAGTGGGCCAATAAGGTATTCCCTGATATGAACAATCAGGAGGCTATAGAAGCCTTATGGAAAGCAATCTACCATGTGTGTTATGTAGATACAAAAGATCCTTTAAATGCCTGGGAATTACATCGTGCATCTTTTGAAGAACGTGTCAAGACACTCAATGAGATGTCTATTGACTATTTACATTATACAAATAGTCTAGGAACTGATTTAAAAGTATATATGAATAAAGATTATTTATTTGCAGGTGGAGGAAGCTTTACAACTGATGGTGTATATTCTTTCCCTAATATGCCTACAGAAGAAATCTTTACTTCTCCAGACTATCGAAAGACAGAAGGTATTGTTTATTCTTCATTACCACTTAATCATGGTGGTTCACTCGTTGATGATTTTTATATTCGATTTAAGGAAGGTCGTGTTGTAGACTTTGATGCTAAGACAGGTAAAGATGTACTTGCAAGCATCATTGATACTGATGATGGGGCTCATTATTTAGGTGAAGCAGCACTTGTGCCTGTTGATTCTCCTATATCAGAAATGGGGCTATTATTCTATAACACATTATTTGATGAGAATGCAGCATGTCATCTTGCACTTGGTAAAGGTTTTAATGAATGTATTAAGGGCGGTTATGAGATGACTAAAGAAGAATTATATAAACATGGTGTCAATGATTCATTCACACATGTTGATTTTATGATTGGGACAAAAGACCTAAACATTGAAGCAGTAACTCAAGATGGAAACACAGTACAGATCTTCAAGAATGGTCAATTCGTAATTTAAGGAGGCTATATGTCAGAATTTGTAGATAAAGTAAGTAAACGTCGTACGTTTGCGATTATTTCTCACCCGGATGCTGGTAAAACAACATTAACTGAAAAGTTCTTATTATATGGTGGAGCAATTCAGGAAGCCGGTATGGTTAAGGGTAAACAGAATATGCGTCATGCAGTCAGTGACTGGATGGAAATTGAAAAACAGAGAGGGATTTCTGTTACATCTTCAGTATTACAGTTCAACTATGATGGTTTCTGTATCAATATCCTAGATACTCCAGGCCATCAGGACTTCTCAGAAGATACATATCGTACATTAATGGCAGCTGACTCAGCAGTCATGGTTATTGATGCATCTAAGGGTGTCGAAGCACAGACACGTAAGTTATTCAAGGTTTGTGCAATGCGACATATTCCTATCTTTACTTTCATCAACAAGATGGATAGAGAAGCCAAAGACCCTTATGAATTAATGGAAGAAATTGAACAGGAATTAGGTATGGATACTTGTCCTGTTAACTGGCCTATTGGATGTGGTAAACAGTTCAAGGGCGTTTATGAAAGAGAATCTAAGAAAGTGATTCGTTTCGTACCAGTACAGGGTGGTAAGAAGGAAGTACAGGAAATTATTACTGATTATGATGATCCTGAATTAATTAAAGAAATCGGTGAAGATTATTATGCAACTCTTCAGGATGATGTAGAATTACTAGATGGTGCAGGTGCAGAATTTGATCTAGAAAGAGTACATCGTGGAGAATTATCACCAGTATGTTTTGGTAGTGCCTTAACTAACTTCGGTGTAGAACCATTCTTACATCATTTCTTAGACTATTCTATGCCTCCTCAGCCAAAACAGAGTGATGATGGACCAATTGATCCATTCAATGAAGACTTCAGTGCATTCGTATTCAAGATTCAGGCAAACATGAATAAAGCACATAGAGATAGAATGGCATTCATGCGTATTACTTCTGGTAAATATACAAAAGGTATGGAAGTATTCCATATGCAGGGAAATAAGAAGATTAAATTAAGTCAGTCTAAACAGTTAATGGCTGATGACCGTGAAGAAATCCAGGAAGCGTATTCTGGAGATATCATCGGTGTCTTTGATCCAGGTATTTTCTCTATTGGTGATACAATCTGTACACCTAAGCATAAATTCAAGTTTGAAGGTATTCCTACATTCGCTCCTGAACATTTCGCACGTATCCGTAATACAGATACAATGAAGCGTAAGCAGTTCGTTAAGGGTGTAGAACAGATTGCTCAGGAAGGGGCTATCCAGATCTTCACTGAAATTGGTGGTTCAATGGAAGAAATCATTGTAGGTGTAGTAGGTGTTCTTCAGTTTGAAGTACTTGAATATCGTTTAAAGAACGAATATAACGTAAATATTAAAAGAGAACCTCTTGGATATCAGTTCATCAGATGGATTGATAACGAAGAAATTGATTTATATAGCTTGAACTTATCTTCAGATACTAAGAGAGTTCAGGATTTAAGAGGAAAGTATCTATTACTCTTCTCAAATCAGTGGGGAATCAACTGGGCAACTGATAAGAATAAGGAATTAATCTTATCAGAATTCTCTAAGAACTAATGAAAAAGAGTTGGCGTTATTGGTGGACGCTTTTGTACTTTGTAGTTTATCTGGCATGTTTCTTCTTTATTGAACATTGCATGCCAGTCATGCAATATCATATTATTTCTACATCATTAGATCATAAAATACCATTTAATGAGTGGTTTGTATTCTTTTATATCAGCTGGTTTGGATATATTTTCTTCTCTTTCTGGTATTTCTTCTTTAAAGATAAGAAAGAATACTTACAGATGATTACATTCTTATTTACTGGTATGACGCTCTTTGTGTTGGTATCAATAATCTATCCTAATGGTTTAGATGTTAGACCAAAACATTTAGGACATAGTAATATTGCGTTAATGCTCGTTGATTTGCTTTATAAGATTGATACACCAACCAATGTATTGCCTAGCATTCATATCTTTAATTCTATTGGTATGTGCATGGCATTTAGTAAATCAAAGCATGCAACTCGTATTATGAAGAAGGAAACTACAATTCTTACAATAGGGATTATTATCTCTACTTTCTTAATCAAGCAGCATGGAATCATTGATGCACTTTCTGCAGTTGTGTTATCAATCATTCTTTATGTAATTGTTTATAAGAAAAATATTTATTTATTCAAAAGAAAATCTTAAAAGTTCATGGGTGACCATGAACTTTTTTGTGTTAGAATACATACAGGGAGTGATAGTAATGAAGATTTTAGCTGCATTTGATTCTTTTAAAGAAAGCATGTCTGCTTATGAGGCAGGAGAAGCAGTACAGAGAGCTTATAATAATGTGCACATTTGTCCTTTGGCTGATGGTGGTGAAGGGACAATGGAAGTGATGAATCGCTATCTACATGGTGATATTCATGAAATAGAAGTAGCGGGGCCACTATTTAAGACAGTTCATGCAAAACTGGCTATTGTGGATGATCTTGCTGTTATAGAAAGTGCTCAGGCATGTGGACTTGATTACCTAACTGAAGAAGAAAAGAACGGTACAGAAGCAACATCTTATGGTGTAGGAGAAATGATGAAATATGCCTATGACCATGGAGTGAAACATTTCCTTTTGACTTTAGGTGGTTCAGCCTGTAATGATGGTGGTATAGGCTTGTTAAGTGGTATGGGTTATGGTTTCTTTGATCAGTTTGATCAGCGTATTCCGATGAATGCGAGAGGACTCGAAACACTTGACCATATTAAGAAAACACGTCTAGATTTATCAAATATAGAAGTAGAAGGGGCATGTGATGTCACTAATCCACTATGTGGAAAAGAAGGAGCCACTTATGTCTTTGGCCCTCAAAAGAAGGTAAAAGATCTAGAAAAGACAGATCAGGCAATGAAGCATTATGCGAAAGTAATGAGTGAATTAGTGAGTAAAGATGATTCATGTACACCTGGTGCAGGCGCAGCAGGAGGTATGGGCTATGCAATCGTTACAGGACTAAATGGTAAATTAGTGACTGGATTTGATGCAGTGAGTCGTACAGTTCATTTAGAAGAAGCTATAAAGGAAGCTGATATTATTTTTACAGGTGAAGGTAAGATGGATCATCAGACTTTATATGGAAAAACACCTTTAGGGGTATTGCGCTTAGCACAAAAATACAATAAACCTGTAGTCGCATTTTGTGGAAAGTGTGAAGATAAAGAGACATTACTTGAAGCAGGATTTGAGGATGTACGCTGTATTAATCATACAGATGAACCTCTTTCTGTATTGTTAGAAAAAGGTCCACAGTATTTAGAAGAAGAAGTGAGACGTTATCTGGAGGAAAAGAATGTATAAAGTGACAAAAGATGAATTACTATTAGATTCTCTAGTAGAACATCTTCGTAAGAAGAGAAATGATTGTAAGAATTTATTGAAATATAAATCAGTACAAGTAAATGGTGAAGTACAGACATATCATGCTTTTGAATTGCATCGAGGAGATGAAGTAGAAGTAGGTAAAAAGACAAATCTACCTTTTGAACTACTTTATGAAGATGATGACATGATTGTCATTAATAAGCCTTCTGGACTAGTAAGTGAAGAGACACGTAATAATAAGTATCAGACAGCTTTTTATATGGTGATGGAATATTGTCGTAAGAAGAGACAGCAGTGTTATTTAGTGCATCGTTTAGACCAGGATACTTCTGGTGTTCTTATGTTTGTGAAGAATAAGAAGCTTTATCAGGAATTAACTCATAACTGGAATAAGTATGTGAAGACAAGAGGCTATGTCGCCATATTAGAAGGACAATGTCGTAAGTCAGGCACAATTAAAAACCATCTTGTAGAAGATAAGCAGTTAAAGATGCGTATTGCGAAAGAAGGGCAATTAGCTATTACACACTACAAGCCATTAGAAGTATCTAAGGATTATACAATGATGGAAGTGTTCTTAGATACAGGACGTAAGAATCAGATTCGTGTTCATATGGCTTCCTTAAATCATCCTATTATTGGCGATAAGAAGTATGGAGCACGTACAAATCCTTTAAAGAGATTAGGTCTACATGCACATGAATTTGCATTCACACATCCTTTTACACATAAAACAATGACTTTTAAAGCACCACTTCCTTCTTCTTTTACACAGATGTTTAAACCTTCTGGAAAGTAAGGAGAATACACGATGAAGCATAGTAAACTGATTAGTAAAGTTGTAGTACTTGCATTATGTGTTTTTGCAGTTTTTTGTGGACTTAAAATAAGAGATAAAATCAGACTACAGAAGGAAGTTGTCTTGAATGTCAGTGTACATCCTTATGGACTCATGGACGAGAAAGAAACATATTTAGTGGCCACACAGGTATTCTTTCCTAAGGCTGTTAATATGTCTCAGGCAAGTTTTACTGTAGGTGATTTTAGTAAGCTAGGAGAAGTGAATGAGACACTCTCTAAGGATAAGACTTTAACTGAAGATTATTATAAGAGCAAGGTGTTACTTGAAAAGAATACACGTGTCATGATTGATTATAAAATTGTCCAGATGGACCGTCCAATGGATATTGAGAACCTCACAGTTAAGGCAACTATTAAGTATAGAGGTGTCAAGATTCATGCAGTGAACGGTGTTATTACAGAAATCTAAAATTAATTTAAAAAGTCTAAAATTAATTTAAAACGCTCTTTTTAAGTAAATTGTTGCTTTAGGTTATCTTATTCAGCAAAAATACCAT
>UQGS01000059.1 GCA_900540685.1 uncultured Catenibacterium sp. | reverse complement strand
TCACACCCCTGACTTTTTCAAAGCTTGAGTAAACCCCAAGTCTATTTAGTTACTCAAGAATAGAAGTTGTCACATGACAACTTCTTTTTTTCATAATATAATTAGTCCTCAAAGAGGGGAGAAAAAGTATGTTAGATTTACAGGTAGAAATATTTATTTTAGTAGGAATAGGCTATCTTATTTCTAAACTAGGATTGTTTAATAAACAGACTCGTAAACAGGTCACTGATTTAGTATTAAACCTTGTGTTACCTGTGGCTACTGCAAAGAGTTTCTTAATTAAACTCACACCAAGTATTATGAAGACGACTCTTGTGGTATTTTTAGTTTCTATTGGTATACAGGGTCTTTATTTTATTATCAATAAGACAGCTTATAATAATCAGGAAGAAACAAAGAAGATTAACTTACAATATGCCACTATGGTATCCAATGCAGGGTTTATGGGTATGCCATTTGCGCAGGGGTTATATGGTGATATGGGATTACTTTATGCCTGTATTTATTTGATTCCACAAAGAATATTTATGTGGAGTTATGGTTTATCCCATTATACAAAAGCTGATTTTAAGACAATGGTGAAGAAAGTTGCGTTACATCCATGTCTTATTGGGATTTATTTTGGTATAGTATTTATGATCATGTATTCATTAGGGTATACATTACCTTCTTTTGTGACAACAACTATGAGTTCTATAGGAGGATGTAATACCGCATTAAGTATGATTGTGATAGGAAGTATATTAAGTGATGTAGAACCTAGAGAGATATTGGATAAGGAATGTATTTATTATTCTTTTATTCGTTTGATTATGATTCCAGTGATTACTTATCTATGTTTAAGATGGACATCACTTGATCATATCGGTATTGGTGTTTCTGTTGTACTCGCTGCGATGCCTGCACCAAGTACATGTGCCATGCTGGCAAATAAGTATGATAAGAACCCAGAATTCGCTTCTAAGCTTATTTTTGTATCTACCGCATTTTCTTTAGTCACATTGCCACTTATTTCATTCATGATTACTTTATAAATAATGAATAATGGTATATAATGACAATAATCTATGAACAAGGAGATTGTATATGATTGATATCGCAAGATTAAGAGAAGATCCTGAAGCTGTTAGGGAGAATATTAAAAAGAAGTTTCAAGATCATAAGCTTCCTTTAGTTGATGAAGCATTAGAATTAGACAAACAGTATAGAGCTGCTATCACAAGAGCATCTGAACTTCGTAGTATGAGAAACAAATTGTCTAAAGAAATTGGACAGTTCATGCGTGAAGGTAAGAAAGAAGAAGCTGCTGAAAATAAGAAGAAAGTTGGAGAAATGGCTGAAGAATTAAAGTCATTAGAAGAAGTTGAAAAAGAATCTGGAGATAAATTAAGAGAAGTCATGATGAAGATTCCTAACTTCTTAGATCCTACTGTACCAATTGGTAAAGATGATAGTGAAAACGTAGAAATCACTAAGTATGGTGATCCAGTCGTACCTGATTATGAAGTTCCATATCATACAGATATTATGGAATCATTTGATGGTATTGATCTAGATGCAGCAGGTAGAGTTGCAGGTAATGGTTTCTATTATTTAATGGGTGATATTGCGAGATTACATTCTGCAGTATTAGCTTATGCAAGAGACTTCATGATCAACCGTGGATTCACTTATTGTGTACCACCATATATGATTAGAAGTAATGTCGTAACTGGTGTTATGTCATTTGAAGAAATGGATGCCATGATGTATAAGATTGAAGGAGAAGACTTATACTTAATTGGTACTTCTGAACATTCAATGATTGGTAAGTTCATTGGTGAATTATTAGATGAAGATAAATTACCATATACTTATACTTCATATTCACCATGTTTCAGAAAAGAAAAGGGTGCTCATGGTATTGAAGAACGTGGTGTTTATAGAATTCATCAGTTCGAAAAACAGGAAATGATCGTTGTATGTAAACCAGAAGAATCTAAGATGTGGTTTGAAAAGTTATGGAATAATACTGTAGATTTATTTAGATCTTTAGATATTCCAGTAAGAACACTTGAATGTTGTTCTGGTGACCTAGCAGACTTAAAGTCTAAGTCATTAGACGTTGAAGCTTGGTCTCCAAGACAGAAGAAGTATTTCGAAGTAGGAAGCTGTTCTAACTTAACTGATGCACAGGCTAGAAGATTAAATATCAGAATCAATGGTAAAGATGGTAAGTATTACGCACATACTTTAAATAATACTGTTGTTGCACCACCTAGAATGTTGATTGCATTCTTAGAAAATAACTTAAATGAAGATGGTACTGTTTCTATTCCAGAAGCATTAAGACCATACATGGGTGGTACTGAAAAATTAGTTCCTAAGAAATAATGTGGAAAGGAGATGTAAAATCTCCTTTTTCTTGCATTTTAGAATAATTATGTTATAATCAATTTTGCCATTACAATAAACATGTCTGAACCATGTCAGGACCGGAAGGTAGCAGCATTAAGGGCCTCTGTTTGTGTGTAATGGCACTTTTTTTTATATAAAAAGGAGTCATAGCATGAATGATGAAGAATATATGGCTGAAGCATTAAAAGAAGCAGAAATCGCAATGAGTGAAGATGAAGTACCTATTGGATGCATTATTGTCTATGAAGGACAAATCATTGCACGTACACATAACCAGAAGGAAACATTAAAGAAGGCTACAGGACATGCTGAAATATTAGCTATTAATCAAGCAAGTGAGTATCTTGATTTATGGCATTTAGATGGCTGTACAATGTATGTAACATTAGAACCATGTATGATGTGTACAGGGGCTATTATACAAAGTCGTATCAGTCGTTTAGTGATTGGTACGAATGTCAGTAGATGGCCAGGTTTTATAGAGTTAATAGAGAATAATCCTGTAAATCATCATCCTGATGTACAACAGGGGATTTTAAAGGAACAGTGTGCTACAATAGTATCAGAGTTCTTTAAACGTAAAAGGAGGAAGTAATTATGGATTCTTATTATACTAATAAGATGAGTTATGGTGAGTTCTTTGGCTCAGTTACGAAATGGATGGCTGTCGCATTAGGAATCACTACAATCACTTCATTTCTATTCTCATTCTTACATCTTGAATTGATGCTGGGTGCGTCTTATTTTATATTTATGATTGTATGTTCGATTATAGAAATAGGATTAGTACTCATGCTTAGTAAAACAGTCAAAGATATGGCTATAGAGAAGGCTAAGACATATTATATTGCTTATTCAGTAATTAACGGGATTGTGCTTTCTATGTGGTTGAATTATGTTGTACCAGGTGTAGCGGTACTTGCTTTTGCAGTGACAGCTGTATATTTTGGTTTACTCTATACAGTGACACAGCATACTAATAATAATTTCATCGGTATAGGAAAAGTCTGTTTAATGGCTTTACCAGTTCTTATGATTGCGTATATCTTATTGATCTTTATTTCAGCACCAGGACTTTATTATTTAGTTGTATTACTTGATCTTGCAGTCTTTACAGGACTTACTCTATATGATTTTAAGCATATCGGATATGCTTATGAAGTTGCACCTCAGGAAGCATTACAAGGTGTGGCATTACTTTGTGCATTACAGCTCTATATGGACTTCATCAATATTCTTATCGATATATTGATGTTAGTAAGTGATAATAATTAAGGTGCTAAGGCACCTTTTTTTATGTATAATAAGGAAAGGAGTTGATGAAGATGGCATATAAATCATTATATAGAACATACCGTCCACAGACATTTAAGGATGTAGCTGGACAGGAAGCAATTATTACTACATTAAAGCATGCAATTGATGAAAAGAAGATTGCACATGCCTATTTATTTTGTGGTCCACGTGGAACAGGGAAGACAACTGTCGCAAAGTTATTAGCTAAGGCAGTTAATTGTACAGGTGATCCTAAACCATGTGGTGAATGTGAGAATTGTAAACAGATTGAAAATGGAACACATCCAGATGTAATTGAAATAGATGCTGCCAGCAATAATGGGGTAGAAGAAGTAAGAAGTCTGATTGATAAGGTGAAATATGCACCGACACAAGGACAATATAAAGTCTATATCATCGATGAAGTACATATGATGTCACCAGGCGCTTTTAATGCATTATTAAAGACATTAGAAGAACCACCTGCACATGTCATCTTTATTCTTGCGACAACTGAACCTCATAAGATCTTACCTACTATTATTTCTAGATGTCAGAGATTTGATTTTACACGACTCACTGACCAGGAAATGGTACAAAGAATGCAGTATGTCTTAAAAGAGGAAGGTAAGACATATGATGATGGAGCTTTAGAATTAATCGCAAGACTTGCGAATGGTGGGATGAGAGATGCATTATCCATCCTCGAACAATGTCTTGCCTATAATGATGATCATTTAAGCATTGAGGATATTCATACTATTTATGGTATTGTATCCATGGATGATAAGACAAACCTATTGAAGGTTCTATTATCTAAGAATATGTCTGAATCTTTAAAGATATTAGATAAGATGGATAAGAGTGGTATTGATATCAAGAGATTGACATTTGACTTAATTGATATATTAAAAGACATAGTTGTTTATAGGAATACAAAAGATGTTTCAATTATGTCAGTCATGACACAGAAGGATTTAGAAAACATTGTGCCTTATATTTCAAGTGATGAATGTTTTAACTTTATTGATATATTGATGGATGCAAGTGAGAAGTATATCAGAGCGACTGATCCTCATATTTATTTTGAACTCGCATTATTAAAGCTATGTAATCAAGAACATGCAGCAAGTCAGAAGATTGAATATACACCTGTAAAAGAGGAACTAGTAAAACCTGTAGAAGTAAAGAAGGTTGAAGTCAAAGAAGAACCAATCGAAGAAATAATGGAAGAACCTGTCTTTGAACCAATTGAAGAAGAGATTGAAGAACCCGTCATTGAAAAGAAGGAAGAACAACCAGTCCCTCAATTCAATTATGAAAAGAAGGAAGAACCAGAGACTTATGCATCAGATGATAATATCGAAGTAGATCAAAGTGATATATTAAATATTCTTGTACAGGCAGATCGTAAGATCTTAAATGAAGTACAGGAGAAGTGGCCTGTTATTAGACGTTATATGGCTAATATGAATACAGCCAAAGCAGCAAGTATGTTGTCACAGGGTCGTCCAGCAGCAGCATGTCGTGATGGTTTAATTATTGAATTTGAATTAATGCCTGATGTCAATGCCGCAAACTATTATAAGAACTATAAACAGTTATCATCTTTGATTAAGGATGTATTAGGACATGAATATAAATTCATAGGTATGCAGCATGATGCATGGTTAGAGATGAGACAACATTACATTCAGCTTGCAAGAAGTAAACAGTTACCTCAGGCAAGACCAATCACATTAAAACATATTGATGGCTATGACTTAAAAAGAGTAGATCTCAATGATGCACAGAAGTATGCCTTAGATATATTTGGTGAAGATATTGTAGAATTTAAGGAGGATTAAAAATGGATTTCAATTCGCTTTTAGAAACCGCAAAGAAAATGGGTGAAACAGCCTCAAACCAACAAAAAGAATTAGAAAACAAGAGTTTTAATTTCTCTTGTCAGAATAATTTGATTACAGGTAAGATCAATGGTAAGTATCAGATCACTGAATTACATATCAGTCAGGATTTGATGGATGATAAAGATATGTTAGAAGACTTGATGATGATTGCGATTAATCAGGGAATCAGTCAGGTAGAAAAGGAGAAAGAAGACAATATGAAATCCCTCACTGGTGGATTAGATTTATCTTCTTTTATGTAATATGGAATATCCAAAGAGTTTTGAAGAGTTAATGACATGTTTTAAAATGTTGCCAGGTATCGGAAATAAAGGTGCTGAAAGAATGGCTTATGCGATTTATGATATGTCAGAAGAAGATGTAAAAAGATTCTCACATGCTTTAACTTCATTTAAAGAAAATGTCCATACTTGTCCTATATGTGGCAATTTAAGTGAAGGAGATAAATGTGAGATATGTGCTGATCACGAAAGAGATCAGTCTACAATATGTGTTGTAGAGTCTCCTAAGGATGTCTTTGCGATGGAAAAGATGAAAGAGTACCATGGGTTATATCATGTATTAGGTGGTACAATTTCTATTATGGATGGCAAGACCATGGATGATCTTAATATCATGAGTTTATTTGATCGTATTACTCCTGATACGAAAGAAGTGATTATTGCGACAAATGCGACAAGAGAAGGGGAAACAACAGCTCTTTTCCTTGCAAAGCTATTAGATAAAAAAGGTGTCAATACAACACGTATTGCACATGGTTTACCAATTGGAAGTTCTCTTGATTATGCAGATGAACTCACATTATTAAAGTCATTTGAGGGTAGAAAGAAAGTTTAAGTAAGAGGGGGCTATGATATATATTGTTATAGCCCTTTTATGTTGAGGATAAAATAATGAAGGCTTACATAAAAGTAAAAAAGGATCGTAATTCTGGACTTGTAGTTGGTCATAGTCTTGAGATGCAGAAAGCTATGAATGGTTTCAATGAATTAGCATGTGAAATTGAACCTTACTATTCACTTAATGATATTTATGATCAGATTACTAGAGAAGATATCGTGGTAGATTATCTAATACAGTGTGAAAATGTATTTAAGAAGTTTGGAATAACTCATCCTCATGTTGATAATTATCCAGAATGTCTCAAAGAATTTTTAGGAAGAAAGATATGGAAAGATACAATTAATTCTATTTCTTCAGATGAAAAGAAATGGTCAGCTGGATGGTTTGTGAAACCAGTAGATAGTAAAGTATTTACTGGTAAAGTGATATCAAGTATTAAGGATTTAATAGGATGTGGCGCTTATAATGATAATCTTGAAGTTCTCTGTAGTGAGGCTGTCGAGTTCATGTGTGAATGGCGCTGCTTTGTATATTATGATGAAATTATTGATGTACGTCCTTATAAAGGTGATTGGCATTATAACTATAATGCTGATGTACTTGATCAAATTATGGATAAATTTACACAATGGGATGATAGACCAATGGCATGTTCTATTGATATAGGTGTTACTAAAGATGGAAGAACATTATTAATAGAATGTAATGATGCTTATTCTTTAGGGGCTTATGGACTAGAAGACTATAAGTATGCAAAAATGTTATCTGCAAGATGGTCACAGTTATTAGATAGAGAAGATGTCTTTGATTATCGAAAGTATAGAGAAGGGAATAAATAACCTTCTTTTTAATTATGGAAAAAACATTGTAAATCACATATAATATTAATGTTTGAAGGAGTGTATGTTATGAGTTTATTTATTACTTTTGAAGGTGGAGAAGGCAGTGGTAAAACAACTATTGCCCAGATGTTACATAAACAATTTATTGAAGAAGGATATAATATCACTTTTAGTAGAGAACCTGGTGGTGTAGATATCGCAGAACAGATTAGAGATGTAATCACAGATGTCAACAATACAAAGATGGATGCAAGAACTGAAGCATTACTTTATGCAGCAAGTAGAAGACAACATCTAGTAGAAAAAGTACTTCCTGTATTAAAGGAAGATGGTATTGTGATATGCGACCGTTTTATTGATAGTTCTTTAGTTTATCAAGGAATTGGAAGAGGTATTGGGGTAGATAATATCTACAACATGAATCTGTTTGCGACAGATGGGATTCTTCCTGACTTAACTATTTTCTTTGATGTAAAACCTGAAGTGGCTTTAAAGCGTATTACAGGAGATAGAGAAGTAAACAGATTGGATTTAGAATCATTGGATTTCCATCATAAAGTATATGATGGCTATCAGATGATCTGTGATAAGTTCCCAGATAGAATTGTGAAGGTAGATGCTTCTTTACCAGTTGAAGAAGTATATCGTCAGGTTTATGAAATTGTAAGGGATAGACTATGAAAGAATTCTTAAAAGAAACACAACCTATCTTTTATCGTATCTTAGAGAAGAGTTTTAAAGAGAATAAAAAGACTCATGCATTTCTTCTAGTAGGGGATCATACGGATGATATTGCGACATTTATTGCGCAGTCTTATATATGTCATGAAGATACACTTGCGTGTGAAACTTGTGATGATTGTATAAGAATAAAAGAAGGTCTTTATCCTGATATGATTGTATGTGATGGTAAAGAGACATCTATTAAGAAATCAGATATTGATCATATTCAAGAAGAGTTTGTGAAATCAAGTGTAGAGAATAATGGAAAAGTATATATTCTTAAAAATATTGATAATGCGACAACTCAGGCAATGAATAGCTTATTAAAGTTCTTGGAAGAACCTGTAGAAGAAGTATATGCAATCCTTACAACAAAGAATATTAATAAAGTACTACCTACTATCCAATCTAGATGTCAGGTGATTAAATTACTCCCTGAATCTAAACATTCTTTAGAATTAAAGCTAAAGAATGAAGGAGCAGATGAAGAGGATGCTTTGATTCTTCCTCATCTTTTTGACTCTATAGAAGAATGTAATGAGTATAAGGATAGTGAGTTGTATTTTGATATCAAGAATTACGTATTCTACTTTATTGAAGATTTATATACTAAACCAACAGATTTATTAATTAACCTACAGATTAATCTAGGTAAGAAGTATAAGAAGAATAAAGAAGCGTATGAATTATTCTTAAATCTTCTTGTGTTAGGTATGAGGGATATGTTTCACGTGAAACATTCTATGCCTATATTATTTGTGAAACATAAAGATTTCTTTGAGAAGATGCCAGAAGATGGTAAAATATTACAGAAAATAGAAATCATATTAGAATATGCTGAAAGACTCAACAATAATGTCAATCTTGCATTATTACTAGATGGTATGGTATATAAAGTATTGAAGGGAGTTTGATGAAATGGATAGATTAGCGGCTGTTAGATTTAATAGCGCTGGTAAATATTATTACTTCTCTACAGACTTAGATGTCAAAAAAGGAGATAAAGTAGTAGTAGAAACTGTAAGAGGATTGGAAATGGGCGAAATCATTGCAGATCTTACAGATTTATCAGAATTTAAATTAGATAATGAATTGAAGAGAATTAAACGTGTTGCGAATAGAGCAGACATTGAAGTATATAATATCAATAAGATTAAAGCACAGAAATCATATGAAATCTGCAAGGAAATTATTGCGGAAACGAAACTTGATATGCATTTGATTAATTGTGAATATACACTTGATGCCTCTAAAGTTATTTTTATGTATACATCTGATGAACGTGTTGACTTCAGAGATTTATTAAAGAAACTTGCGAGTGTTTTTAAATGTCGTATTGAATTAAGACAGGTAGGGCCTAGAGATAAAGCTAAAATTGTAGGTGGTATTGGAAACTGTGGTTTACCACTATGTTGTAACTCATTCTTAGGTGAGTTTGATGGTGTATCTATTAATATGGCTAAGAATCAGTTACTTGCGATTAATATTGATAAGATTTCTGGTGTTTGTGGACGTTTATTATGCTGTTTAAAATATGAAGATGAAGCATATAAGGAAGTTAAAAAGAAATTCCCTAAGATTGGTTCATTTATTCGTTATGAAGATAAACAGTGTAAGGTTGTTGGTTTAAACGTTATTTCTGATTTAGTAAAAATTGATTGTGAAGGTAGTATCTTATTTATACCTTTATCTGATGTAGATAAGAAACCTGCTCCTAAAAAGGAAAGACGTATTTTAGAAGAACTTGCACCTAAAAAAGAAAAGAAACACGATAAACCTAAACAGAAGAAGCCAAAACAACAGCATAAACCAAAACAGAATAATCAGAAGCCAAGAACAATCAAAGGTAATAACCCAAAAGGAAAGAAAGATGAACGAAGAAATTAATCATCTCCTTGGTTATAATGATATGAAGATCATCCAGAGAAGAGATATGTTTACCTTTTCTCTGGATACTGTTTTATTGGCAAACTTTTGTGCTATCACAAAGGATATGAAGACAATCGTTGATTTTGGGACAAACAATGCGGCTATTCCTTTAATATTAACACAACGTACTAATAAGAAGATTGTTGGTGTTGAGATTCAAAAGGAAGCTGTCGAGATTGCAGAAAGAAACGTGAAATTAAATCATGTAGAAGATCAAGTTGAAATCATTCATGAAGATATTAAAGAGTATGTGAAGTATGCACCACGTACAAAAGCAATCGTATGTAATCCACCTTTCTTTAAATTAGGTGAGAAGTCTCATATTAATGAAAGTCCTTATATGACTATTGCACGTCATGAAATAAAAATAGACCTAGAAGGGATTATTGCATCAGCTGCAAAGATTCTAGATCAGAACGGTCGTTTCTCAATGGTCTATCGTCCAGACCGTTTTATTGAAACAATTGAATTATTTAAGAAATATAGAATAGAACCTAAACGTATCCGTTTTGTTTATCCTAAAGAAGGAAAGGAATGTAATACATTCTTAATTGAAGGTGCTTTCTTAGGTAAAACTGGATTAAAGATTGAACCTCCATTATATACACATAATGAAGATGGTAGTTATTCCGATGAAGTTAAACAGTTAGTAGGTGAGATGAATGTTAAATAGACAGAAGAGTTTTGAAAATGGAAAAGCAACACTATACCTTGTACCAACACCTATCGGTAATTTAAGTGAAATGACACCAAGATGTATTGATATTATGAAAAGTGTTAATTATATTGCGGCAGAAGATACACGTAATACAGTAAAACTATTAAATCACTTTAATATTGAAGCTAAATTGATTTCTCATCATGAACATAATCTACATGTCGCTATTCCTAAACTTCTATCATTATTAGAAGAAGGGGAATCAGTGGCATTGGTCAGTGATGCAGGTTATCCGGCTATAAGTGATCCAGGATATGAAATGGTACTTGCAACTATTGATGCAGGATATAACGTTGTACCTTTATCAGGATGTAATGCCTGCTTAGATGCATTAGTAGTCTCTGGTATAGCACCACAGCCATTCATGTTCTATGGATTCTTGAGTCATACAAATAAAAACAAGACAAAAGAATTAGAAAAACTAAAAAATATCACCTATACTATCGTATTCTATGAAGCCCCACATAGAATCAAGGCAACATTAGAATGTATGATGAAAGTATTAGGTGATAGAAGAATTGCGTTATGTAGAGAAATCACTAAAAAACATGAAGAAATTCTTAGAGGTACTATTTCTGAAGTATTAGAAGTAGTAGATGAATTAAAGGGTGAAATGGTTATTGTGGTTGAAGGTGGTACAGAAGTGACTGAAGAAGTAACTTTTGATCAGACAATCACAGAACATGTTGATGAATTTGTAGAGAAGGGCATGTCTAAGAAAGATGCCATTAAAGAAGTCGCAAAGATTCGTAACTTAAATAAGAATCTTGTGTATGAAGAATATCACAAAAAGTAAAAGGGTAATGTTTCACGTGAAACATTACCCTTTTTGCTTGGAAGACCTCATATTTCTAGTTTATAACTATAAATACAAGAAGAAAAAAGTAAAGTCATTTAAAAAATGACAATGACAGTTTAACATAACGTAAATTTATAATCAAATGGATATTTTAGAAATACATCTATGCTCCATTAAAAAAGACAGTCAAGAGTGACTGCCTAAAGTTTCTTTGAAAATCTATTTATAATTATTTG
Organism: uncultured Catenibacterium sp.; assembly: GCA_900540685.1. GTDB lineage: Bacteria > Bacillota_I > Bacilli_A > Erysipelotrichales > Coprobacillaceae > Catenibacterium. Next base: position 723 of record UQGS01000059.1, on the reverse strand, counting down.
ATAAGCAATTACTGCTATAAGAGATATAATGACTATTTTAAAATAATCTAGATTGAATATTCTCGTATGATACCAATCAAACAGTAAGAATAGAATAGAAAGAGATAAAAATATAATTAAGAATCTTAATTTGGACATATAATTCCTCCGAAATGAACATAATAGTATCATATTGGAATCTTATATGTGTTAATTTAATATAAAAATTAAATCAATCTTTCGTAAGCTTCTCTTTCCTCATTATTACTTAAACGAATAATGCCACAATACTGGAAACCATTCTTTAATACAAATTCTTTCATTGGTTTATTATTCTTTTCTATGTCTAAACGAATAGAAGGGGTACCGCTCTGTTTGCAGATATTGACTGCATAATCTAATAATTGTTTTCCACAGCCATTCCCTTTATGATTATTATCAATCGCAAAACGATGAAGAATACCATATTGTCTAGTATCAGTCAACCAATGGCCGTTGTAGATTCTTAAATAGCTAGGTTCTATTCCTATAATAAAATGCATTGTGCCATATACATAAGAATGTTCAGAAAGAACATAACTGTTACCAGATATAATATCATTTAGTATAGTGCTAAGATCAGGATATCCTTTTTGCCATTGATTAATGTTGTTTGCTTTCGCTCAGTTTAAGAAAAATGTTGCTATTCGATCATTAAATTTAGCTTAACGCCTGATTTTCTACTTTATAGCACTCTAACTCAAG
>UQGS01000058.1 GCA_900540685.1 uncultured Catenibacterium sp. | reverse complement strand
GCTCTAAACATAGTAAATAAGCGAATAATCACCACCCATTTGCAAAAGAGGAGCTTAAAATAAAAAAGTGACGCAACGCAGGCGCTGCATCACATAAAACAAGATGTTTTTGTTCCTGTTCGCATTATAAACTATTTTCAAACTAATGGTCAACTACATTTATAGCAAACCAATCAGAATTACCTCGTATTTGAAGTATGATATTTAAATTTCTACACATTCTAGGATACTCTTATTCTTATAGGAACATCCATTTTATAGAGAGGTGAGTTTCTTATTTCGATTTTATATAAAAAAGTAGCCCAACGCAGGCGTCGGGCTACATAAAACAAAATGTTTTTGTCCACCGAAGTTATTATACGTTTTTTTCATACAAATAGTCAACTACATTTCTAATAAAATCATAAATTGTCTGACATATCTAATAAAATCATAAATTGTGGTAAAAAACATTATCAAAATTGAAAAATTCTTTATTTTTAATCAGTCTACCGTCCACAAATTCTTTTACTTCTGTAAGTATTTTCATTTTGAACACTTGGCTTGCACATATTTCATCAAACAAGAATAAACTTGCTACGACATCATTAATAGGATTAGTTATCTTTTTCTTTCTGTTCCTTTTTGAGATAGATGGTGCCGATGATAATAAAGAAATAATACTTTTATTATTTCACTGAATCTCTTTCAATTATTTTAGTAGATAATAATTGAGTCATTTGAACATCATTTTCACGATGAATACGATCTATAAGTTTATTGACCGCAATTTCTCCCATTAATTCTTTTTGTACTTGAACAGTAGTAAGTTTAAGGATTGTTTTATCACATAGAGGTGTATCATCAAAGCCAGTAATACCTATTTGATCAGGTACTTTTATATTCATTAAAGTCAATGCATTCAACAATATAAATGCATTTGAATCATTGGCACACACAAAGACTTCAGGTAATTCTCTTTTTTCTAGTAACGATACAATACTATAAACATCATTTTCTAATACGTATTTCTCTGTTTCATGAAGAATGGAATATTGATTTATATAGGATTCAATATCATCTGTAATATTTCTATTAACCAGAGCTTGCTTGTATCCCATAAAACGATCAGAAAAGCTTAGAGAGTATTCTAAATCTCCGAAAAATCCAACTCTTTTATATCCTTTATCAAGAACATATTGGGTGATCAAATACCCTCCCTGTTTGTTGTGAGTCAGAACACAATCACATGTATCTCCTAATGATGTATAGTCTACAAGAACAACAGGAATACCTGTATTTTTTAACTGATTTAAATTCTGATCTGATATTTTACCAACTACTAAGATACCAGCAACTTTTCTATCAATAATACAATCTGGAAATTCAAATTGATTATCTTCAAAATAATTCAGAATAGACATATAACCTAATTGTTTTGCACGTTCAACGATTGAACGTAAAACAATAGAATAAAAATGTCCTGTATTAGCATAATAGCTTTGCATCAGAATACAAATATTAGATTTAGAAAAGACTGAAAGATAATGATGTTTTTCATTAATATATCCCATTTTATCTGCTGTTCTTAATATTTTTAGACGCATTGAATCACTTACACCTGGTTTATCATTTAACGCAATTGATACAGCATTAATAGAGATATTTAATTCTTTCGCAATATCTTTCATTGTCACTTTCATATTAATACTCCTTACAACACTTCCCCATTACTACTTATTACATTCTTATACCATTCAAATGACTTCTTCTTAATTCTTCTCATATCCTTTAAGTCATCATTATCTCTATTTACATAAACAAAACCATATCTCTTCTTCATCTGTGCACGACTACTCAATATATCAATAGGCCCCCATGATAAGTATCCTCTACAATCTACACCTTCTTCTACAGCCTTTTTCATCTCTTCTAAATGTTTTCTCATATAATCAATACGATAATCATCATTAATAACACCATCTACTAACTGATCATCATATCCATAACCATTTTCTACAATATAGATAGGCATTTCATATCTATCATAAAGTTGTCTTAAAGTAATACGTAATCCAATAGGATCTATTGTCCAACCAAATTTAGACATTTCTAAGTAAGGGTTCTTCTTAATGACTACATCTTCTACATTAGTCAGACTATCTTCACCATAATGACTAATAGTAGACATATAATAGCTTATCGCAAGAGCATCTGTTTTACCTTTCTTAAGTATTTCGAAGTCTCCTTCTTCTATGACTGGCATTGTACCTTCTAGTTTCATATTAGCTAGGAAATAGCTGTTGTAATGTCCTCTCGCAAAGACATCTAGGAATACAAATGCTTCACTTTGGGCTTTCATAGATTCTAATGTATCTAATGGATGACATGTTTCAGGATAGCTTTGTACAATAGTGGCCATACCTAAAACATAGCCTCCTTTTTGATGGATGTATTCGTTTATCAAACTATGCGCGATTAAGGTATTATGCATAATTTGATGATCTAGAATAATTGGGTTTTCTCCTTCAGGACATACAGCACCAAAGAACATCTTTGGTCCTTTCTGTAGTATTCCATTCTGTTCATTGAAGATAATCCAGTATTTTACTTTATGACAATAACAATCTACTATCTTCTTGCATAATTCTACAAATATATCTACTACTCTTCTACTCGCAAAACCATTGTATTTTTCATATAAGAATACAGGCATTTCAAAGTGATATAGTGTAGGAATAGGCTCTATACCTCTCTTTAGTAATTCATCAATAAATTCATCATAAAAGGCAAAACCTTCTTCATTATACGTATTCTCATCGCTCATAAGTCTAGACCAATCTAAAGAGAAACGATATGCATTAAAGCCTAACTCTTTATATAAGTCAAAGTCTTCTTTGTATCTATGATAAGCATCAATACCATCTTTAAAGTCTGAGAACTTACCTGTGACTGTTAAGTCACATACTGCAGGAACTTTTCCTCCCTCAGTATATCCACCTTCACTCTGATGGGCAGTCACTGCACCACCCCATAAGAAATCTTTTCTTAACATTTTTTTATTTACTCCTTTATGTATATTCTTATTTAATTCTATTAAGGATATACTTGAATTTCAAGGAAGTAACACTTGAAAAGAAATAGTATATATTATTTTAACGCTCACTATTTTATTGATTATTTGGCTTAGTTATGCGGTTTTTAAAATTTCTAACGCTCATTTAACACTCACGAGTGTTAGAATTATTGTTTTTAACGCTCATGAGTGTTAGAAAAAAATGTCTTCATCCGTTGAATCTGGTATTTCAATTTCTAGAGTCTCTTCTCGAATTCTATAATATTCATCAACAACAGAATCAATAGATTCTCTATCTCCTGCTTTTTCATAAAATCCTATAAGTTTAGCCAACAGGTTAAATGTCATAGGCTCATCAACACCATATTCCCTTAAACTCGCTTCATAATTTCTTTTGGCATACTCTGCAGCCTTATCATACTGTTTTCTTTCACTATATGTATCACAAATTGAACTTGCTATCATAATACTGGTAAAATCAGCATCACCAAATATTTCTTTACATTCATTATAATCTTGTATGCGTTCTTCTAATGGTTTCTTTTTTTTCATTGTGGTATCTCCTTATTCTTTTTTTATTGTCTCTTATAAAATTCATTATGTAAATAAGAATCAAATATAAGGTGTTCTCAAATTTGAACACGACTATGATTATCTGCATTAGTGTTCTCAAATTTGAACACTGCAGCAATTTTATATATTAGTGTTCTCAAATTTGAACGTGAATTGAATCAGACAAGATAATATGATATAATTTATTCAGAAATGAGGTGACCCTAATGATTGACAGAAAAAAATATCTAAATCAATTACTATCCTGGAAAGGTCAAAATATCATAAAAGTTTTGACTGGTATTAGACGTTGTGGAAAAAGCACAATCTTAAAACTATATCAAGAATATTTATTAAAAAACGGTATTGATCAATCGCAAATTATCTCTATCAACTTTGAAGAACTCGAATACGAAGAGTTACAAGATTATAAAAAGCTCTACCAATATATCAAAGATAGACTGGTAAAAAACAAAATGATGTATATTTTTCTTGACGAAATACAAAACGTTCCTTCTTATGAAAAAGTTGTAGATAGCTTGCATGTCAAAGAAAATATAGATATCTATATTACAGGATCTAATTCATATATTTTTTCTGGTCAGCTAGCTACTTATTTAAGTGGTCGATATATAGAAATACCCGTTCTTCCCTTATCCTTCAAAGAAATTTATAGTCCACATTCAAATAAAGAAGAGGCATTTCAAAAGTATATGAAAACAGGCGGTTTTCCTTATATTAATCAAATACAATTGAATAACGAACAGACTAATATGTACCTAGAAGGAATATACAATACTGTAATTGTAAAAGATATTGAAGAGAGAATTAATAGAAAAAACAACGGAAGTGATTCGAAGAATGTAACTGATATTGCATTATTAAAAGCTATATCTAAATACTTATCAAGTGTTGTTGGAAGTCCTGTTTCTGTACGTAGTATTACTAATTATTTTAAATCAAACGAAAGAAAAACTTCACCAAATACAATCAGCAACTATATTGAAGCATTATGTGAGTCATACCTTTATTATCCTGTTGAAGTGATGGATATATCAGGTAAAGAAGTGTTAAAGTCAAATAAGAAGTATTATATTGTAGACCCAGGAATTCGTAATTATATTCTTCCCAAGCAATCTTATGATTTAGGGTTCACGATTGAAAACATTGTCTACCTAGAACTTCTAAGAAGAAGATATATTGTAAATATTGGACGAAGTGGGCATACAGAGGTTGATTTTATTGCGAAAAAAAATGATGTCTATACTTATATACAGGTTACTGCATCACTTGTGGATGAGAATACTTTTAATAGAGAGATTCGTCCTCTAAAACTAATAGAAGACAATTATGAGAAAATAATCCTTACTCTGGATAGATATACACTTGGAAATTATGATGGTATCAAGGTAATTAATATCATAGATTGGTTATTAGAAGAATAGTCTGCAGCGATTAGATTCGCTACAGACTATTTTTTGCTATTTGAATTCTTCTATATACTTTCTCAAGAATGGAACTACTGTATATCCTCTATTTCTAATAAAGTCCACTGCTAATTGATCAAAGAGAAAATTCTTAAATACTTCATCAAAATCTCCTTCTAACATCATAATTTTTCGAATATGACAAGAATTGATGAGAGTAAACTTCATGGAATCCTTCTTACCAACATAATAGTATAGTTTCTTAGGCTCTTCTTCATCCTTCAAAATATAAATATGTTGGAATACATTGACTACATCACTCTTCAGACATGGATTCAAAACCATTCTAAAGTTGTTTCTACAATGCCCTACAAACTCTTTTCCTAAAGAAGTAGCTAAATTAATAAGCGGTGCATCACCTGCTTTAGTTGCTTTTCTAACTACTTCTTGGTATTGATAAGTATCTTTATTCAAACTTTTTAATACATCCTCTACTTCTTCTTTATACTTTGGTTGTGATTGCATAAATGATTCCAATAAACGAACTAATTCACCCTTCGAGATTTCTTTTTCCTTCTTATATGCGTCTAGTCTAAAGTAAAGTTCGTCTAAGTCTGGCATAACTTTCATTAAACTGTCACTAATCAAAGCTTGATAGCCTTGAGTAGAAATCAACATTTCTGGTATATAGACTGCATCGGTATTATTCTTAAAAATAGAATCATAGCTTTGATATACTTCCAAGGAATCATCCTCAACCTTATAGAATTCCATGCTGCCATCAGGAAATACTGTCAATACCAAGTATATCCTTTCTTTCTTCTTAGTCTCCTTATTATAGACTAAATCCTGCATTACATACTCTACTGCTTTATCCCATTCCCATTGATATGTAGACAAGCACTTATTTGCAACATCCATCTTTACTATAAGCTCAGTCAAAATCTTATCAACCACATTTTCATTAATATCAATTTCACTACTCTTGGTAATACAGTTTTCATAAGTAAAATGCTGAGTATTCAAATCGTTTGTATGTTGATCAGGTAAATTTTCTTTCTTATAGTAATCTTGATCATGAATCAAAACTATATTAAACAGTTTATCCTGACTAAAACTTACATTTTCAATACCTCTCTCTCTTAATTTAGAAACCATCATTGCAACCATCTTTTTTGATAATACATCTTCAACACGATCTATCACATTGATTCCTAAATCATTAAATAGATTCTCTCTATGCTCTATAGAAATAGTATTTGAATATTTCTTTAAGATATCATCGTCTTTCAGTTCTAAAGGAGTGAATTGAACATAATCCTTTAGTTTATTATCAACATCTTTAAAGAATTGATACAACATTCCTTTCTTTGAGTTTTCAAAAGCTTGTAAGTCTTTTATATCCAAATCCAGTGCAATGTATTTATTCTTTCTTCCATATATCCCCCTTAACACATAACATTGATCCTCACTTCTGTATGAATCAACCTCGCGAAATATATAACCTTCTCCAGACTTGTAATATCGAGGTAGTTTACGAATCTTTTTTAATACTTTTTCATTATTCGCATAACACTTCAACAATTTAGACAACAGATTATAGGATTCCCCATTGATATTCACAACACATTCTTGTTTACTTGAATCTAAATCATTGATAGTCACACTATATGCTGTTATAACATCTTCTTTAAAAGAATTCTGATTAAAATAGAAACATCTACCTAAGGTATTATTAAATTTCTCGGATAAATCTATATTTGGGAACATATTGATAAGTAATTGACATAAATCACCTGGACTCATACTTGTATGATTACTTAAATCTATTTCTTCCACAAATACTCCTTGGCCAAAGCTACTTATATGTGATTGAAACTCTTCTAAACGTACAGTTCCTTTTTCAACCAGAATATATGCAATTCCACCTGATTTATAAAATACAGATATAGCTGGAGAGATTTTATCTCCAATCTTATCTATACTTGATTTTCTTACAGTACGTTCTTTCTCGTCATCTCCTTTGTGTTCTTGGTAAATCTTATATATATCATAATCACGAATAATATTATTGTAGTGAAGATCTAATTTCACTTTGTTTGTCTTAATCATTTTCATATTCCTCCAAACACATTCTTATTTTATTGATTGCTTCAGGATTAGCATGAAATCCATCATTTTCTAATAAAGCTGGAATTTCAATAATTCTATTAGATTCTATGATTTTATCCATTTCATTCTCATCGAAAATATTAATGACAATGGCCTTTTTTCCCTCTACTTCATCTAGCTTATTTAGAATCTTATTAGTGATTGTATTTGCACCATAAGATGAATATCTCCAATGTTTGAAATCGATATAAACCTTCCCATGTTTAAAATCAAAACGTTCAAATTCTTCTATACTAAGTTCCTCTAAATCAATACCTAATTCCTTCTTAATTACAAAACGACCCACAAATTCACCAAGTCTTCCTTTATAAATATTTTGATAAAGTACTGGTGAGAGTATATAATCGTTTTCTTCAAAGCTAGTTGCATAACCATGTTTAATAAATTCTTCTTTTAAACCAGGATAATTCAACATTTTAGAAAGACGCGCATTTTCTTCGCTTACTTCATGCACATTACTAGCTAGCCAATCTTGCTTGTGTTTACTATTTTGAATTCGTGATATTACTTCTTCCTTTGTCTGATTGAAGAAAACATCTGTATATTCAAAGTCATACATCCCCATGAAATAGTATTTATTAAGAGGTGCATCTGAATGAATATAGTATTCTCTCACAATATCATTATCCAAGTTAGAGCTTGTAGGACATTGAAGACATGTTTCACCTAATTCCTTATAGAGTTCTATTTGTTTCTCTGTCCAATCTCCTGATAAGAACTCATAGATATGAAACTTACCAACACTAGAAATACGACTTGCTTCATTCTCCACATAATCATATGTAGGGACACTTTCTTGTCTTTCTTTTGCATATTCAGCAAGTTTCATTGTTTCTGGAGAAAGAATTTCATTTTCTAATATTGTCGTATCAAAATTATCCACAATGTCTCTTGTCACTAAGATATGAATCATCTTATTCTTATTAAATGATCGAGACAAACGTCCTATAGCTTGGATGATTTGTTTTGTCTTAAAGAGACGAATACTCCTACATCCTCTAAGTTCCTGTGTAGAACCTCTAAGTTTTGGTTCCTTTAGTTTCTGATAAGCTGCACCAATACATTTGTTTAAAGTATGATGTGTGATTTCATTGTTTTCATAGAGATTTTCTAATTCAATAAGAAAATGGAGCAGATTCTCTTCTTCAAATCCAGATTCTGTATCCATCAGATTTGTAACTACATTAGTGATATCACCTAAATAAATTCCATCAAAATCCTTTTTCTTGTTTCTCCCATCTTCTTCATTTGCGAAATCAGTGAGATTTATTGTATCTAATCCATCTGGTAACTCATATGCCATATTTTGTCCAGCACCAATAGTTGCATATGCAGAAATCACAAAGATTTTCTCTCCTTTAGATAAACGCTCCAATATACTCTTCTTATCTTCATCAAAAGTTAAACCACTCTTTAACACTTCAACACTTACATCATTCTTATCAAAGCTACATTCTTTGTTAACTATACCAAATAAATCATCAAGAACACTCTTTCTAAACTGTCCCTGATCTTTTGGCAGTGCATTATTTAAACATAAGAACGATTTAATATCAGCATGTAGAATAAAGTATCTATAAGCTTGTGCCATTCTTAAATATCTTTGTACCTGATATTTATCCTTAATACCCTCTTTAATAAATGCTTTTGTTGCTTTTGCTTGAATCTTAGGGTCTTCAAATACCAATTGAATCATATCTTTTGCACTTGTATCAGTACAATTGATTACTTCTGCAATCTTTACTTTGATTTCTCCAGAATCATATTTTTTATTTAATAAAGAATATGTCTCTGCTATTCTTTGACGATCCTCTTCTTCAAGAATATGAAAATCATCTCCTAGATTCTCTCTTAGATATCTTAACGAGTAATTAGATAATACCGAATCAATATTACATGTAGCACTCAAGCCAATAACAGTTGCCTTTTTCGCAAGCATCATCAATACATACTCTGCACTCTTATACAAATTAATATAACTAAAAGATGTATTAAAGCTATTATCTTTACTGTTAGTGAACTCAAAAGAACGAATACCACGATTATAATAACCATTTGTTTTCTTAAAACGATTATCTGTTTTATCCACCTTTATAGCTGGTTGAATATTAATATCATTATCAAAATATAATATATCTGACTTAGGTAACTTAAACGTATTATAAATAGAATGAATCGCTTCTTCATCTGTAATATAGTCTTCTTCATTAGCTTCTGAATTATGCTTATCTTTCAGATCTGAAGCTAATTTAATAATATATCGCTTTGTGGAAACCAAATAACCACTCATATCTCGAATAACAGAAAATAAACTATAAGCATCATTTAGTTTACAAGGCAAATCATGTCGACTATTTTTAATTTCAATTGTCATTTGATTATAGTTTTTATCATAATAAACATATGCATTCCTCCTAGACTTATCTTCAAAGTTTGCATGGAATGTTGAATCACTCATCAAGAAATTACGACTCTTAATCTCAGAGCAGAAATAAGGAAGCTCATCATGACAATTCAATCTAATTTCTAAAGCTCTCTTTCTAATTTGATCAAACTGTTTATCTCCTTCAGGTACTAGGTCCTGTAATCTTTTAGGTGCAATATCTTTCCAATTAATAAATGGATCAGTCATACGATGAACCATGGGAATCAATTCTACTGTTGATCTTAAACTACTCTCTATAATAATATTATTGATTTCATTTTTGGTTGCATCTACTTCATCGATAAAAAGAATACTATTATCAATAATATTTGATTCTGAGAATCTATACTTCTTCATATAAATAGGATCTATAGATGTAAAGAATCGTTTAACAGACATACAAATGATTTTGTAGTCCTCTACAAACATTGCAGGATATAAGTCTCTCAACCAACTATACTTAGACTTGATGATTCTTTTTCTTTCGTCTTTACTGAATTTCTTAAAGTTAGGAGTCAGTAATTTCTTTCTTATATCTTTTCTAAAAGCTGAGTCCGCATTTAATAGCTTATCCTGAGCCACTTTAAATAAATCCGCAGCGAGTGGTGCTTTATCCGAATGTTTTTGAATATACTCAGATTGATATTGATAAGATTTAAGACAGTTCTTAAGGTTCTTATAAGAATCCATCTTCTTATATTCATCAGGAATGATAGTTTCATCAAAATGGTGCAGAATATTATCTATAATGCTTTCTACACGTATTACTTGAGATTTGTAATCATCCCCCAATGCCTTTTCTAAATCTTTCATTGGTAAGTTGTTGAGATTATTAGTGATGAATATATAGTGTTGATTAAATGTTTTATAGTTGTTCTTCATCAACTGTACTGCACTATAGGACTTTGCAGAACCTGTTGGAGTATTCACAAAATACAATCCATTACTTCTTTGATCTACTATTTTATTTAATAGTTCTTTCATTTCTCTCACCTCAAATTCATTGTAAGCCATTACACTTAATAAGAATATGAGTATTTAATATTTTTTTCCACCCGTATTTTTATTGTATTTATCAGATAAAATTATTAATATATACATATATAACACCCATAAATAATGTGTGCTTAGGAGGAAACAGCAAAATGGAAAATATTGAAGTGACATTTTACCTTGATCCCGTGGCTCATAAAAATCTACAAAAAGATAGAAAGTTATTTCAAATGAGTCCAAAAGAATCTATTTTAATAAAAAAGATCATTGTGAATCATTATCCAAAATACAATCAAAAAATAAAAGAATTACGTGATACAATCAAAGACTCATTTAAAAATCAGACAAATGAGCCATTAGTTGAAGAAGCTGTTTGGCATATAACTAGATATATAAGCGAGAATTCTATTGATAAATCTATTGGAACAAAGGAAAAACGTATTAAAGATAAAATACACCTCAGGATCAATAATAACGAAAGTCTATTAGAAAGCATTCTAGATGAATGTCCACCTTGTATTTCCAAATCTGAATTTATAGCAAATATTATCTATTCATACTTAGATAATCCTCAATACGAAAGAGAGAGAATAGTATTTAAAGAGGAATTAGAGAAATTAGAAACTGCCATAAAAAATAACCAAGCCATAAAAATAAAATCTAAATATGACCGAACTCATAATTGTGATTTCCAAATCATTTATCCAAAAGAAGTATGTTTTTCTAATGAAGAGCTTTTTAATTATTTACTATACAAAAAAATAATTAAAGGAAAAGAATGTGCTAGATCAATCCACTTATACAACATTGATACCATATTTTCACTTCCAGAAAATTGCACATTCAGTCAAGAAATACTTAACTGTTTCAAACGAATGAAGCGCAATGGTGTCCAATTCTCTATCGATAAAAATACTGAATTCAAAATACAATTTACTGAGAAAGGACTAGAACGTTACAATACCTTCAATTACCTTGAAAAGCCGGTCGCATTAGATAAAAGTGATGAAGAAACAAGAATCTTCTATTTTGATTGTTCTGATATGCAATTCAGGAACTACTTTGCAAATTTCCATGATGAGATGGAAGTATTAGAACCTAAAGAAATGAAAGAACACCTATTAAAATTAGGTCAACGCATGGTGGATAAGTATTCAAAAGATATCTAATTTATAAGAATGCAGGAATAACCTGCATTTTTATTTTGACCTCTTATGTGATTTTATAAAACTCCTCTTTTCCTCTTACTTCTACAACCTTATATAATGCCCTGATTTTCTCAATAGTTTTATTTATTTCACTCTTATCCAGCTTCTTCACCGTCTTCAAATAACATCGTATTTTAGAAGCAGCAATCACGTCACTTCCATTATTAAACTCTATTAGCTTTTTCATATCATTATCTATCGGTTTTGTTTTATTTGGAGTAGTTTTCTTTAGAGGGTCACAAAAATAATCAGTTTGTCTTTTTAATAATTGTTTACGTGTTAATGATGGTTCTCTTAGTATGATTGGATATCCATGAGCCTTTAAATCCCTCACCATCTCATAATAATCAATATCATTAGATACTAGTATAACTTGCTTAGGATTGTACTTACCAAACATGTAGCCAATATACATAGAGATCCTATTATCCACAAAGTTAGTTCCTGTATGCTTGGTTTCTACTATGTTAATATCATATCCTTCTAACATATCCCGATATTCCTGTGCTGGTTTTGTAGTGACAAATCCACAAAACAAATAATAAACATACTCTTTGCCTAACAAGTCTGTAGGAATAGCTTGATAGTTTTCAAAATCAACTATAACTACAACCTTAAAATCCAATTTTTTCTTTATTATTTCTGAGTGTTTCTTATTATGTGAAATAGTACTTTTTTCATACAATGCATTCATGAGTTTATCTAGTTGTTCAACCATAATCATCACCCTTTCTATGTCTATTCTATTACTTTTTCTAAAATAATGCTTAGACTTAGGTTCTGACAATGCCTAATAATAGGTGCTAATTTATTTTTTAATCGTAAATATTCTATTGATTTTCTACTTAATCTAGCATACAATCATATATGTCAATGGCACTCAGTGCGGAAGAAAACTCACGATTTATGTCGTGGGCAATGGCATCAACTTAAGGATTTAACCATCCAAAAAGTTGATGTCTTTTTTATTT
>UQGS01000057.1 GCA_900540685.1 uncultured Catenibacterium sp. | reverse complement strand
AATAACGATGAAGACTCATCGTTAGATTTAGATATTTCTGAAATAGACTTCTAGACTATAAAGAATCACGGGGTGACTTTCACCCCGTGATTCATAATAACTAAAATATAGGAAACCCCTAGTTATTTTAAATTACCGCTTCTTCTAGTGGTTTATTCGAATTCAATAGTTCCAGGTGGCTTAGAAGTAATATCATACATTACTCTATTAACGCCACGTACTTCATTGATGATTCTATTCATAGTCTTATTTAATACTTCATAAGGGATTTCAGCTGCTTCTGCAGTCATGAAATCAATTGTATTAACAGCTCTTAATGCAACAGCGTAGTCATAAGTTCTTTCATCACCCATAACACCTACTGACTGCATATTAGTTAATGCTGCAAAGTACTGACCGATTGAACGATCTAAACCAGCATTCGCAATTTCTTCTCTATAAATTGCATCTGCATCCTGTACCATACGTACCTTTTCTGCAGTGACTTCACCAATGATTCTAATACCAAGACCTGGTCCTGGGAATGGCTGTCTGAATACTAAATATTCAGGAATACCAAGTTCAAGACCTACTTTTCTTACTTCATCCTTGAATAAGTCTCTTAATGGTTCAATGATTTCTTTGAAATCTACACAATCAGGTAATCCACCAACGTTATGGTGAGACTTGATGACTGCAGATTCTCCTCCAAGGCCGCTTTCTACAACGTCTGGATAAATAGTACCCTGTACTAAGAAATCAACGGCACCAATCTTCTTTGCTTCTTCTTCAAAGACTCTGATGAATTCTTCACCGATGATTTTTCTCTTGCTTTCAGGTTCAGTGACACCTTTAAGCTTAGAATAATATCTTTCCTGTGCATTCACTCTAATGAAGTTTAAGTCATAGCTTCCGTCTTTACCAAATACAGCTTCAACTTCATCACCTTCGTTTTTACGAAGTAGACCATGGTCTACGAATACACAAGTTAACTGATTTCCGATAGCCTTAGATAATAAGACTGCTGCAACAGAAGAGTCAACACCTCCTGATAAAGCACATAATACTTTACCATCGCCAACTTTTTCTCTGATTGCTTTAATAGATTCTTCTACGAAAGAATCCATCTTCCAGTCACCAGAACATCCACATACATCGATTACGAAGTTTCTTAACATCTTCTTACCTTCTGCTGTATGTAATACTTCTGGATGGAACTGAATACCATAAAGGTTCTTTTCTCTGTTTTCACATGCTGCAACTGGGCATTCATCAGAATGTGCTACAGATTTGAAACCAGGAGCTAAAGCTGAAATATAGTCATTATGACTCATCCAGCATACTGTCTTTTCAGATACATTTGAGAATAATGGTGAAGTTGTATCAACAACGATTTCAGTCTTTCCATATTCTCTAGTAGGTGCAGCTTCTACATTACCACCTAATACATACTGCATTAGCTGAGCACCATAACATAAGCCAAGTACTGGAACACCACATTCGAATAATTCTTTTTCGCATGTTGCAGCTCCTTCCTCATAGCAGCTATTAGGTCCACCTGTTAAGATGATTCCCATAGGGTTGAGTTCTTTAATCTTCTGCATTGCAACCTTATATGAATAGATTTCACAATATACGTTGCTTTCACGAACTCTACGCGCTACGAGCTGATTGTATTGGCCACCAAAATCAATAACCAGTACTAATTCTCTCTTCATAAGTTCTCCTTTACTATTTATTAAAATACTTCCTTAAGCACAATTGTCTGAGTACGATCAGGTCCAACTGAGAACATTGTCACTGGGCAGTGAATAAGTTCTTCAATCTTCTTGATATAGTTCTGAGCATTTACAGGAAGTTCTTCAAATGAAGTGACATTTGTGATATCTTCCTTCCAGCCTGGTAATTCTACATAAACTGGTTCTACTCTTGCTAATTCTTCAATTGTAGAAGGTAAACCATGGATTTCTTTACCATCTAACATGTAAGCAGTACAAATCTTAATAGTATCTAAACCACTTAATACATCTAACAACATTAATGAACATCCAGTTAATGAAGCCATTCTTCTTGACTGGTTAACTACAACTGCATCGAACCATCCGATTCTTCTAGGTCTCTTAGTTACTGTACCAAATTCATGACCTGCATTTCTGATATAATCACCTAATTCACCTTCAATTTCAGTAGGGAAAGCACCAGAACCAACACGAGTAGTATAAGCCTTAATAACACCTACTACATCAGTTAAATAAAGAGGACCAATGCTTGCACCAGATGGTACACCATTAGCACCTGGGTTAGAACTTGTTACATATGGATAAGTACCATAATCAATATCAAGCATAGTACCCTGAGCACCTTCAAATAAGATCTTCTTCTTTGCCTGGAATGCTTCATCTAATAAGATACCTGTATCACAAACCATAGGTTTGATTACTTTAGCGTATTCCTTATATTCTTCAAAGATTTCTTCTGCAGTACACTGTAATCCAGGATACTGTTTCTTCTTGAATGCTAATGTTTCTTCAAGTCTCTTCTTGAATAATGGTTCATTAATGAATTCACCAATACGAATACCGATACGATCATACTTATCTACATAAGTAGGTCCAATACCTTTCTTAGTTGTACCGATACTTGCAGCACCACGCATTTCTTCTTCTAATTCGTCAATTTCAATATGATAAGGTAAAGTGACATGTGCACGATCTGAGATGTGCATCTTATCAGTCTTGATACCTGCATCATTTAAATACTTCATTTCTTCAAGTAAAGCTTTAGGATTGATAACCATACCGTTACCTAATACAACTTCACCAGTTGTAAAGATTCCACTAGGAATAAGTCTTAAGGCAAATTTCTGGCCATTAAACTTAATAGTATGACCTGCATTATTACCTCCAGAATATCTCACTACTAGATCTGCCTGCTGTGCAAGATAATCTGTAACCTTTCCTTTTCCTTCGTCGCCCCACTGGCTTCCAACAACAACGACTCCTGCCATTTATGTTCATCCTTTCTTTCATTAAAATACAACTCTATTATAGAGGATAAAGAACGTGATGTAAAACATAAAACTGTCGTTAAATCAATGAAATTATGTGAATACGTGCTATAATTAAACCACACGAGGTGATTTGGTGAAAAAACTAGCAGTTCTATTTCCTGGAATCGGTTATCATTGTGATAAACCACTTCTTTATTACTCTAAAAAATATCTAAAAGCCTATGGGTATGAGATCATTGAAGTGAATTATAAACACTTCCCTCATATGAAAGATAAGGATGAATTAATTAAACAGGCTGAAGATATTGGTTATAAGCAGGCTGAAGAAATTCTTAAAGATATTCCATTTTCTACTTATGATGAAATCCTATTTGTATCAAAAAGTATTGGTACTGCCATTAGTGCACGTTTTAATGAAGAACATCATATTCATGCGTATTCTATTTATTTCACACCGCTTAGGGCAACTTTTAAGTATGATTTAAATGGTATTGCCTTTCATGGTACAAATGATCCCTGGGCCATGACGAATCTCATTCAATGTGCATGTGATGAAGCACATATTCCACTTATTCTCTATCGTGATGCCAATCACTCATTAGAGTGTGGAGATGTGCTTGTTGATATTTCTAATCTTCATGACATCTTTCTTCATGTCATAGAAGCGATTCAAACAGTTTATCCACTATAAGGGTAAACTGTTTTTTAGATAACGATAAAGATAAAGCTGTAGTTTACTTGTGAGACGGTTCATTGAGAGATGATAATCTTTCAACATGCCGTCTGTAAATCCTTTATCGTTATTCACATGGATAGTCACCTGATCACCTAAAGAGACATGCTCAACCTGAGAATAAATAACTAAGTCAGCATCCTCTTTTACATAAGGTTTAAACCATGCAGGAACATCTATATCCCCTACAAATTGAATAGGGACCATGATGTCTTTGAGGGCTTTTTCTATAGAGCCTCCTGGAATCAGATAGCCTTTTAGAATAATTTCTATCTCATTCCTCATTGGTGTCATATGTTGATAAGCTTCTTCTTTTGTTTTAGCTTTAGTCGCTATACGTACTCTTACATAGCCTTCTCCTGCATACATTGCAAGAGTGACATCTGTCTGTTTATATTGGGTCTCTGTGAGTTTTTCATCAATCATACTTTCCCCAATACCCATGACGAGAAAGTCTTCTGTATAGATCTGTTCCTGGCGGAATTGTTCGAGATAAGGTTTTAAGGAATGTTCTACGACATAATTGAATTCCTTAGGTGGACCAGGAAGGTTGATGATCATCTTACCATCCTTGCTCATTACACAGCCATTGGCTGTACCTACATCATTCTCCAATATATAAGTATTTTCTGGGAAATAAGCCTGTTTGAAGTTGTTGTCAGACACCTCGTCTAGTCCTGTCACAAAGCGACATTTTTCATCCACCTTGCGGGCTTCTTCTTCGTTATAGACAAGTTCTAGTCCTAGATATTCTGCTGAGAGTTCCTTAGTGAGATCATCCTGCGTTGGACCAAGTCCTGCAGTTGTAATCACATAATCGGCTCCTCTTTTAAACGCAATATCGAGACATTCTAATAAACGTTGTGGGTTATCACCAACAGTGGTTTGATGATAAATATCAAAACCTAATTCCTTACACATCTTAAAGAGTACCGGAGCTTCTGTGTTGATGATTTCACCAAGAAGAAGTTCAGTCCCTACATTAATCACTTCTACATTCATACCTCCAGATACATATCATTCCATTTAGCTTCTCCATGAGTAGAAGAAGAGACACCAAGATGCTTATAGCCAAAGCTTTCATAAAAGCCAATCAAGTGATCTTTACATGTGAGAAAGATTCCTTTTTTATTTCGCTCTTTTGCTAGAGTGATATAGCCATTCATAAGCGTATGTGCTAAACCTTGATGCTGATAATCAGGATGTACATCTAAGCCAAAGACTGTCATATAATCTCCATTTGGGTCATGTAATGAAGCATCTTCATAGAATGCATCTGGTAAGCCTTTAATATTTGATGTGTTGCCATTAATAAAGCCAATGACCTCTTTGTCTTCTAATACAAGAAAGTTCTCTGAGAAGGCGTTAAAGCGTTCTTTAAACTGTTCATAAGTGGCTGCTTCAGCTTCAGGAAAACAAAGAGACTCTATATGAGAAATAGCTTCTATATCATCTTTAGTTGCTTGTCTTAATATCATGACATGTTCCCTCCTTTCAAAATATTTTTTGTATCTTATACAAAAAAGACTTGATAGTCAAGAGACTATCAAGCTTTTTACTGTCCATTTTCAAATTGTGAACGATATAGTGTTGCATAAAAACCATTTTCTTTAAGTAATCCTTCATGATTACCGATTTCTACGATATCACCATCACGCATAACGATGATTGTATCAGCATCTCTAATAGTAGAGAGACGATGCGCAATAACAAATGATGTTCTATTCTTCATTAATTCATCCATACCTTTTTGAATAAGAACTTCTGTTCTTGTATCAACAGATGAAGTGGCTTCATCAAGAATCAAAATCTTAGGGTCCTTTAAGAAGGCACGGGCAATAGTCAACAACTGTTTCTGACCTGCACTAATGTTAGAAGATTCTTCATTGATCATAGTGTTATAGCCATCTGATAATGTATGAATGAAGTGGTCTACATGGGCACTTTCACATGCTTTCTTTACTTCTTCATCAGTCGCATTGAGTCGACCATATTTTAAGTTATCCATGATAGTACCATTAAATAACCATGTATCCTGTAATACCATACCAAATAATGAGCGAAGATCACTACGTTTCATCTTTGTGATATCTTCACCATCAATCATAATAGAACCACCATTGAGTTCATAGAAACGCATGAGTAGCTTAATAATAGTTGTTTTACCTGCACCAGTAGGACCAACAATAGCGACCTTCTGACCTGCATGAACATGGAGTGAGAAGTCATTGATGATGATCTTATCTGGATTATAACCAAAGTGAACATCTGCGAAAGTCACAGCACCCTTCATATTCTGTACTTCTTCAGTTGTAAGAGTCGCTGAGTCTTCTGTCAATTCTTCTTCCTCTAAGAATTCAAAGACACGTTCTGCAGCCGCACCAGTACTCTGTAATAAGTTTGCCGCCTGGGCAATCTGTGAGATTGGCTGGTTGAACTGTCTTACATACTGGATAAATGCCTGGATATCACCAATAGTAATTGTCTTAGAACCAGCTAAGATACCACCAATAATACATACACCTACATAACCGACATTACCAATAAAATTACTAATAGGCATCATGAGTGAGCCAAAGAACTGTGATTTCCATGCAGATGTATAGAGTGATTCATTGTATTGTTCAAACTGTTCTACAGATTTTTCTTCACCATTAAAGGCTTTCACAACCTGATGTCCACCATACATTTCTTCAATATGTCCATTGACATCACCAAGCGAGTTCTGCTGCTGCGTGAAGTATTTCTGTGAGTGCTTCATGACTAAACGCATCAAGATCATTGAAACAGGTAATACTACAACCGCAATGAGAGTCATCTGCCAGCTGATTGTCAACATCATAATAAAGATACCAACAAGAGTAACTACGTTAGAAATAAGTGTAGATAAAGACTGGTTCAATGACTGAGCGATTGTATCAATATCGTTTGTTACACGAGAAAGAATATCACCGCTTGTATGCTTATCAAAATAAGAAAGTGGTAAACGATTCATCTTTTCAGAAATATCTTTTCTAAGTGAGAAGGCTGCATCCTGTGATACACCAGAGATAATCCAGCTCATGATGTAACTGAATAATGAGCTTGCTGCATATAATACTACAAGAATCAATAAGATCTTAACGATATAATTAAAATCAATACCACCAGTATTGGCTACTTTAGCCATGATACCTTCTGATAATTTATCTGTTGCTTTCGCAAGAACTTTAGGACCTAGAATATTAAAGATAGTAGAACATACCGCAAATACCATAACCATACAAATCTTGAAATGATATGGTTTTAAGTATGCGAGTAACTTCTTTAATGTACCACCTAAGTCCTTCGCTTTTTCATTATTACCACGGCCTCTGCCCATACCCATTGGAGCGCGACGATTTTTATTCATTGTCTAGTTCCTCCTTTGATAACTGAGATAAGGCGATTTCCTGATAGACAGAACATGTTTTCATTAATTCTTCATGTGTGCCTTTTCCTACAATCTTACCTTCATCAAGTACGATGATCTGATCTGCATGCATGATAGATGCAATACGCTGTCCAACGATTAAGACAGTGTTATGCGTCTTGGCAGTCATTTCTCCTAGACGTTTTCTAAGTGTTGCATCTGTCTTGAAGTCAAGGGCTGAGAAGCTGTCATCAAAAATCAGAATTTCAGGATTTTTCGCAAGTGCTCTTGCAATAGCGAGACGCTGTTTCTGTCCACCTGATACGTTTGTACCACCCTGAGAAATAGGTTCTTTAACACCTAATGGTTTTGTTTCGATAAATTCTTTTGCCTGCGCAACATCAATCACTTCAGCAAGTTCTTCATCAGATAAATCAGGAGCACCATATTTAATATTTGATTCAATTGTACCTGAGAATAATAATCCCTTCTGAGGTACTACACCAATACGGTCTCTTAAATCATGCATAGAAACATGTCTTACATCTACACCATCTACTGTGACTTCACCTTCAGTGACATCATAGAAACGAGGAATAAGGTTAATAAGTGTTGATTTACCTGAACCCGTTGAACCAATAAAGGCTGTTGTTTCGCCAGGACGGGCTGTAAAGTCAATGTCAGTTAATACTGGTTCATCTGCACCAGGATACTTAAATGATACATGTTTGAATTCTACAAGACCTTTCTTGTCTTCATCAAAAGCCATTGGCTGTTCTGGATTTTCAATTGTAGGTTCAGTTTCTAATACTTCAGCTACACGATTCGCGGCAACACTTGCACGAGGTAACATAACCGCAATCATTGCGACCATTAAGAAACTCATAACGATGATCATGGCATACTGTAAGAAGGCCATCATTTCACCAATCGCAATATTTCCTAAATCTACCTGCTTTGCGCCAAAGTAGATAATAAGTAAAGTCATACCCTGCATGATAAACATCATGATAGGCATTAATGAAACCATGACTCTATTTACAAATAAGTTCGTTTCTGTTAAATCCTTGTTAGCCTGATCAAAACGTTTTTCAGATTCTTCTTCATTTCCAAATGCACGAATGACAAGAATACCTGATAAGTTTTCTCTCATAGCTAAGTTTAATTTATCAATTAACTGCTGGACAATCTTGAATTTAGGCATAGCAATAGAGAAAGTCACACCAAGTACTCCAAAGATGACAATGACAACTAAGAAGATCATCCATGTCATAGATGGTGAGTTCTTGACAGCTTTCATAATACCACCAACACCATTGATTGGCGCAAGCATACACATTCTTACAATCATCACAAGAACCATCTGGATCTGGACGATATCATTTGTACTACGTGTAATTAAAGAGGCTGTAGAGAACTTATTGAATTCACTGTTAGAGAAGCTTTCAACCTTCTTAAATACAGCTAAACGTAAATCTCTTGCTACAGATGCACCAAGTCTAGATGCTAAGAATGCAACACAGATAGAAGCCACAGCACCAAGCAAGGCAATAGCTAACATCTGGATACCTTTATGGGCAATATACTGGTTCTGTACTCTATTTGTATCTGCACCAAGCTTCTTATATTCTGCCTTGACACCTTCTCCAGCCGCAATCTTCATTGTAGATTCACCCATAGTCTTCATCTGTTTATCTACACTTTCAAACATCTTATTGCGTTCATCTTCACCCATTGAACCAATGAAGTAATAAATATCTCCATTATTTAAATGAGTTTCCATAGCATCAATCTGAACTTTTGCGTCATCTAGCTTCTTCTTAGATTCATCTAATTGAGGTTTTGCAGAAGCGACCTTTTCTTTAGCCTGATCAAGCTGTTTCTTTATAGTAGCTGACTGGCTCTTCATTTGTGCCATTTGACTCGCAGATGCATTGAGTTTTTCATAACCTGCGACAGCCTGAGAGATACCAGTTAACTGTGCCTGAAGTTTTGTTTTCGCATCTCCATCAGGTAATGCATTATATTGTGCAGTTAAAGTTGACTCCATTTCTTTGGCTTTTTCATATGAACCAAACTGGCTGTTAAGTGTATTTAGTGCACTATCATACTGTTTGATAGCAGTCTGCATCTGCTCATACTGCTTCACACCTTGATTGTATTTAGCCATGCCGGCATTATACTGTTCTAAGCCTTGATTATAGCCATCTAAGCCTTTTTGATAGCCTTCCTTTGCAGAAGTAATGGCTGAATTAATCTTTGTCTCAAATGACTTATACTGCTTCGTCCCAGGTTTCATCTTATTCATAGAATAAACAATCAACATAGGCTTAGTTAATACTTTATTGAGTTTTTCTTCATCTGCCTCTTTCTTTAAGATATATAAAGTCTGATTTTTAGCTTTCTTGAATGTCTTATAATAAGATTTATCCACATCCTTTGCGAGAGTCTTCTTATAAGAGTTTTCTAATACTTTCTGATCTTTTGAAGATACAAATAATAATAAATGATTATATGTTTCTTCACTTAATACAGGAGATACAGCTGAATCAAATCCTCCTGCCTGAATACCGCTAGAGACGATATCAGACATATAATCAGGAAGTGTTAATTCAGTATAAGCCTGTCCAAATATACAAACGATGGCTAATATAAATAATAACCAATATTTCTTAAAATATTTCTTTAGTTTAAGCATCGTCTTCCCCCTTTAATTCTTCTTCCATATTCTTGATAATCATATCAATCATATGTAATACAGCATCATGATCTTCTTTTGTAATACCTCTATGACATACTTCTTCCATATGCTTCATCTTATCCTTACAGATTTCTAGATATTCTTCACCCATCTTACTTAAACGTACTGTAGAATGACGTTTATCATTTGGATTCTGTTCACGAATAATATAGCCTGCTTCTTCTAGACGCTTGATTCTTACTGAAAGTGTTGCATCAGAGATATGAAGACATTGTGCCACTTCTTTTTGAGAATGACCATGTTCTTTAATCACAAATAACAAGCGTGATTGATCACCTGTTAAAGGCATATCCTTAAAGTTACGCATCATATACTTTCCTACAACCTTTTTAAGTACTGCCACCTTATCCATCATCACTTTGACATTCTCTTCTATATCCATAATTACACCTCCTCGTTATTAATTAGTATGCTAAATATTATAGTTAGGGTACTAACTATTGTCAATAAAAAAAGAGTAGTATTTTTTACTACTCTCTGATCTGGCCATTTCCTTCAATTTTATACTGGTAAGAACACATTTCTTTTAAACCAAGTGGTCCTCTGGCATGAAGCTTCTGTGTACTGATACCAAGTTCTGCGCCAAAGCCAAATTCTCCACCATCTGAGAATCTTGTAGAGGCATTATGATACACACAGGCACTATCTAGACTATTCATGAATAATGCAGCTGTTTCATCATTTTCAGTAATAATAGATTCTGAATGTTTTGTAGAATAAGTATAAATATGATTGATAGCTTCTTCTACTGAATCAACAACACGGATATTCACAATATAGTCATCATATTCTGTTGCATAGCTATCACTCGTAACATGTTCACAACCAATGATTTCACATGTTGCATCATCACCTTTGATTTCTACTTTTTCAAAGGCTTTTTTAAGTTCAGGAAGGAACTTGTCAGCCACATCTTTATGTACAAGTATTGTTTCTATCGCATTACATACTGAAGGTCTTTGAATCTTCGCATTGACTGCAATAGTAAGAGCCTTATTAAGATCAGCATCCTTATCCACATAGAGATGACAGATACCAGCCCCTGTTTCAATAACAGGTACTGTCGCATTCTTAACAACAAACTGAATAAGTCCTGCACCACCTCTAGGTACAATAACATCCACATATTCATTGGCATGGATGAGTTCTCCAACGATGGCATGATCTAATTCAGTAATGAGTTCAATAGCACCTTCTGGTAAGATGTCTTTAGTGGCATCCTTCATGATTTCTACTAATTTCTTATTTGTATGAATGGCTTCTTTACCACCTCTTAAAACGCAGGCATTACCTGACTTTAAGCAGAGTGATGCAATATCTACAGTGACATTAGGACGTGCTTCATAAATGATTCCAAATACACCAATAGGAACTCTCACTTTAGAAATCTCTAGACCATTAGGTCTTGTCCATGATTCCATGACTTCACCAATAGGATCAGGTAATGTGGCAACTTTCTTGACTCCATCACTTACTCCTGCAATACGTTCATGAGTAAATAAAAGTCTATCCTGCATAGCCTTAGTCATATTGACTTCCTTAGCATGTGCCATATCTTTTTTATTGGCTTCTAATATTTCTTCACTATGTTCAAGTAATGCATTCGCTATTTTATCTAATGCCTGATTCTTTGTGCTTGTTGGCATATTCTTTAAAAGACGTGCTGCATTCTTAGCACGCTTTAATTGAGTTTCTAATAATGTATTCATCTTCTTTCCTCCAATACAACCATGTTATTCGCATGGACTACTTCATCATAGTCATGACGATGTAATATGTCATCTATTTCAGAAGACTGGTGTCCTTTAATGAGTCTTATTTCATCACTGGCATAATTGACAACACCCTTCGCAATTGTATGTAAATCTTCATCCTTGATATCAACAACCTGTCCTTCCAAGAATCTTCCTTCTACATCTTTAATACCTGTAGGTAAAAGGCTGACATGCTTATCTACAATCGCTTTTCTACATCCTGCATCAACAATAATAGTTCCTCTTGGTTTTGTACGATACGCAATCCAATGTCTTCTTGCATTCATATTTGTGCCAGAAGCACCATTGAACCAAGTACCCTCATTATCAAGTGCATTAAGAATACTGTTTTCCTTCTGACCATTCACTATACACATATGACTGCCTAATGCATTGACCATCTGCGCCGCTTTGAGTTTAGTGGCCATACCACCTGTACCTAAACCACTGACTGCATCCCCTGCATAACTTAGAATTGTATCATCAATCTTATCTACATAGTGGATAAGCACTGCATTAGGATCAGTATGAGGATTACCTGTATAAAGACCATCAATATCACTGACTAAGATCAATAATTGTGCTTCTACTAGAGGGACAATGAGAGATGCTAAGGTATCATTGTCTCCTACCTTGATTTCATCTACTGCCAAGGCATCATTTTCATTAATGATAGGAACAACACCATAATTAAGTAATGCATTGATTGTATGGTTTAAATTCATTAAACGATGACGATCATCAAAGTCATCATGGTTCAATAAGATCTGAGAACATTTCATATTAAAGACCTGGAATATTTCTTCATAGATTTCCATTAGTCTTGCCTGCCCGATGGCAGCTAAAGCCTGTTTTTCCGGTAGTGTTTTCGGTTTGCTGTCTAATCCTAAAGCACCCATACCAGCAGCAATGGCACCTGAAGAGACAAGTACAACGATATAGCCTTCTCTTTTAAGCTTGGCAATCTGCCATGTTAACATCAATATCTTTTCTTTATTGATTTTTCCATCTTTGTCACAAAGTGAGCTAGAACCTACTTTAATGACAATTTTCTTTACTTCTTCTATTCTACGTTTCATCGAAAACACTCCTTTATCATTGAGTCTATTATAGGGGGTAATACACTTTAAAAGCAAACAAAACATACTGATTTTTGTCTTTTCACAAAAAAGACTCCCATAAAGGGAGTCCAATGGAGTCAACTTAAGAAGTTGGCTCTTTTTTATCGCCTTTTTTCCTACTATGAGTGTATATTTGTACAAATGTAGTT
>UQGS01000056.1 GCA_900540685.1 uncultured Catenibacterium sp. | reverse complement strand
TTCTTTCTTACACTGCCAATAAACACCATAGAACCCATCCATTTCTGTATAGAAATGTCTTTTATTCATTATGATCATCTCCTTATCAAGTATGTTTCTCTAATACGATTATTTTATTAGATACATGAGAAACAAAATGAATTTTACCTAAAAAATGATATATAGGCATCAATTGCTTCATTCCTTCTACAAGACTTACTTCCTTTAGAAAAGAAAATGAAGGGATCAGTTTTTCTAGTTCTTTCCCATTTTTAATACCCCATGTAAATTTTGCGTGACTGTTTTCTATAGATTTTTCTTTAATATGTTTCACCATAAAAGGTGACATTACTTCAACCATTATTGTGACATTTGAAAATGCATGTTCGATAATATAAAAAATCTTCTTAATATCATCTTCAGTTAAATACATAGTCAAACCTTCTATGATTACTAGAACGTCTTCTCCCTTATAATGAATACTGTCTGTATAAGACTCATCCATAGCAGACTTCGCGATTTGATAGATAGGTCCTGTTTCACTCAGAAACTGTTTTCTTATATTGATTGTTTCAGGTAAATCCAGATTATACCAGTGTTTATATTTTCCCTTCATATGATAACACCTTGTATCAAGGCCACATGCAATATTAATGACAATAGTATTCTTATGCTTATCTAAATAATCCCCTGCCATCTTATCTAATACGATTGTTCTTGCAATCACACCAGAACGCATTGTTTTATCTTGATCTGCCTGAGAAAAGTCATAATTTAATTGTTTAACTATTGATACAGCCATTTCATCTTTGATTTTAGGATTCTTTTGACTTGTTTCTTTGGCACGTGCATAAAGAGTCTGAATCATTGTTTCTGGAACACCTTTTACATCTACTTTCATTTTCAATCGCCTTCTTTTCTTACAACACAATGCATGCGCATTCCTTTACGTATTTCAAACTTCTCTACTTTTAATCCTGCTTCCTTACAACATTTATATACAACGTCTCTTGTAGGAACCTGAACATCTCCATGACCACATAAGTTTGCGAGAGGCATTTCAAATGTATTCATCAACCATATAAGTAACTTATTATCACTTGTAACGTCTCTAAGTATTAATCTACCGTTTGGGCGTAAGCATCTTTTTACACTGTTAAAAAATGCCTGAGGATTTGGATAATGATGAAAGCTCATAGAACAGATGATGACATCAAATGAGTTATCCTCAAAAGGAAAATTCTCGCAATCTCCTACTACAAATACTGCATGAGGAATATTCTTCTTTTTAGCCTGTTCAATCATTGCTGGAGTAAGATCTAGACCTGTATAGTGCTTATTAGGATATTTTTCTGATAGTAAAGAAATCATAGGTGCAGGTCCACATCCTGCATCTAGTAGATTCATGAATGGTTCTTTCTCAATTTCTTCTAAAATATCGGGATAATCTTTCTTACACATTTCATAGATGCCTGCATGATTGCCCTCGTATCTTCCTGCTACTTCAGTAAATTCTTTGATTGATAACTGTTTATATTCTTCATTTGTCATATTTATAATCTCCATTTCTTAATATAAGAATAAAATTGTTTATGTAGTTCTCTCATTTCATCTGGTGCTTTCATCACATGCTGGTACATGAATTTCTCTCCAAAACTGCTTTTGAAAGTTTGAGACAAAATATATGTAAGTAGAGACGTTGGTAAGAAGCGAAATATATGCATCTTACCTGGTGATAAAGTGTTGAGATTTTTATATAATGTATTGAAATTATTTTTAAGCTGAATAGCTGTTTTTCTCATAATCACTTGATCTTGTCCTACAGATTCAGGATTTTCTGTTTGATAATAAGCATCAGCAAGAGGTACAACCATACCAAGGTGACATAACTGCCATATATGCATATTATTGACCTGTTAGAAAAGTATATGAGCATGTTTAAACATTAGAGAGAGCTGTTCTGTTCTTTTTGTTTTCTTTCCTGATATTTCAGAAAAAGTAGTAGGTTGTATAAGTCTTGGAGTAAGTGCTGCATCAAGTATATCATTTGTGATAGTGCCTCCAGCACCAGGAAAAGCAGGTAATATTCTTCCTTTTCCCACAATACTTTTCCATTTTTCATAATTATCTAGTGAATTAACCATTGTAACGATAGTTTTACTTTTATTTGATTTCAATTCTGTAAGAGCTTGATAGAGTTGATTTTCTCTGACAGTCAAAAAAAATAAAATCATATATATCATTATCATGTAATTGATCAAGAACCCTGACATCTATTTTCTTGATAAGATTGTTCTTCTTATAAAGCAGTCCTTGATTCTGAAGTATATCGAGTCTATGTCCCCTTGCATAAATAGTTGTATCATAACCCGCTTCTTTAAATAAAACAGCGTATAAAGAACCAATAACCCCTGCACCATATATAAGTATTCTCATGAAAACAACACCCTCTTTACTAAAGTTAGAACATGCTAACCTATATTTTTAAATTTAACCGTGTAATAGAGACATACACGGTTTTTTCTATGCCATAAGTATAGCACTTAGAGCACTATATCACAATTCATATAGATGATTTTGTTAGTTGTGACTAATATAAAAGCATGAACATCAAGTGTCCATGCTCATGATTCTTCATCTAATTGTCTTAATGTCTGTCCTTTTTCATTTTTCCCTTCAATATACCTGCCTTATACATGAGAACCTAGATCATAGGCTTCTTTAAGTTTATCATTGCCAGAAATAGCACCGCTATCAGACACACCACCAGCAAGTACTGTGCCTTTAATGGATGTCTTTTCAAAGCACTCAATCCAGCCATTAAGTCCAGTAATAGCTTTTTCAAATACTTCGTCTCCTTCTTCTGCAGCTGTCGCAAGAAGATAGATATCTCTGAACTTATAATCTTTAGAATACATTGGATTGAGACGATCAATCAAAGTTTTCATCTGTCCACTCATTTCATAATAATAAATAGGTGTAGCCCATACAACAACATCTGCTTCTAACACACTATTCATAATATCTGCGACATCATCCTTTATGACACAATGCCCAATTGTCTGACATGCAAGACATCCAATACAGAAACGAATATCTTTATTCTTGAGTGAGATGTACTCTACTTCATTTCCTGCTTCTTTGGCACCTTCTACAAAGCTTTTTGCAAGTAATTCTGAATTACTGTTAGTTCTTAAACTTGTTGATAATACAACGACCTTTTTACTCATAATACCCTTTCCTTTCCTATAAGAATATCTTAAAGGCTGAAGTGTACTTTAAAGCAAGAAAATAATTATTTCTTTTGAAGTGTTTTACCTAATAGTTCGCCTATGACTGCAATCATAGAATAACTTATAATGTAGATCCATGCTGAAGTATTGTAGTAGATGAATAATGTAGGAATAAACAATAATGCGACAATAAGAGGATAGATGAAATCAAATGTATTTCTTAATTCATAGATAAGTGAAGTGATTAACGTAATCAAAGGAATAACAATCAATAGAATAGTCATGCCACTTCCTGTATCCTTTATCAGCATTGGAACGAGATAAAAGGCAATGAGAATAATGAGATAATAAATCCAGTTCTTTTTGAGTTTCTTCATAATTACACCGTATGGTATATAGCTAAATAGAAAATCTGTATTATAGAAATTAACGTGATTTCTTCTTGAAATAGAATGTATCAATCACAAAAGGAATAGCATATAAATAAGCGATACTTGCGGGTGCACTATTTCCTCCTACTCTAATCTTCCATTCCATATCACAATAGTTATATGCGACAACACATGCAATATGAGAAAGAATGAATGAAATCAATAAGCACAAACGATATACGAATTCCTCCTTTAATTCATTGTACAGTAAAAGCGATAGGATTACACTATCGCCCTAATTATTTCTATTTTTTTCTGTATATACGAATCATGAGAGGTGCTTCTACGAGTAACATCGCAATCCACCCTATCAAATAAGAATAAGGTAATGCTTCTATTCCGAAATTCCATAATAGAATCATAGGCAAAGCGGCAATTACTCTTACTCCCATATTAGTAAAGCTTGAAAGTAATGTGACCTTTAAATCACCTATTCCTCTAAAGAATCCTTGGATGGCGTTAGTAAATGCGGGAAGAATATACATCACTGCAATGAGATGAAGATAAGTGACACCATGACCTATAACTTCTGTATCTTTTACAAATAGAGACATAAGTTCTCTAGCGAATAATA
Source organism: uncultured Catenibacterium sp. (assembly GCA_900540685.1). Lineage (GTDB taxonomy): Bacteria > Bacillota_I > Bacilli_A > Erysipelotrichales > Coprobacillaceae > Catenibacterium. The sequence continues at coordinate 8,999 of UQGS01000056.1, read as the reverse complement.
GACATATTAACATAACAATCAAAGCATAGATTATTTCAAGTATAAGACCACAACGGAATCCTTCTTTCATACGATCATCTTTACCTGCACCTTTATTTTGAGCCATGAGTGCAGTCATCGCATGGGCTATATTCTGTTCTGGTGATATCGCAAAGTCATCTATTCTATTGACAACCGCAAAAGCTGCTGCGACAGAAACACCCATAGTATTTACTAATGCTTGTATCGCAATCTTACCCATCTGTACTGTTGCCTGCTGCATGGCAGATGCCCATCCATAAGCCACTGTTTTCTTTAAATATCTTGAATCAAAGATCAGCCATTTCTTTCCTAGCCTTAATATAGGTACTTTCTTTTGAATATAGATTACACAGAATAAACAACATAATGCTTCACTGAGTACTGTAGAAATAGCACAGCCATTACTTCCTGCCTTCAATACTATTACAAAGAATAGATCCCCAAATATATTCAATACAGCACTAATAATTAAGAAATACAGTGGTGATGCACTGTCTCCTAGAGCTCTTAGTGTACTAGAGAAGAAGTTATAAAGAAATGTAAACATGAGACCAAAGAATATAATACGCATATATTCTGTTGTCATCGTAAATATGGATGCATCAACCTGCAACAACATTAATATAGGTCTCGCAAATACTAGACAGATGACTGTAAGTATAAAAGAGAATATAACACCTGAGATCATTGTTGTACTGATTTGTCTTTCTAATGCTTTATAGTTCTTTGCGCCATATTGAATCCCCATAAGAATACTGGCACCCATACATAATCCATTTAAGAACAATATCATAAGTGTACTGATTGGATTACAGATTCCTACTGCAGCGAGTGCTTCTTTCCCTACAAATTGCCCTACAATAATACTGTCTACTGCATTATAGGTCATCTGAAATAAGTTGCCGAGTATGAGCGGGGCGGTAAAAGAAAAAAGAAGAGGCATAATTTTGCCCTTAGTTAAATCTTTCGTCATATCATTAAATCCCCCATTAATGAACAGTAACAATATTACTCTTAATTGAAACTATTTCAAGAAATTTGAAAGCGTAAAAAAAAAACGAGACTACATTGAATCTCGTTCTGGATCATATATTCATTATTCTAGTGTAAGTAATAATGCCATCTTGAATCGTTTAGATGCTTTGACTGCATGCATGCCACCTTTCGCAAAACAGAAGTTTTCTCCTGCTTTAATTATGTGGTCCTTACCTTCATATCTGATGATACCTTCACCATCTAATGCAAAGATGATGGCTTCTCCCGGTGCTGCATGTTCAGTAAGTCCTGTTCCTTTATCAAATGCCATGACTACAAATTTCATTTTTTCATTATGTACAATATCCATATTGATAATCTTACCTTCTGAATAAGGTAATAGTTCTGCTAGTTTAAATACTTCTCCTGGTTTAATCATTTCATTCATAATATCTGTTCTCCTTATTAATGTTTCTGTATATATGACACCATCTTGAGTTCTTATACCTATAGGTGTATCAGTGAATGTTATCATACATTCGTTTTCTTTGACTACTTTATTATAGCCGTTATTTCCATAGACTTCCATCTCACCTCTTAAGACAAAGATCATCTTATAATAAGGATATATCTCAGCACTGATATCAGTATTTCTTGCAAGTGAGAAACAAGTCAATGTTTCATTAAGTGTTTTAGAAGTGGTACAGCCTGGTATTGGCTGATTATCTTTAGTGATAGAGAAAACTTCTCCTATTTTTTCATTCATGTTAACTCCTTTGTTTGATTGGATGTCTAATGACTGTTTTCCATTTTTCTGGTTCAACTCTTCTTGCATCAGATAGATATATTTCATGATGCAGTCTTTCTTTTGTGAGATCATTCATATATCCATTTTCTTCTAGATATTTGTCCATAAGTCTAACAGAAACAGGTTCATCATCAAAAGGACCGATATGCATCATCTGTACACATAATCCCTCCTCAATAGTAAGAAATTCTGCACAAGAACAATCCATCTTTTTCTTAATAGAAGCAGTTTCTACTGCCCAATCAAAATCTTTTTTAGTGATAAAATCTGGTAAACGAATGACAGAAATCCAATGAAAACTAGATTTATTGGTATAATCTATACCTTCATTATCTTCCTGCCACCAGAAACCTTCTAGTGGAGGAACCACATATTCAAAGAATCCTTCTATCTTATAATCTGTTTTGTAGCTCATCTTGAGTGTATAAGCGACTGCATATAATACGCCTATTGCTTTCTGATAATCACCACCTTCCTCGTTTGGATCACCTTGTCCTTTGACTCCAATATAGTTAGCACGAGGAATAGTGACTATCATTGGTTTATTTTTAGGCATGTAGAATTCTTTATATTCTTTTTTGAAATCAAAAGCCATATACAACCTCCTATTAATTATTAGTAAAAAAATCTAGAACATCTTTATAAACTATTTCTTTATTTGTTTCATTAAGTAGCTCATGTCTCTTACCTTTATAAAGCTTACTCTTGATATTTGCATAACCGACTTCTTTTAAGAACGCTTCTAATTCATTAAATTTCTGTTTTCCTTGAATGACTGGATCATCAACACCTGCAATTAAGAATATAGGTAAAGAACTGTTTTGTGGATTCCAATCTTCTTTGATGAAAGCTGATTTTAATAACTGGAAAAGATTCATAAAGCCACTTGTTGTAAAAGTAAACCCACATAGAGGATCGGTGTTATATGAAGAAACAGTCTGAGCGTTAGAACAGATCCATTCATTTTTCGTTTTATAGCCTTTGTTGTAGTAACCTACAGATAATTTATTTAGAATTTTATTAGGCTTATGTTCATCATAAAATGATCCAGTAAGTTTTCCTGCAAACAATGCTACATCAACAAGTTTATTCTCAGTAGGAGGACCACATAATACAATCTTTTCAATATGAGTATCGTATTTTTTTAGATAGTTTCTAGAAACCAAAGTACCCATACTATGACTAAATATAGATATCTTCAAAGCAGGATATCTGTTTTCTAAATATTCTGTAACTAAATACGCATCATCTACAATAAATGTTATATCGTTTGTATAGAAATATCCTAAATGTGATGTGTCTTTTATACTTGCACCATGTCCTCGATGATCATGAATCGCACAAATATAGCCTTGTTGTGACAAATAGTTCATAAAGTCATAATAGCGTTCTTTATGTTCAGACATGCCATGTATTAATTGGATAATACCGATAGCTTCTCCTTCTGGTTCAATAATAGCGAGTTCTAGTGGTAATTGATCTCTTTTTGATAAGAGTGTTTCAATAATCATATGTATTTACCTCGTTTCAAGTAGATTTTTTGTACAATCTAATACTACAGAATTATTATGAACTTTATATGATGTATCTAAATATGAAGAGTCATTCTTATTATTCCTAAAATAAGCAAATGTACTGGATAGAAGAAATAGTTGAATAACTTATTTTGTCTCCCCCTTTCTCCGTTATAAGTCAGATTCAAACCAAATCCAAGTAATGCCCAGGGTTCCTTAAACATTGAAGCATAACAGAATGGTATAGAATAGATATACTTATCATGAAATAGATACATGAAATAGCCAATAAGTACGGCATGATGTTCATAATCTAATCCTAGATTCATAGCGACAAAACACATAACTGCAATAATGAGGATGGATATAACATACCATAATGGTTTATTCAGTTTCTCTTTTAATACATCTATAATCCATAGAATGGCAAGTACAAATGACAGTGTAAACATGATATTGTTCCAGTTTGGTTCAAAGAAAACAGCTGATGTACACATATCAAATGGTACTTCTGAGATGATTCCAAAGAGTAAAAGAGTTCCTAAGTATTTCCATTTGTTTCTTGTATGGAAGTACCCTTCTATTAAAAGAAAGAAAAATATAGGAAATGCGATTCTTCCTAAAATATCAAATAGATCACTTATTCTATTTAACATCCCACCATCTAGATTAGGATAGATGATTGCTTTGTTGAAATGATCAATCAGCATTGAGGCAAATGCGATATATTTTAACTGCGCACCTGAGAATATCTTGATTCTCTCTTTTATATTATTCATATGTCTCATCCTTTCTTTTTCATTATAACATAAAAGGTTGATTCACAAAGGAATCAGCCTTGATAATTACTATAATATGTTTTTTAGAATAAAATCTCCTAGTTCATCTATAAGATCCTCTGCTTTTATATTATAGCATATCAGAAAAAGCCATACATTCAGCATCTTATATTGAACTCTTATTATACTATAAAAAAGTGAAATTCATCTAACTTTATGACATAAAAAGATGATTCACAATAGTGTGAGCTAGCATCTGTATTTATAAGAATAGTCAGATTAAATATAACCATCTTGATAAGTGACTGAATATAACATATTTCTTTATATTAGTATGGTATCCCCTAAGTATTTCTTAGAAATGAAAAGGTTCTGAATGACATTTATCAAAATCAGAACCTTTATTTAGTATTAATCTTTCTTTGTGATGATATGCTTGATTTCATCATCTTTCCAGATAACTAAATCACAATCAAAGCCTTCTTTAATAACTCCTGTATTTTTCAAACCTAATACTTGAGCAACATTTCGAGTAAAGAATGGTAAAGCTTCTTCATAACCTAATGCATTCTTAAGAGAAATAAATTCTTTCTTTAAGTTAGATACTGGTGTAATACCAATTTCTTTGATTGAACCATCTTCATTATAAGTAGACCATGAACCTTGTGCATCACTAGAGATAGTGACTTTAGAAGTATCTTTGAACTGTTTAATAAATTCTAGAGTATTTCCATCACCTTCACATGTTAAGTCAACTGTACCACCCATTTCAGCAAACTTGAGTGCATCTTTAAATAAATGTGGATTACGACTACAGTGTGTAGGATGGAATAAAGAGACGGGAATATCTGCTCTTTCTAATGCATGAAATACAGGATTTAGTCCTTGTTTTTCATCACCCATATGAAGTGTTAAATTAGCCTGTTTTCCAGCAATAAGACTTGCTGTACGAATTTGAGAAGCTAAGCGAACAAGTTCATCATCTGTAATATGACTTGATCTATGATCACTTAAAGCAAGCTTAACACCTAGAATACTATCAATAAATACAATATCATCTTCTACTGAATTAGTAAGCGTATATGTAGGATATGTATAGCTTCCTGTTAGGATATAGGTATGGACTCCTTTTTGAGTCAATTCTTTTGCCTTAGCGAATAGTTCTTTTGTGTTTCTTGTATAGCCATCTGTACCTAATAATCCTATAACTGTAGTAATACCTGCATCAAGTATTTCATTGACTTCAATAGGTCTTGCACGAGAGATAAAACCAGCTTCTCCCCCACCACCAGTAATATGTACATGACGGTCAATAAGACCTGGAGTAAGAATACAACCTGAACCATCAATAGTCTCAATAGAATATGGATATGTGATATGATCATCTATCTTTTCTATTTTAGAATCTGAAATCAATATATCTTTAACACCTAAATCTTCTGGTGCATAGACTTGAATGTTTTTAATTAGTTTCATACTTTTTCACCTCAATGAGTATTATATAGTAGATGAGTTGGTTGTGTCATGTGAATTAGAGATAAAATGTAAAAACACCTATCAGAAACGATAGGTGCTTGTCTTATAGTATTACTAAATGTATTGATTGAATGTAGTTTTCATCTTAACCATCACATCAATTAACCACTCAAATTGAGATTCCCATGTATTCTTATTTTCAAGTTGCACTGATTTCTTTAATACAATTCTACTCGCTTTTCTATCTGGTAATTCTCTCCAGTCAAAAGACAATCCTGATGTCAATTCAATAGCTGTTTTGTTTTCATAAAGAGAGTTATATAACTCTGTATCATCACTAATATATAATTCTACATCTAGTTCATTTCTTTGTTTAATCTGCGATACTGCAATATGGCATGCAGAGGATCCAATACTAAAATTCAACCATTGATTTTTTGATGGTTTTCTTTTCTTAAAGTTCTTTGCGAATATCGGATTTTTAAATGCATAATCTTCAAATGCAACCCAATAATCATATCTTAATTGTTGAGTTTCATTAATAGACTCACTTTTCTTTACTTCTTTTGTCCAATCATTTGGCTTTTCTATTACTTCAAACTTTACTGCAGGTTCAGAATTTCCAATTCTATAGAGCTTGATTTCACATAAGAAAAAACCAACATTATCATCAGTATGATTATTCCGCCATTCTATTGCAGCTTTATGTTCCTCGCGTGCATGTTTAACTAGCCAGACAACTATATCTGCAGATTTCCCAGAAGCATAAGTAATTAACTTGCCTAGATGATCATGATTTGTATCTTCTAGTTGATTTTCAATAATGATTTTTCTATCTGTTCCTGTTTCAGATGCAAAAATATCAACATTAAAGTCTCCTACGGACGACTCTGTTTCATCAACAGTAATATCTATTCCTATGGCATCAGCAAGTAAAGTAATATTATCATCTTGTGAAAGCCAGGGAGTAAAATCAAGAGCCTCATGAGGCCACACTGTACGCAAATCTTTTATTTCTTCTAATTTACTTAAGTTAATCATTTTAAGCGTTACCTCCTAATAGATTTAAACATAGCCTATTTTTGATATTCCAATAACTCCTCTTCTAAGGAAAGTTATTTTAAGACTATCTGGTTCAAATGTGTCAACAGCAAATGAATCTACTTCAAAAGTATCTGGTTTGAACCCTTCTACTTTAAATGTTTCATAATTAAAAGTTTCAATTCCTATCTGTTTGATCATATCATCTGGCAAAGTGTAATCTTGTTCTACTAAACCAAACAAAGTAAATCCTGTATCAATGCAGAATGATAGTGCCTTCTTATACCCATAATCATATGTAAAAGAACCAGTTATAGATCCAACAAAGCTTCCCAGTAAATAACCAAAAACTGGAAGTTTAATAAACATCTGTGAGATGCCTCCACCAATCAATGCACAAGCAGAAATAAATGTATCTTTTACAATTTCATTAGCAACTTCAGTACGAGTCTTTTTACCGATTGCAACAGCATATGATCCTTTAATTACATTCATCGTAAGTACCACAACAGCACCTACTACTGAAGGTTCAATATTTTTCATTGATTCACTAAGTAATCCACTCTTACAAGTGTATGTGATTGATGCTGCAATTGATCCTCTAATAAAACCTTCTGCTGTACCACTTACAGCGGCAAAACCAAGCTTTTTAAATTGTTCTTCTTTGATTTCGCCATTTTTTAATAGATACTCTATAGTTTTATAGATTTCAGGTCCTACTTTTAATACAAGTGAAATAACTGCTGCTGTAACACCTGCTTTATATGCCTCCTTAATAAGCAAATCAATATTAATAATATCAGGTGCAGAAAGTCCATAGTCAGCTGCTTTGAATCTTCCTTCTTTTGCAATAAGCGCTAATTTTTCAGCTTCTGCTTTTGTTAATTCAATAGATTCAGTGCCATGGTTATCTCTGATTTTTGTTTCTAACAATTTTAAAGTGTCTCGATAACGTTCGACTAATTCAGGACGACGAGCAGATTCTGTTGCAATCATTCTTTTCAACCATTGGGTAGCAGGTTCTAATTGGTCTGCTGGTATAATTCGTACTTGTCCAGAATAAATTGGATCATTAAGTATCGCATCTATTTCTGTATAATTATGTTTTGTTAGATAAGTCTCTAAATCATCAATACCTCCATGGGCTTTATACTTAGCAAATCTCTCAAAAACAGACATTGCTTGCTGTTTTGCACTCTCTTCTCCCGTTGAATAGAATTTTAATCCATATTTCATACCTTGAACATCGCCATCAACACCTATAATATCTGGAGATGCAAACTTATTACTTCTAATTACATCAACTCTACTTTCAGAATGATTAAGTGCAGCATTTCCATTAAAAGTATGTCCTATAAACATTTCTGCAACATCACCTTTTAACTGTTTAACAGGAGTGTTATCTCCTACAAATCCATTTATACTTTTTTCCAACTTATCGATTTCAAACTGAACATCATTAAAATAAGAAACCCTATTTATTCCAAAATCAGCTCCATCTACTGCTCCTACAAAGGAATCTGCATTTTTTCTAAAATATTCATATCCTTGTTGGAAGTTAACATCCATTTATTAATCCTCACTTAATCCTAGAAATTGACTTAATCCACTCATATAGAAAGTAAGCGTGAGACAAGTATATTCCTGTTCCTCTATTTCTTTGCTATTTGTTAATCTATTTATAGCATTTAAAGCATGTATTGGTGCATTCACAAATGTGGCTTGGATTTCTTTAAGAGGATTTATTAATTGTTTTATACCTTTTCCTTTTGAATCTATAGCTAAATCAGTTGTATCCATAATCACTGACTTTACATCAATTAGTTTCTTTATATCAGACTGATTTTCTTTAGCAAAATCAATAAACTCATCATAATGGTCTACATCTACGATATCATCTACATATAAAACTGCCTGCTTGCCAAGCCAGCCATAATTCATACCATATTTTGAAAATTTGTTTGTCATATGATAACGCTTTTCTTTTATCAGTTTGCTGTTACCAATAAATAAAATATATTGTTCAGAAGATATTTGTACAGCCTGATGCGCATAATCAGTTTCTGACCATACCTGTGCTGCTACTGCACCATCCTTTACTCCTATAATTTCTCCCTCTTTATCATCAGATAAACTTACAAGTTGTGCTAAAAAATCAGCATATTTTCTTAAGTTTTTTTCACATACAATAATTAGTTTCTTCACAGTTACTATCCTCCATCTTTATAAATACAACGATTCAAAATTATTCAAACTAGAATCTTTATACCATGACCTCATGACCTGTAATACAGTATACGGTTACAATTATTTTATCACTCTTTTTTTCTAATATCATTAAAAAATAGGAAAAACGAAAACACCTATTAGATACAATAGGTGCTC
>UQGS01000055.1 GCA_900540685.1 uncultured Catenibacterium sp. | reverse complement strand
AATTATTAGGATTGCACTGTTCTGCATGGTTATTATTGTTCGCTATACGTGCAGCGTTATTAGGATTTTTCTGATCACAGTGATGGTTGTTTTGTTGTATGTGTGTTTATATCATAGTTGCATTTCTAATTCGTGTTCAGAGTATTCAGGTGACAATTCCGCAAAATCAAATGTATATTCATCTTTTACCGCAAGCTTAGCCTGTACACTTTGCTCTACCGGAAGCGTTAAATCAAAATTCGTCTGACTCAACAAATATTTCTCATAGGTCTGTGCTTCGATAAAATTAGTTAAGATGCGTTTTGTCCATCCATGTCTTTTCACCATCTGAATGTAAAATTCCCTTTGCAAATCATCCTTACACTTTTCCATAATAATGATGTTATTGCTCCAGCTAATTTCTCGCACCAATGGTGCGAGTTTTTCAGAATCACGGTAAGTTAAATAAAAATTACGCATTCGCCACAGATTGGCTGCTGAATATCCCTTTGCTCCGGGAAACTCTTTTTGCAATTCTGTTGACAGTACTTGAACAATTGATTTTCCCCAATCATTTTCTTCCTGCTGTCTATAAATTTCTTCTCCAATTTCCCAATACAAATTTATAGTTTCTGAATTGATTGATTTCAGAACCTGATACTGCTTTTTATGGATTAAATCTTTTAAATCATCCACAAGTGGTTCATATCCCACAATTTCATTCTTTCCCATGCCCTTCTCCATTTCTCGCACCATTGGTGCGAGTTTTATAATTCAACCAACTTGATATCCTGTTTTTCATTTTCTCCACAAATCTCATAATTTCATACACCTCACTTTATGCTCTACTTATTTATACTGCATAAAGCGGCTATTTTCTAATTCAATATATAAAAAAACTGGTACCGAGGTACCAGTTATGCCTTTCTTTTTGCAGCTTCTTGTCTATTCTTTTGTGCTTTAATAACTTTCTGTCTTGAGAATTCTTCTCTGTCCTTTTCATCCAAGGCTTCTGTAATCATCTTTACAGTGGCTTCAAAACGAGGGATAGAGATGTTCTGTAATGCGTTAGCACGCTTTTGTGTCTTACGAATATTATTCGCTAGACGATATACAGAGTTTTCTACTTCTGCAAGCTTTACTGTCATTTCTTTTACATGATAGAAACAGATATAGGCATAGTCTACCTTAGAGTTTGCACGTTCAAAACCATACCCAACTCTTAAAGGTGTTTTCTCATATTCAATCTTAGGTAATTCTACACCCATGACTGAACGATATTTAACACTAATACCATCATCAATAGGTACACCTTCTACTACATCAGAAATAATACCTAAAGATTCATTTGCTTCACGTAATGCTGCATAAGCACGATCATAAGAATCAGTGATGTCATCACGGATTTCTTTTACATCATCAAGTAATGACATCATTTCTTTAATTAAGACATTTCTTTTCTTATCGAGCAGGTCATAACCAAGTCTAGCAAGCTCAAGAGACTTCTTGGTTGCCATCAAATTCCCTTTAGTAGGGACAACCTGATTAGCCATTAGTTACAGCGTCCTTCAATTCTTTGATGACTACATCTTCGTGTAAATCAAATTCTTTGACTGCTTTTTCATGGTCATAGAATTTATCTACAACAGCATTATCAATACGGTCCAATGTATTCTTTGGAAGAACTGATAATAGTAACCATCCAAGGTCTAGGGTTTCTTCGATAGATCTGTTTGTATCGAATCCCTGATTAAGAAAGTGCTGCTCGAAAAGACGACCAAATTCCATATATTTCTTATCAGCTTCTGATAATTCATCTTCACCGATAACTGATGTTAATGACTTAACATCTTGTACATGGGCATAACATGCAAATAACTGGTTGGCAACATCCTGGTGGTCAGCTCTTGTAAAGCCTTCACCGATACCATCCTTCATAAGTCTTGAAAGTGATGGAAGAACACCAACTGGTGGATAAATACCAGTCGCATTTAATTCAGGATCAAGAGTGATCTGTCCTTCTGTGATGTAACCAGTTAAGTCAGGAACTGGATGTGTGATATCGTTGTTAGGCATTGTAAGGATTGGAATCTGTGTAACAGAACCTTTAGCACCCTTTGCAATACCAGCTCTTTCATATAATGAAGCAAGGTCAGAATAAAGATAACCTGGGTAACCTTTACGACCTGGGATTTCACCTTTACTTGAAGAGAATTCACGTAATGCTTCACAATAAGAAGTGACATCAGTATAGATGACAAGAACATGCATATCATGTTCAAATGCTAGATATTCAGCAGCAGTTAATGCACAACGAGGTGTTAAGATACGTTCGATGATTGGGTCATTAGATAAGTTCATGAACATAACTACTCTCTGCATAACACCAGCTTCTTCGAATGATCTTCTGAAGTAGTTGGCTACGTCATTTGTAACACCCATTGCAGCAAAGACAACAGCGAAGCCTTGTCCTGCTTCATCTGCAATCTTAGCCTGTTTAACAATCTGTACAGCTAACTGGTTATGAGGTAAACCAGAACCTGAGAAGATTGGTAGCTTCTGACCTCTGATTAGAGTCATTAGACAGTCAATAGAAGAAATACCTGTGTTGATATAGTTTCTTGGGTATACACGAGAAACTGGGTTAAGAGGCTGACCATTGATATCAGCACTCTTTTCAGCATAGATGTCTCCTAGACCATCAATTGGTCTACCAGCACCAGAGAAGACACGGCCAAGCATTTCCATTGATAATGGTAATTCCATTGGATGACCTAATAGTCTTGTCTTAGTATTCGCAAGTGATAAAGCGTTAGTTCCTTCAAATACCTGAACAACAACTCTTTCACCTTCAATTTCTACAATACGACCAGAACGTGTTGAACCATCTTTTAACTGTAGTTCAACCATTTCATCATAAGATGCATCTTTAACGTGATCTAATACGACGAGTGGTCCATTAATTTCACTTAAACCTACATATTGAAGTGCCATGTTACCCCTCCTTAGTCAATAGATGCACAAATTGCATCAATCTTCTTATAATAGTAATCAAACTTACTTAAATCATTATTAGGTACATCATATTTCATCTTAACGACTTCATCAAAGATACCTGTTTCAATGATTGTACGAATAGGTTTACCCTGAGCAACAACCTGCTGACAACGGTTATTTAAGTAAAGGATTACTTCCATCATCTTAAGCTGTTTTTCAAGAGGTACATAAGTATCATCTTTATGGAAAGCGTTCTGCTGTAAGTAACCTACACGAACGACTCTGGCTACTTCAATAACAAGCTTCTGATCATCTGGTAAAACGTCAGAACCCATTAACTGTACGATTTCCATTAATTTAGTTTCTTCTGCAAGAATAGAAGCTAATTCCTGTCTATCTCTCATGAATTTAGGATCAACATTCTTTGAATACCATCTTTCAAGATCTGGAATATATTCTGAATAAGATAAGTTCCAGTTGATAGCGAAATAGTGTCTTGCATAAGCTAATGCTTTATCAAGTGCCCAGAATGTACGTACGAAACGTTTAGTATTCTGAGTAACTGGTTCTGAGAAGTCAGAACCCTGTGGAGATACGGCACCGATGATTGTAACTGAACCATTTGTGTCATTTAAGTTCTCCATATAACCAGCTCTTTCATAGAACTGAGATAATCTAGAAGGTAAGTAAGCTGGGAAACCTTCTTCTGCTGGCATTTCTTCAAGACGACCAGAGATTTCTCTTAAGGCTTCAGCCCAACGAGATGTTGAGTCAGCCATGATAGCAACATGGTAACCCATGTCACGATAATATTCAGCAAGTGTTACACCTGTATAAATAGATGCTTCACGGGCAGCAACTGGCATGTTAGATGTATTAGCGATTAGGACAGTTCTGTCTACTAATGGCTTACCACTCTTAGGGTCAACGAGTTCACGGAATTCTTCAAGAACCTGAGTCATTTCGTTACCACGTTCACCACAACCTACATAGACGATAATATCGGCATCACACCATTTAGCAAGCTGATGCTGAGTCATTGTCTTACCAGTACCAAATCCTCCTGGGATGGCAGCTGTTCCACCTTTTGCGATAGGGAACAATGTATCGATAACACGCTGACCAGTAACTAGTGGCATACTGATAGGTAAACGTTTATTAACTGGACGAGGTGTCTTGATTGGCCATTTCTGAGTTAATGTACATTCATGAGCGACACCTTCATCATCAGTGAAGACCATGACTACATCATTAATTGTATACTGACCATTTTCTTTTACTTCAGTAACTGTACCTGACATACCTGGCATAACCATACATCTATGTTCGATCATATCTGTTTCAGGAATCTTAGCATATACAGTACCACCTTCAACGTGGTCACCTACTTTAACAGTAAGAGTAACATCCCATAATTTCTTTGTATCTAATGGTTCTACAGCACTACCTGTAGGAATGAAAGCACCACTTTCTTTTGCGATTTCTTCTAGTGGTCTTTCGATACCATCATAAATATTTCTTAAGATACCAGGACCAAGTGTTACAGAAATAGGCTGACCTGTTGGGAATACTGGTTCACCTGGTTTAAGACCTGTAGTTGTTTCATAAACCTGGATAGTAGTAAATTCTTTAGTAATAGAGATAACTTCACCCATTAATTTACTGTTACCTACATACACCATTTCAAGCATTGAAAAGGCATCTGTATCTTTTACTTTAACAACCGGGCCGTTGATTGAATAAATTAAATTTTCTTTCAACTTGTTTATCCCCCTTCTTTTATTTATTAATGATTAAACCAGAATGCTGGTTGAACCATTCTTTCTGATTCTTTAATGCGAATTCTAATGTTTCGTTATGAACAATAGAGCTTTCTGTGTTTTCAACAATTAAACCACCAATAGTGATATCTCCCGCTTTCACTTCAGCATCACCATAAGCAGCTTTTAAATCATCAGCAAGACCTAAGTCTTCTTCTTTTACATAAATAACTGAATGAGGCATATAATCACCTGCAAGCTTCTTAGCCTTATTGACCATGAACTGCTTGTATTCAGGTGTTTTTGTAAATGCAACTAATTCTTCTCTCGCATTCTTGAAGATAGTAGCTACATACTCATCACGTTTATTAATAAGCTTTTTCTGTCTCTCAACATGGGATTCAGAAATTTCTGCAGCTGATTCTGACTGCATTTCATCTAATTCCTGTTTTAGTCTTAAATCTGCATCTTTCTTAGCTTCAGCACGCATAGAAGAATAAGCTTCTTCTTCCATCTTCTTTACTTCAGCCATGATTGCATCGACTTCTCTTTGAGACTGTTTTTCAATCTCACTCTTCATTGAGAGAAATACTTCTTGATTTTCTTCCATTGTATACTCTCCTATAGCTTAACGCCTATTGCCTCAGAGACATAACCATCGATGGCTTCACCAATCTTAGAATGGCCATGACGGTCAGGAATCTCTGTAATAAGAGGCTTTGGCTGTTTTAATTTAATTTCTGAGATAATATCAGGACAAAGTTCAATTAACTTAGTAGTCACTAAGATAATTGCGATTTCAGGATCTCTCATCTTATTTTCAAGTAAGCTTAAGAAATCATGACGGGTATGAACAACCTTGCCTTCAATACCCACGAGTCTTAGACCAGTGAGGGTATCGATATTATCACTGATCAGAAAGAACTTCATAGTAATCTCCTATAGTGTGTTGATAATTAAGATTGAGATTAATAGACCGTAGATGGCAACACCTTCACCTAAGGCAACGAAAATCAATGATTTACCGAAGTTTTCAGCATTTTCAGAGAATGCACCAATTGCAGCAGGAGCAGCAGCAGCTACGGCAATACCAGCACCAAGAGCAGATAAACCAGTTGCAAGAGCAGCACCGATGAAACCAAGACCCTGAGCGATAGAACCAGTCATCTTGTCAGCACCAGCAGCTAATACTGGACTATTTGCATATGTAAGGAATAATACAAGTGCGACAGCACCAAAGAAACCACAGATATGAGTACCAAGACGCATTTTAGCGCTCTTAGCTGAAACTTTACCTTTGAATACATTTACTAGTGGTAAAGATAATAATACAACAATTAATGCAGGGATAATGAATGTTAAGATAGTAGTCATTTTTTCTTCCTCCGTTATTCTAGACTTTCTTTCATAGATACAAATGGTTTACCATTACCTTCATAGTAACGACTGAATAATTCATAGAATTCAAGTCTTAATACCTGGATACCGACAATTAATCCTTCTAGACACATTACAAATGCGTTACCAATAACTAGAACGATGAAATAACCAGCTCCACCAACCATTTCAGCTAATGTGTAAACAACTAGCATCATACCAGCGTGTGATAAGACGAAACCGCCAACACGTAGGAATGACATAGTGTTGGCAACAAATGTCAACAATACTTCGATCATTTCGAAGAATGATTCAGTAAAGAAGTTACCAAATCCATGTGGGAACATCTTCTTACCTTCAAGTTTGTAAGTAAGAGGTTCTTTTAAGAAGATCATTACAAGTGGGGCAATGATAAAGATTGCAACATAGATACCCATTGGGATATTTAAGCCAAGGTTTAATAACATATTCATTGCGAGTACTAATACTGCAACATAGAATACTAAACCAGCGACACCATTTTGAGAGAATAGTAATTCTCCCCAATGTTTCTTCTTCAAATTTAAATAGATATTGAATAGGATTGAGATGATGATTAAACATACACCTACACCAATTGCAACACCTAATAGCGTCATAGTATTTTCAGATGCCATTGGCGCAAAGAATGGAACAAGAATCTCTTCTGATCCAAATACTGAACCAAAGATTACACCAAATATTGCAGATGAAATACCAATACGCATACCTACTTCACCAAGCTTCATGCCTTTTAATTTATAAGCAAGGAAACCAATGATTGAAAGCAGGATACCTTGACCAACATCGGCGAACATCATACCGAATAAGAATGTATATGTTACCGCAACGAAATTTGTTGGGTCAAAGTCTGTATAAGATGGAACACCATACATCTCAACGAACATCTTGAATGGTCTTGAGAACCAGTTGTTCTTGAGTTTTGTAGGTGGATAAAGTCTTGAATCTCCCATTGCTGGTTTGATTTCAACATGCACCTTGTCCATCTGTTCAAGTTCTTCTTTTAAAGATTGTGCATAATGTTTATCACAGAAACCATAGATAGCAGCATTGTTTCCAAATACTACGACATATCTCTGTGCTTCACTTGTCTTATTAAGTTCCTGACATGAAGCATAAATGACAGATAAATCTTTTTCTTTCTTACTGAATAGATCTTTTAATTTATCATCACATTTCTTGATAGAGGCTTCTGCAGTCTTATTCTCTTCTTCAATGATTTCTAATGATTCATGTGGAGTTCCATGAAGGAATTCAGGAATATGAATACGTTCAAAGAATAATGAAGAGAAAATGTTATCTATTTCAGGTGCATTAGAAGGAGATGTTATATAGAAACAATAACATGTCTTTGCATCCTGATAGATTGATTTAAATAAGAATTCCTGTGAATCATAATAAGATAACTTATCAAGATTCATTGTAGGTAGCTTACCAAATCTAACCTGGATATATTCACTTGAGAAAAGGTCATCGAAGTCCATATCGAGATCCTTCATATATTTCAAGTACTTCTTGGCCTGATTGTTTTCATCAATCATAACCTGTAATTCATTTTTAACACGTGAAATTCTGTTTGCTTCATCAAGACATTCGCAGAAGTAATCATCTGCTTCTACAATATTGATGATCTGAGGCTGTTCTGATGTATTGATATGAATACCATACTTTTCAGCTGCTTCATCCATACGTCCTAATAAATCAGCATAAGGATTATCCTTATTCATGACTTTAAGACCTCTGACTGAATCCACAAACTTTGATGCTGGCTCTGGATGAAATTCTTCTGAATCAACAAGTTTAGATAATACTTCATCACTCATTGTTTCAGGGAATTCTATCTCAACGAGCTGCAATTTTGAGATAGCCATAGTATCCTCCCTTCTATTGTTTCTTATCGAGCGCTTTCTTAATGAAGTTCAATACAATGCCTAATACAAGTACAACAACTAATGGTAAATAAGAGACATGCCAAGTTGTATCTACAGCAATCGCTACATAAGCAGCCACTGCAAGTCCCATGACGATGCCAACGACACCCTTGATAGAGAATACCTTATTAATCATTGATTGTTCGTTATAGATAGCTTTTACTTTACCAATGCAGAATTGACCTACAATAAGTAAGAGAATCGCATTAATGAAGCGCTGATAACTAAATGCATCTGCAACAGGGATTACTGATGGATAAAGATGAATACTGTAGAAAGCATCACCATAAATTAAACCACCAACAAAAGATGCAATACCAAGAATAGTAATCATCTTTCCTGATTCTTTCTTTCTCATAAGTAATCC
Organism: uncultured Catenibacterium sp.; assembly: GCA_900540685.1. GTDB lineage: Bacteria > Bacillota_I > Bacilli_A > Erysipelotrichales > Coprobacillaceae > Catenibacterium. The sequence goes on along the minus strand of UQGS01000055.1, from coordinate 5,098 downwards.
AAGTAATACAAGCACAACACCTAAACCAATATCACCAAGCATAAGTGCAAATACTAAGATGAATAGTACTGCAGTGGCTAAAGTAGTATCCACATGATCACTCTGTTTAACTTTAGAGATCACTTCAAATGGTTTAGCCCATGGATAGTTATTAGTAAGTGTTGGTGCAATGATCTGCTGATCACCATAAATATTTGCAGGCAAGTCCTGATATTCTACATTGTACTTTTCAAAAGCCTTCTTAATATCTTTAGCGACTCTTACAGGTACAAATCCATAGATAGCATATTTAGATTGATAATCAACAACAAATACTTTGAATTCTTCAATTCTAACAGCAAGAGTTAAATCAGCAAACATCTTTAATAATTCTTCTTTATGTGCATCTCTAATACCTTCTAAACGGCTGTCTGCTTTACGAATTGAAGCATTCATACTTTCAATTTCTTCAAGTAATTCCTTCTTTGCATCTTCCATTCTACCATGAACGAAATCAGGAATTTCAATTTCTTCAAAGCCAACTGACTGGAAGATGTTATCTACCTTTAAGATAGCAGACTTAGTTGTCATATAGAGACAATAAATACCTTTCGCATCTTCACCAAGTTCTAAGAACATGATTGCCTGTCCTTTATAGTAGTCAAGCTTGTCTTTGTTTCTTCTAGGAATACGGCCAATTCTTGCTTCCATATATTCGCATTCTTTGACTTCATCCATATTTAATTCTGTATTAGAAAGACCATTGAGGATTTCATAAGCATCCTGGTTCTGTCCACGTTCAGTCAAAAACTCATTCTTGATATCAAGATAGTGTTTGACTTCTTTCTGAACATCGTCTAATGCTTTACGATAATCTTCTTTCTTAAATTCAATAGTTCCTTCTTTTACACTTGATGTATTAAGCTTAATGTTTTCAGCAAGCTCTGTTAATTCATCAAGCATGTTCTTGTAATCCTCATCAGGTGTCATTGTGAATACATCTTTGACGTTATTCACAATCTTAGTTGCTGGCTGAGGATAGAAATACTTTGTTTCTTTTAACTGACATAGAACCTCTTTTAAGTACTTCTTATCAAAGGTCATGTCCAGCAATTCCATTTCTTCTATTGCCATGTTATTCCCCCTAGTAGATAAGCAGCTGGGCTATTTTTTCAGCCTCTTCACCATATCTTAAACCTTCAATGATATGTTTTAGATTTTCAACTTCGTTTTCAAATACAATCAGATATGTCATGTAAACCATGGCAGCATCTGTAGTAAATCGCATATTTCTCTTAGCGAGATTATATTTGATCTTATCTGTATAGTATTCGATATAAACGAATTCCTGATCATCCACATATAACTTATAAGGTGATGAAGCAAGCTTCTTTAAGAACTCCTCTGCATCTTTTGTTTCAATCAATTCATTCATTGTTGATTGTGGAATACGTGAGTAATCCAAGATCAACTGTTTCTTGATTTGTTCAGGCTTAGAATTAAAGAATCGTTTAAATCTATAGATCTTCGTAATATTCTCTAGCTCAATCTGAGTATAGATCATAGTAAGTAGATCCTTCTGTTTTTTACCTTTAAAAGTAGATTTCACTGTTTCAACGAATAACTTATAGTAAGCACGTTTGAAATCAAGTTCCATCATGTTTGTATCGATCTTCTCATCATCTACAGGCATATATTTCTGTAATATACGGTAGTAACGTGTTTTCTCCATATATCTTAATAATGATGGGTAGTCTTCAATACTTAATAAGCCATAAAGATCAAACGTTGAATAACGAGGTAGGTATGAAGGTATATCTAATTCAGAATTCAATGTTTCATCACTATTGAATAAACGTACTTTACTCAATAGCACAGCTATTTCACGTCTAATAATACCTAGCTGATAAAACTTCTGGTCACCCTTAGGTGCATAATGAATCAATCTTATAGCACGTAAGAATTCTTCTTCATCAAGAAGTGATTCAAGCTGTCCTCTATGAATGTTTGTTTCTTTCAAACCTTCAAGAATAGGACCATACGCTGTTTCACTCTTTAAGTAACTGACAACATCATTGACAGTTCTTTTCTTTAAAAGTTCATCATAACTTTCAGGAGTGAGATGTTTACCATACATAGATCTTGCCTTTGCAAGAACTGCATTAGATGAAAAACTCATAGTCTCACCTCTAAATCTCTTTACATCTGTCTACGATAGATGCAACCCACTCCTCCTTGTGGGCTTCATAAAGGCTGGTGATCTTCTCAACAGAAGAATTATAATCCTCTTCATTCTTCTTCTTTGTTGCGTCAATTCTTTCCTGTAACTCTTTCTTCTTCGCATCAAGTGTAACCTGATACTCCTTAACGAAAGAATCGTAGATTTCCTTCTTCTTACTGTTCATATCTGCAGTTGTATCCTGTCTCTTCTTTTTGGCATCTTTAACAGCCTGAGCACATCTGTGGTCTACAGCTATGATATCAAGAATCATTTTATCCAATCCACATACCTCCTTCTCTTTGATTCTCTAGGATAATACTCCTATTGATTTTAAAATTCAACCAAAAACAATTTCATCGTGATAAAAAAGCGTTATCTATATCAAACAGATATATTCAGACATATCAAATGTATATGTATCCTGGTTGATACATTCATTATACTCTTAATTTATATAAAGCGTATACATAAATTTTGTGAAATAACGAACATAATAAATCGCCTTTTTAGGAAATAAGCAATATGACCATAAGTCATTTATTTCATGCCTATTTTCTGCATTAGTTATACACCTATCATATGAATGCAACAATATACAAATATCTCTCTTTGTTTAATGTAAGCGTTTTATATCACTTTGGTATGGCATTTTTTGTGATTTTTCCGTATTCTATATATATAGGAGAAGGAAAAGATGAAAATTTTGGCGAGTGATTTTGATAATACGTTATTTTTTAAGGATGGAGTACATAAAGAAGATGTTGAAGCGATTCGTACATTCCAGAAACAGGGACATCTATTTGGATTATGTACAGGAAGACAATTAGAGGGGATTAAGTATCCTTTTGGAGGACTAAAGGAGTATCCTTTAACTGATATTGATTTTGATTTCTATATTACATTAAGTGGTGGTGTGATTTTTAATAAGAAAGAAGACATCATTTTTGAGAAATCAATCCCTATGAATATAGTAAGAGAGATTGCGAATACGATTCCTGTGCATATGTCCATAGTATATAAAGATGAGATTTATATGTATCGCCCTCAAGGTGAGACATGGGGTACTACAATTGATTCTTTAGATGAATTAACTTTTGATGAAGCAGATGCATTCTCTTTCCATTTTCCTGAAGGTGATTTAGAGAATGCGATGAATGCGATGGATTATATTAATGCCCGCTATAATGATATATGCGCTGCTTATCAGAATAATAATCATGTCGATGTATGTGGTGTAGGATGTTCTAAGGGCACTGGAATTGACCATGTTGTCAATTACTTTAATATTAATAAGAATGATGTATATGGTATTGGAGATTCATGGAATGATCTTCCTTTATTAGATGGTGTTAAACATGGTTATACTTTTACTTATGCCCCAATTGAAGTAAAAGATAAAGCTGAAAAGATAGTAAATAGCTTAGCTGAAGCAATTGAAGACATTTTAAAAGAGGATTAATTCCTCTTTTTTTGTTTAATTTCTAAATATTTTAGTATATATCGCATATTATACAAATTTTAGCTTATATATAATTGACAGCATTATATGAATATGGTAAATTTTATACAATTCTAATACTATCGGGGAGGAAGTTTAAATGATTATTGGTGTTATTGGTCTAGGAACTGTTGGTTTCGGAACTGTAGATATTCTTACAAAAGAAAAAGAAAGACTAGAAAAAACAATTGGGGAAGAAGTAGTCGTTAAGTACGGTTGTGCACTTGAGGATGTAAACCTTCCTGATGGTATTATTTATACACAGGATTATCATGAAGTCATCAATGATGAAGATGTGGATGTTGTAGTAGAACTTATTGGTGGTACTACTATCGCTAAAAAGATCATCTTAGATGCATTAAATAAGAAGAAGCACGTAGTGACTGCAAATAAGGCGCTTATTGCGCATGATGCGAAAGAACTCTTTACTGCTGCAAGAGAAAATGGTGTAAACCTTTATTACGAAGCAAGTGTTGGTGGAGGTATTCCAGTTGTAGTACCTGCAAAGGAAGATTTAGTTGCCAACAATATTAATAAGATTGAAGGTATCTTAAATGGGACTACTAACTTCATTCTCACATTAATGGAAAGAGATAATCTTGATTTTGAGGAAGCATTAAAGATTGCGCAGAATCTTGGTTATGTAGAAGCCAATGCTGCATTAGACTTAGATGGTTATGATGCAGCCCATAAGATCTATATTCTTACTATGAATGCCTTTGGTACATTCTTTGATTTTGATAAGATCAAATGTACTGGTATCCGTAATGTGACTAAGAAAGATATGGATTATGCAAAGAAGCTTGGTTATAGAATTAAATTGATTGCGATGAGTAAAAAATTAGAAAATGGTTTAGGTATTGATGTATCTCCTACTCTTGTACCTATGAGTGAGATTGTAGGAAATGTCATGGATGCATATAATGTAGTAGAAATTACATGTGATTATCTAGAAAACGTATTATTCTATGGTAAGGGTGCAGGACGTTATGTTACTGCAAGTGCTGTAGTAGCTGATATTATTAAGACAGCTAAGAAGGATATATGGACACATGATTATGATTATACTGAAGATGTATATCCTATTACATCTTCTAAGTATTATGTAAGAAGTGAACAGCCATTAGATTTGAATTATGATGAATATTATTCATTTGGGGATGATCATATTTATATTACTGATGAAGTAGAATTTAAAGATCTAGAGGATGCTTTAAAGGATACTCCAGCAACATATTTCAAGGTAAGAAGCTAAAGGGGCTGTAACGGGTAAATAACTCATTATAGTTTCATAAAAAGCAAAAGGCGGACCGAGGTCCGCCTTTTGTGGTATATTGATTCTAGCATGAAAACATACCAACAAGATTATACGGCATATCAGACATATGCGCTACTAGATT